>JBEVHG010000020.1:0-5839 GCA_040511335.1 Mycobacterium sp. | reverse complement strand
TTGCGGGAGAACGTAAGAAGGGAAATCTGGCGCATTGCAGATATACCTTCAGTCAATTCCCGTTCCTTGAGATCGACCCCGACGAGTTCATCGTTCTAAGGCCGGCATGGGCCCTGGACCGTTTCTGCGGCAGGCTTTTCTGGGAAACGTTCGCCGACCTCGGATACGAGAAGTTGGCAATCCGCGCACTCACATCACCCACAGTCCGTGCCGCGGCGGACTGTCCGCGGGTGATCTGCGCCCGGGTGAACTCGAACTCCTTCTCGTCGAAGTTACGCGTCGCCCGCCAGTACTGCCAGGTGAAACCCGGCCAGAGGACGCGATTGACACCCGTGTCATCCACAAACCAACTCGTGCAACCCGCGGTGGACCACACGCGCTTGGCCAGCCGGCGCTGGATGTCCTCGTTGAACCGGTCCTGGGCACCCCGCCGGACCTGGATCGAGGCGGCCGCGCGCTGCTGCACACCGTCCATGGCGCGCAGCGCAAATTTGATCTGCTGCTCGATCATGAACACTATCGAGTTGTGTGTTATCCCAGTGTTGGCGCCCATCAAGAAGAACGCGTTGGGTACCCCGGTGACGTTGACACCCAAGTGGGCTTGAGCGCCATAGGTGATCCTCCGCTCCACCAACGACTCGCCGCCGACACCGCGGAGATCGAGGGAGTCGAACCTATCGAAGACGTGGAACCCGGTGCCGTAGATGATGACGTCCGCCGCGCGCTCGGTGCCGTCGACGGTCACGATGCTCCCGGGCCGTATCTCGGCGATACCGTCCGTGATCACCTCGGCGTTGGGCCGAGCAAGCGCCGGGTAGTACGTGGGGGAGAAAAGGAGGCGCTTGCAGCCGATCTGATAGTCGGGGGTGAGCTTGGCCACCAACGCCGGATCCTTGATGCTCCTGCGGATGTTGGCCCTGGCGGCCCATTCCAGCGGCTTATGCAGGTTGCCGTACCCATGGAGCCCGAGGGCCAGCGACTCCCCGACCCAATAATTTGCGGCACGGAAGATGTTGCGGGCCAAGGGCACCTTGGCGAAAAGCTGCTGAAGTGACTTGGGGATGGTCGGGTTCTTACGGCCTAACACCCAAGGGGGGGTACGCTGATACAGCTGCAACTGCCCTACTTGTTCGGCGATGGTCGGCACGAATTGGATTGCGCTGGCGCCGGTGCCGATCACGGCGACCTTCTTGCCGGTCAAATCCACGCTGTGATCCCACTGCGCGGAGTGGAAGGCCGGCCCGGTGAACGACTCGATGCCGTTGAGCTTCGGGATCCTTGGCCGATGCAGCGGGCCGACGCCGAGCACAATGAACTGGGCAGTGATGGTGCGTCCGTCGGCCGAATGAAGGTGCCAGCGCGAGGCCGCCTCATCCCAGTGCGCCGCGACGATCTCGGTGCCGAACACCACCTTGCTGCGGAGGTCGTACTTGTCGGTGATTCGTTGCAGGTATGCCTGGATCTCGGGCTGCGAAGACCACATTTTGGACCAGTACGGGTTCTGCTCAAAGGAGTACGAGTATATGGCGCTCGGCACGTCGCAGCCGCAGCCCGGATAGGTGTTGTCGCGCCAGGTGCCGCCGATGTCGTGCGATTTCTCCAAGATCAGAAAGTCGTCACGGCCCCGTCTGCGCAATTGGATCGCCATGCCGAGGCCGGAGAACCCGCTGCCGATGATGGCGACGATGGTTTCCAGGTCCGTGTGGCTGTCGACGGTCGCGGCTGGTCCGGGCTGGTTCATGCGTGCGGCTCCTTCGTCAGCAACTTGAGCGGTGACGGGAAGAAGGGAGGCACCCGGGTGGCGTAGGTGCGGTAGGCCGCGCCGAAGCGAGCGACGAGGTCGCGCTCCTCCAGGAAGGTGCCCAGCAGGATGTAGCCCGTCAGCCCGGCCGCCCACAGCAGGTGCCCGGCCGTGAACGTGCTCGCGCACCAGAAGCACAGCAGCAGGCCGGTCATCAGCGGATGGCGCACCAGGCGGTAGGGCCCGTGCACCTGCAGCCGGTCGGAGGTCGCGTCGGGCATCCGGGTCACGTATCCGCGGTAGGCCTGACTGATACCGAGCAGGTAGAAGTGGTTCAGCAGCAGGGTGGCCGCGTAGACCAGCACGCAGCCGAGCCAGAACCCGGCGTCGAGCACCACCCCGACGATGCCGTCGGCCGACCAGATCCGTTGCGGCAGCGGCTGCCAGCCCAGGCACAGCACCCACACGGCCAGGCTGGCCATGACGATGTAGACGGTGCGCTCGAGGGCCTCGGGCACCAGGCGGGTGACGAGCGCCTTGAACGCGGGTCGTGCCATGCCCGAGTGCTGCAGGCCGAACAGTGCCAGCAGCAGCACGTTGATCACGACCGACGGGCCGGTCGACAGGTGCGGTCCGGCGTCGACCGTCTTCGGCAGCCACCAGCCCCCGGCGAACAACAGCATCAGGGGCACGGTCACCGCGGCAATGGCGTATCCGGCAACCGCCAGCAGGAGCGGGACGAGCCGACGACGGTCCGTTAGCACATCCCGGACCTGGTGCGGCGTGATCAGATCCATGCGAACCACGGCAGGTACCGCGAGCGGACGGTGCCCTGCTCCATCCGCTTGTCCAGCGTGGCCTTCCACCGCTCGCCGTAGCTCGCGTCCAGGAAGCCTCCGGGCACGACCAGGCGCCACGCCGAGGCGATCGTCATCCAGTAGGGCACGATCACGTCGGGCCGGACCTGCCGCATGAAGTCGAGCTTGTCCGGGATCTGGCTCCAATGGATGCCGGGGTAGCGGTGGTGCACGCTGTGGTAGCCCTGGTTGAAGATGAAGAAGTTCAGCCAGTCACCTGCCGTGTTGATCGACTTGCTCGGGTCGTCCTCGAAGACCCGGGCCGGGGCGTGGGTCAGCCAGGCAAAATAGCCGGCGTTGACCTGGGTCACGAAGAACGGGATCCAGTAGAACAGCGCGAACCGGGTGCTGTCGGTGACGTACGAGACGGCCACGATCAGCGCCAGGACCAGAGTGAAGTCGAAGAGGAACTGGTGGCGCCGCTTGCGCCGGTTATCCGACGGATTGGCTGCGAAAATCGTTCGTACGGTGTGGTTCTTGACGATGAAGCCGTACCTGATCCAGTACCAGACGGCGCGCAGCCCCCGCTCGTGCCCCTCGGTGGAGGTGACGTCGCTAGGCCCGTCGTTGTAGCGGTGGTGGCTGAGGATGTGCACCTCGCGCATGTCGGCCGCCGTCAGCAAGGCGGGCATGCAGCACAGCACATCGATCACCCGGTTCGCCCGCCGCGACACGAACAGCGGCCGATGGGTGTGCATGTGGAGCACACCGATGGTGATCGAGAAGTTCAGCAGCGTCAGCGTGGCGATCAGCGGCACCGCCAGGTACCAGTTCGTGGCGCCCGGCACGAGCAGACCGAAGGCCAGCAGCCCGACCCAGCACACGAGATGCATTAGCGGGCCGACATTCGCCGGGTGCTCGAGCTTCAGCACCCGCCGGCTGAACGACGCTTGTTCGGACGACGCGGGCGTTCCGGTGCTGGGACGGGTCGAATCGATGGTCATGGGCGGGCTCCCGGGTTGGCGGTGTCGAGGGCGGTGAGCTGAAATTCCGTGGCGAGGGCCTGCATTGCGTCGGCGTCGCGGGGCCGCAACCGTTCCAGGGCGCCGAAGGCCAGATGATCGGCGATCATCATGCGGCGCACCTGGGGATCGGGCAGTTCGCCGGTCAGCGGTTCTTCCGGCAGGGCCCGCACGAGGGCGAAGGTGGTGCCGACGATCAGCGGCCCCAGCGAGGGCGACATCGCGCGAGGGTCACCCAGACCGAGCACCTCCGCAGCCGGGCCCGACCCGGCAGCGATGCCGGCCTCGCCACAGAGGTCGCGTGACGCATCGAGCAGCCGGTGGATCGCCCCGTCGGCGCAACGCCGCACCCGCTCCAGCATCGTGGTCCAGTGAACGGGTGAGCGGGCGGCCAGCACGGCCGCGCCGAGCCGCAGCCGCCGCCGGTAGGGGGCGGGCGCCCCGACGGCGGCGCACAGGAAAGCGGTCGTCGTGATGGTCATGTAGGCCATCGCCGCCCGGGCGCCGCGACTGGGGGTGCGCGGCCCGAGCCGGGCCAGCAGGGCGAAGCCGCCCAGCGCCGGGGCCAACAGCCGCAGCATCACCGCCCGGGTCAGTTCCTCGCGGTCGCCGGCGCCGTAGAGCGCCAGTTCGCCGTCGCGCAGGTCGTTGGCCAGTTGGGCGGTGACGCCGATGCATCCAGCCAGCTCGCCCAGATCGGCCTCGGCGCAGGCGTCTTCGGCGACCAGTGAGCATGCGTAGAGCACCACCCGCCCGAGCACGCCCTCGCTGTAGACGGCCCGCGGCAGGGGTGAATCGAGATTGCGGGCCATCACGCGGCCGACGTCGACCAGCATCTGGCCGACCCGTTCCCGCCCCTCGAAGGGCAGCGCCGACAGCAGCGCCCGGACGTCGTGGATGCGCTCGGCCAGCACCAGGTCGACTGCCTCGCTGTCGCGGACGGCGACCGCGTGCAGCGGCGGGGGAGGCGTGTCGGTGGCGCCGTTCAGGTAGCCCACGGCGGTCAGGACGGCGCCGCTCGCCAGCGGGCGGTCGATGAGGTCTTCGTAGGCGTCGAGCACCCGGCAGGCCAGCAGAGCGGCGGTAGCCTCGGCCCGTAGGTCCGCAGGCAGGAAACCGGCTGCAATGCCCAGGTTCCGGGCCGCCGGGACCAGCGCCAGCCGGGCCAGCTCATCCGGTGACCGGGCTGCCCGCAGCGCGGCCAGGTCCGGTGCGCGGCGTAGGTGCCGCAGCCCGTGGGCCAGGGTGCCGAGCCGCCCCCCGCTCATCGGGAGATCACCCGCGCCGAGAGTTCGCGCAGGTGCTCACGCGCGGGGGAGGGCGGGAACACGTCCATCGCCCTGCAGGCCGTCTGGGCGGCGCGGACGGCGACCGCGCGGGCAGCTCGGGTGGCCCCGCTGTGCACCAGGTCCGCCTGCAGGTCGGCGGTGGAAGTCAGCTCGGAGAGCCACATCTCACGAGAACCGGGCCGCATGGCCAGCCATTCGATCACCGGCCAGGTCGGCACCCGGCGGTCGAGGTCGCCACCGGCATCCTTGCCCAGCGAGGGGCCGCCCTCGACGTCGCGCACGTCGTCCATGATCTGGAAGGCGAGGGCGAGCTGGTCGGCGTACCGCATCAGGGTGCGCAGCCGATCGTGGTCGACGGCGCCCGCCGTGCCCCCGTACGAGCAGGCCAGCCGGAACAGGGTGCCGGTCTTCGCACCGGCCACGAGTTCGTAGTGCCGGCGCAGGGCGGCGTCGTCGACTGCGGGTGGCAGGGTCTCGACGAGCTGGCCAAAGGAGAGGTCCGCGAGCCGGTCGAGGTAGGTGACGCCGGGGGCCTCACCGAGCCGCGCGAACACCGCCGGGTTGTCGGCCAGCACGCGTGCGAGCACCTGTAAAGCATTGCCCGCCAGGTGGAATCCGGCCCGGGCGGCGGTGCGGACGCCGAACGCGGCCGGTACCGACGAGGCACCGCGCCGCAAGAGCGAACCGTCGCAGATGTCGTCGTGCACGAGCGACGCCTCGTGGAACATCTCCATCGCGCAGGCCAGGTCGACGGCGTCGCGCAGCGGCACGGCGGCGGCCGAGGGCAGCAGGCGGGCGCAGGCCAGCACCAGGCCGGCCCGGACCCGTTTACCGGGGGCGGCCAGGATGTGGCTGTAGATGGCATCGAAACTGCCACCGCTGATGAGGATTTCGTGCAGCCGATCGGCGACCAGGGGCAATTGATCGGATGGACCCGTCAGCGAAGGTCGGTCAACGCGGACGCCGTCGGATGCCTGTGAAACTACGGTC
>JBEVHG010000019.1:0-17403 GCA_040511335.1 Mycobacterium sp. | reverse complement strand
ACATTTGCCATTTTGTCGCTTCGTATCGGGAGAATACAAGCATCTATTGTGTCATCGTCTAAGAAAATGGGTTCAGAGATTATGTCTGTGACGACTCCCTCCGCGACGGTTGTCCAGATCTTGGCTCTCAGTTTCGTTAGCGTGGTTCCGTCGTACCTTGCATCGCACCAACCGGGTTCAATAAAATGGTGGTTGGTCACCAGCCCAAACTTATTCTTTTCGGGACTCTCGACTATGAACCCCGTCGCTGAGCCATTTGACGCTTGTTCGCCCGGTTCGTAAAAATACTCTGCGTAGAGCTTGCAGGCGTAATACAGATGGGCTTGCGCAATGCCAGTTTCCACCCGTCAGATTCAACCACATGCGAGGTTGGCTCTGGTTGGCTGTCCCGACAAGGCGGGCCGCTAGAGCACCTGGCGCGGCTAACCGGCAGACCCGCTGACTGGCAAACCTCAGCAAACACCGATTATAGCCCTTGGATAGCCCACGGCGGGGTTGGGGAGGTCGGATATGGCCTCTGAGCTGCATGTTTAGTTGCTCCCCCGGCTGGACTCGAACCAGCAACCCTTCGGTTAACAGCCGAATGCTCTGCCAATTGAGCTACAGGGGACTGCTCTCCCGCACCGATTCTGCCGCGGGCCGAGGCATGACTCTAGCGTAAATGCCGATCCGACCGCCAACACGCTCCCGCTCCGGCGGGCAGTAGGAGATGTGAGGCAGGATGGACGCAACGCACCGTCGTCTGGGAGGCCCTGTGATCCGGTATCTCGTCGTAATGGCAGTCGGCTACGTCCTAGGGACGAAGGCCGGCCGACGCCGCTACGAACAGATCGCGGCCACGTTTCGCGCGGTCACCGGCAGTCCGGCAGCCAAGTCGATGATCGATGCCGGGCGCCGCAAGATCGCCGACCGGCTCTCACCCGACCCTGCGATGGTCACCTTGACAGCGATCGACGACGACACGGCGGTGCTCAAGCCGGAGGTCGCACCGGCGAGCGACGAGCGCTAGCTGCTGTTAGGGCGTTCCGATGCCCTCTTGGAACGTCGTGCCCGGCAACAGCGGCCCGCTTTGCAAGCCGCAGTTCTCCCTACCCGCGTTAACCCCCGGGCAGTAGTTGAACTGCGGAGTTCCAACCCAGACCGGCGCCCCGTTCGAGTAAGACAGGCACTTGCCGTCTTCCTTGTTGCCGAACCAGGCCAGGCATTCGGGGGCGGCCAGCCGATCAGGCGCAGTGCTCGTGGTCATGGTCGCGGCAACGGCCGGCGCCGCAGCGACCACAGCGAAGGCGCCGACGGCAATGAGCCGCTTGGTTGCGATGTTCATACGTGCCACACCTCGCCTTTCCCGATGGTCGGACCAGCCCATCCACCATAACGTGCCGCGCCGGTTCACGGCGACCATCTTCGGCGTTGATCGATGACGCTTCGCCCCCGCCGGGGTGAAGTAATGCACCCACGCGCGCCCACCCTGCGGCCAGTTAGGGCGGCAGCAGCAAGCCTATAGGCCCCTCGTACGCGAGGGACGGGCAACAAGCGCGCCCCTTCAAGGAACGGATTTATGACGCAGTAAGGTCGTCGCCGCTGGCTTGCTGCAACAGGCTGCGGCGATAGGCCTCCATCGCCACCAGGTCACCGAACAACGCGTGGTACTCGTCGCCCTGCTCGACCGGTGACATGCGCTGCAGCTTGGACTTAACCTCGGCGATCTGGCGGCCGACCCAGACTTCCTGAAGCCGGGCCAGCACCCCGCCGACGTATCGCGGCAGCTTGTCGTCGTCGTCGACGCGGATAGCTTCGACGCCCAGTTCGTTGACCAGGTTCGCCGCCGCCGGCGATGCGGCCTGCTCGCGTACGGTCTCGATCCACTGGGCACCGGACAGCCCCGCCGATGTCCCGCCCGCCGTGGTGATCGCCGCCCGGACCGCGGCATAGCCGGGATGGGTGAAGCTCTCCACCGTCAGCGCGTCGAACACCGGGCCGGCCAGCGCGGGGCACTGCAGGGCGGACTTGAGGGCTTCCCGCTGCGGCCACAGTGTGGGGTCACGCGGATCCGGGCGCTGCTCAGCGTCCGGTCGAGGTGGCCGCTGCCTCCGATCGGGACGGCTGGCGCTACCGGGTCTGCGTGCAGACTCCCCACGAACACGGTTGACGACTTGGGCCACATCGGCCCAACCCACCCAGCCGGCGACCCGGCGCGCGTACTCATCACGCAGCGCCACGTCACGGATTCGTGCCACCATCGGAACCGCTCTGCGCAGACCGTCCACCTTGGCCTGGGGGTTGTCGTCCAGTTCCGTGTTGCTCGGTAGCAGGCCGCGGATCGCGAACTCAAACATCGGCACACGACGGGCGACCAGGTCCCGCAGCGCGCCGTCGCCGGACTTTCTCCGAAGATCGCAGGGGTCCATACCGTCGTCGGCAACCGCGACAAACGACTTGCCGGCGACTTGTTGATCGCCGTCGAACGCCTTCAGCGCCGCTTTCTGACCCGCTTCATCGCCGTCGAACACGTAGATCAGTTCGCCGCGAAAAAAGTTGTCGTCCATCATCAGTCGCCGCAACATCGCCAGGTGCTCGTCGCCGAACGCGGTCCCGCAGGACGCCACCGCTGTGGTCACGCCGGCCAGGTGCATGGCCATCACGTCGGTGTAGCCCTCGACCACCACCGCCTGGTGTCCCTTGGCGATATCGCGCTTGGCCAGGTCGAGGCCGAACAGCACCGATGACTTCTTGTACAGCACCGTCTCGGGGGTGTTGACGTACTTGGCTTCCATCGCGTCGTCGTCGAACAGCCGGCGGGCGCCGAAACCGATCACCTCGCCGGAAGACACCCGGATGGGCCACAGCAGTCGACGGTGGAAGCGATCCATCGGGCCGCGGCGGCCCTCCCGGGACAACCCCGCGGCCTCGAGCTCCTTGAACTCAAACCCCTTGCGCAGCAAGTGCTTTGTCAGAGAATCCCACCCTGACGGCGCGAATCCGCAGCCGAAATGCGCGGCGACGTCGGCGTCGAAGTTGCGCTCGATCAGGTACTGCCGGGCAGGCGCGGCCTCCTCCGATTGCAGCGCCGCGGCGTAGAACTCCTGGGCCGCCGCGTTGGCGGCGATCAGCCGGCTGCGGCTGCCGCGGTCGCGTTGCACGTTGGTTGCGGCGGCCCCGGCGTAGGTGACGGTGTAGCCGACCCGGTCGGCGAGCAGCTCGACGGCCTCGACGAAGCTGACGTGCTCGATTTTCTGCACGAACGCGTAGACGTCGCCGCCCTCGCCGCAGCCGAAGCAGTGGAAGTGGCCGTGGTTGGGCCGCACGTGAAACGACGGCGACTTCTCGTCGTGGAACGGGCACAGGCCCTTCAGCGAGTCGGCGCCGGCGCGGCGCAGCTGTACATAGTCGCCTACGACGTCCTCGATGGGGACGCGTTCACGGATGGCGGCGATATCGCGATCGGGGATGCGGCCGGCCATCGGCTCAGTCTAGGGCCGGTTCCAAACGCTCCAAGCGTCCTTCTGTGAACGACGCGATCTGGTCGACGACGACGCGCAACCGGGCGCCATCGTCGGCCGCGTCGTTGAATGCCGGCACAAAGATCGGATCCAGCGTGGCCGGTGCGCCGGCGAACAGCCATTGCGCAACGTGGTGGATACGTTCACGCTGCCGCGCCTGCAGCTCGAGGTGTCGTGGGTCGGACATGATGAACTGCAGCGCCAGGATCTTCAGCACCACGACCTCGGCCCGCACCAGCGCGGGCACCCGCAGGTCGGCCGCATACCGCACCAGCGGCCCCGGCCCGGCCGCCGCCCGGGTGGCGGAGATGGCGGCCGATGCGAACCGCCCGACGAGCTCGCTGGTGAGCCGCTTCAACGCCACCGACGCGGCCAGCGTGGCGTCGTACTTGCTCACGGCGGCCACCACCGGCAGGTTCGACAACCGCTGCGCCGCGGCGACCAGATCATCGGCGGAGAGTCCGGCGGGCTTGGCCATTCCGCTGGATTCACCGAGACGACCCAGCACGGTGGCGGCGTCGTCGTCGGCCAGCACCCGCATGTCGATCCGGCCGGCGACCACGCCGTCCTCGACATCGTGCACGGAATACGCCACATCGTCGGCCCAGTCCATGACCTGAGCCTCCAGGCACGGCCGCGATTCCGGCGCATGAGCCCGTACCCAGTCGGCGGCGGCGGTGTCGTCGGCGTAGAACCCGAATTTGGCTTTATCCGGCCGTCGCGCCCACGGGTATTTGGTCACCGCGTCCAGCGCGGCCCGGGTCAGGTTCAGCCCGGCGCTGCGCTCTTGCGGGTCAAGGACTTTGGGCTCCAGCCGGGTCAGGATGCGAAAGTTCTGCGCGTTGCCCTCGAATCCGCCGTGCTCGGCGGACAGCTCGTCAAGCGCACGTTCGCCGTTGTGACCGTAGGGCGGGTGCCCGATATCGTGCGCCAGCCCGGCCATATCGACCAGATCGGGGTCGCAGCCCAGCCCGATCGCCATGCCGCGGCCGATCTGGGCCACCTCCAGCGAGTGCGTCAGCCGGGTGCGCGGGGTGTCACTCTGGCGGGGGCCGACCACCTGCGTCTTGTCGGCCAGCCGGCGCAGAGCGGCGCTGTGCAGCACCCGAGCCCGGTCACGAGCAAAGTCGGTGCGGTGTTCGGTGTCGGTCCCGGGCAGCGCGGCACCCTTGGGCTCTTCGACCACCAGACGCTGCCGGTCGAAGTCGTCGTATAGGTCGTGATCTGCTGCCACCGACGCTAAGTCTGCCAGGGCTGTTCGCCAGTACCACTTTGACCGGCGCCGCGGCGCACTAGATTGACGACATGCGCATTGCCCGCTTGCTTGCCCTGCTGCTCGCGACTCTCACCGCCGCCCTGTTGATCGCACCCGGCGCCGCAGCCGACCCGCCGTTCCGGCTGCAAACCCAGGTCACCGACAACGCGGGTGTGCTGTCGGATTCCGACCGCGCCGAGGTGCAAGCGGCCGTCGACAAACTGTACAACGACAAGCGGATCCAGCTGTGGGTGGTGTACGTCAAGGATTTTGCCGGCCAGAGCGGGCTCAACTGGACCCAAAACACGATGAATGCAAGCGATTTCGGTAACGATGACGCGCTGCTGGCGATCGCCACGGAGGACCGGGCTTTCGGGTTCGATATACCGTCCACGATCGCAGGCGGCACCTCGACACTGTCTGACGACATCCGCCGCAACGACATCGAACCGGCACTGCGCAACAACGACTGGGCCGGTGCCGCGGTGGCGGCGGCGAACGGTCTCAACACGTCGCCGCCCGCTACCGGCACCGGCATTTCGGGGCTGGGTCTGCTGATCGCGTTGGCGGTCCTGGTCCTCGCGGTGCTGGTGTTGTGGCTGTGGATGCGGCGCCGTCGCCGCCAGCGCCGCGAAGCCGAGGCCGCTGCCGCCAAACGGGTGGATCCGACCGATGCCAACGCGCTGGCCTCCGTGCCGATCGACGCGCTCGACGACCTGTCGAAGTCCATCGTGGTGGATGTCGACAACGCGGTGCGCACCAGCGACGCCGAGTTGGCACTGGCCGTCGAGGAGTTCGGCACCGCCCAGACCGAACCGTTCAGCCGTGCCTTGGCCAACGCGAAGACGACACTTTCGCAGGCGTTCAACGTGCGCCAGATTCTCGACGACGCCGTTCCCGAGCCGCAGCAGCAGCGACGCGACTTGCTGACCCGGGTGGTCGTCGCGGCGGCCAAGGCCGACCGCGAACTGGACGCCCAGAGCGACGCATTCGAACAGCTACGCGATCTGGTGATCAACGCCCCGAGCCGGCTGGACACCCTGACCCAGCAGATGGTCGACCTCACCGCGCGGATCGCGCCGTCGGAGCAGACGCTGAACGGCCTGCACACCCAATTCTCGGAGACCGCGCTGTCGTCGGTGGCCGACAACGTCGAGGTGGCCAAGCAGCGGCTGACCTTCGCCGATCAGAACATCACCAACGGGCGGGCCCTGGCGGCCCGGCCGGCCGGGGATCAGATCGGGCTGGTCGACGCGGTGCGCGCCGGGGAATCTGCGCTGGGGCAGGCCCGTACGCTGCTGGACGCCGTGCACAGCGCCGCCACCGACATCAATCGCGCGATCGCCGCACTGCCGTCGGCCATCGCCGACACCCAGGCCGGTGTCGATTCGGCGACCGCGCAACTGCAGCAGGCGAACACCCCACTGGCCACCGAGCTCACCGCCGCCCTCGATGCGGCGGCCAAGGCCATCGCCGACGCCAACAGCAACGGCGCCGCGGATCCGTTGGGCACCTTCACCCGGCTGACCAAGGCCGACGCCGAGCTGGATCGGTTGTTGGCCAGTGTGACCGAGCAGCGCGAAGCGGCCGAACGACTCGCCAGGGCGGCACAACAGGCGGTGGCGGCCGCTCAGTCCCGGATCAAGGCGGTGTCGGATTTCATCGACACCCGCCGCGGCAGCATCGGCTCGGAAGCGCGGACCCGGCTCTCGGAAGCCAATCGCCAACTTGAGGCGGCCGAAGCCAAGCGCGAAAGCGATCCGAGCGAAGCCGTAGCGCACGCCAACGGCGCGGCGACGCTTGCCGCCCAGGCCCAGTCGCTGGCCAATGACGACGTCCGCTCCGCGCAGCGGTCCTACACCTCGCAGTACGGCGGCGGCGGATCCGACATGGGCGCCGTCATCGGCGGCATCATCATCGGCAACATCCTGCGCGGCGGGTTCGGCGGCGGCTACGGCGGAGGCTACGGCGGCGGTTGGGGCGGAGGCTTCGGCGGCGGCCGCGGCATGGGGCGGCCCACGTCCTACGGTGGCGCGTCGCGCTCATCGGGCCGCAGCTACAGCGGCGGCCGCTTCTAGGCGCCTTTCGTTTGGCGAGCAGACGCAAGATCGCCAAAATTCCGGCGTGTCGCAGGGCTTTTGCGTCTGTTCGGGGCACTAAGCGCCTTTGAGCCGCACGGCCAGATAGTCGGGCACGGCGTCGATGGCGACGCGGTCCTGCGTCATCGCGTCGCGCTCCCGGATGGTGACGGCGTGATCGTCGAGCGACTCGAAGTCCACCGTCACGCAGAACGGCGTGCCGATTTCGTCCTGGCGCCGGTAGCGCCGCCCGATCGCGCCGGCGTCGTCGAACTCGACGTTCCAGCACTTGCGCAGCTCGGCGGCGAGGTCGCGAGCCTTCGGGGACAGGTCGGCGTGCCGGGACAGCGGCAACACCGCGGCCTTCACCGGTGCCAGCCGGGGATCCAGCCGCAACACCGTGCGCTTGTCGACGCCGCCCTTGGCGTTGGGCGCTTCGTCCTCGGCGTAGGCGTCGATCAGAAACGCCATGAACGATCGGGTCAGGCCGGCCGCCGGCTCGATCACGTACGGGACGTAGCGGCTGTCGGTGGCCTGGTCGTAGAACGACAGGTCGACACCGGAATGCTCGGAATGCGTGGTCAAGTCGAAGTTGGTGCGGTTGGCAACCCCCTCCAGTTCACCCCAGGGGTTGCCCTGGAACCCGAACTTGTACTCGATATCGACGGTGCGGTCGGAGTAGTGCGACAGCTTGTCCTTGGGGTGCTCGAACAGCCGCAGGTGGTCGCGGTCGATGCCGAGGTCGACGTACCACTGCAGGCGTTCGTCAATCCAGTACTGGTGCCAGTCCCGGGCGGTCGACGGTTCCACGAAGAACTCCATCTCCATCTGCTCGAACTCTCTGGTCCGGAAGATGAAGTTGCCCGGGGTGATCTCGTTGCGGAAGCTCTTGCCGATCTGACCGATGCCGAACGGCGGCTTGCGGCGCGATGTGGTGACCACGTTGGCGAAGTTGACGAAGATGCCCTGCGCGGTTTCCGGGCGCAGATAGTGCAGACCCTCGTCGGTCTCGATCGGGCCGAGGTGGGTCTTGAGCATCATGTTGAACTCGCGCGGTTCGGTCCACTGGCCGGGTTCTCCGGTTTCCGGGTCGCGAATGTCGGCCAGGCCGTTGGGCGGCGGGTGGCCGTGCTTGGCCTCGTAGGCCTCGATGAGATGGTCTGCGCGGTAACGCTTGTGCGTGATCAGCGACTCCACCAGCGGATCGTGGAACACCTCGACGTGGCCGGAGGCCACCCAGACCTCGCGCGGCAGGATGATCGACGAGTCGATGCCTACCACGTCGTCGCGGCTGGTGACCACCGAGCGCCACCACTGCCACTTGATGTTCTCCTTGAGCTCGACGCCGAGCGGTCCGTAGTCCCACGCGGACTTTGTGCCGCCGTAGATTTCGCCGGACGGATAGACCAGACCGCGTCGCTTCGCCAGGTTCGCGACGGTATCGATGATGGACGCCACGGGTCAACAGCGTAGCGATGTGCCGTCGCGGGTCAGGCCGCGTGTCGGTGGTCGTCTGTCATCGAGCGTGCGTCCATGGCGAGTTTCGGCGCGGTTTTTCGCCCTCAGCGCATGCTCGACGAGCCCGCCGCACAATCGGCGCCGTTGACATGCATGGTCGCGCATGTATTGTTGCAGACATAATGAAAACGATTTCCACTTTGGCAGACGATGAGCGACACCAGCACGGCGCCACGCCACCGCCCGAATTGCCGCCGCGCGACGTCCTCGACACGGCCGGCGATCTGCTGCGGGCGCTGGCCGCGCCGGTACGCATCGCGATCGTGCTACAACTGCGCGAATCGTCGCGCTGTGTGCACGAACTGGTCGATGCATTGGCGGTGCCGCAGCCGTTGGTCAGCCAGCACCTGCGCATTCTGAAGGCCGCGGGCGTAGTCGCCGGTGAGCGGTCCGGGCGAGAAGTGCTCTACCGCCTCGTCGATCACCACCTGGCCCACATCGTCGTCGACGCGGTGGCCCACGCAGCCGAGGACAACGAGTGACGGGTCTCGGCGTCCGGACCACCCGCCAGCGTGCCGCCATCTCGGCGCTGCTGGAAAACCTCGACGAGTTCCGGTCCGCCCAGGAACTGCATGATGAGCTACGCCGGCGCGGCGAGGGCATCGGTTTGACCACCGTCTATCGCACGCTGCAGTCGATGGCGGCCGCCGGCCTCGTCGACACGCTGCGCACCGACACCGGCGAGTCGGTGTACCGACGCTGCTCCGAACACCACCATCACCACCTGGTGTGCCGGGCGTGCGGTTCCACGGTCGAGGTGCAAGGCGGTCAGGTCGAGGTGTGGGCCGCGGAAGTCGCCCGACAGCACGGGTTTTCAGATGTCAGCCACACCATTGAGATCTTCGGCATCTGCGGTGACTGCCACACGCAGCGGTCAGGCAATTAGCGCCCGACGGACATCGGATCCGGTGGACAGCACCATCAGGATCAGCGTGCGCAGCGCCTCGTCCGTCAGACCCGCGGCGGGAAAGTTGTAGCGCAGCATCACATCCGCGGTTTTCTTGGAGTTCCGCTTCGCCGCAGCGTTTTTCTCGACCAGCGATACCGTGCCCAGAAGCGTGTTGTGCGCGTGCTGCGCAACGCGTGCACGAATCTTGCTGTCCAGCGGCAGATCCCACGCCAGGATCTGCGTCAGTGACACCATGTCGAGACCCTCGGCGATGGTCACCGCGCGCAGCGATGCGAACGTGTCGTCGTGGTGTACGGTGACCGCGCCGTCGTCCTCCTCCTGGATCGGCAGGATATCGTCGAGGACGGTTATGAGCCGCCGTTGCAGCTCCATCTAGGCCCTCCCGAAACGCCGGTTGCGGTTGACGTACTCCTCACACGCGTCCCACAGGTCGCGACGGTCGTAATCGGGCCACAGCTTGTCCTGGAAGAAGTATTCGGCATACGCCGCCTGCCACAGCAGGAAGTTGCTGGCCCGCTGCTCCCCCGAGGTCCGAATGAAGAGGTCGACGTCCGGAATGTCGGAACGGTGAAGGTGGCGGGCGAAACTCGATTCGGTGATTCGGTCCGGGTTGATCCGCCCGTCGGCCGCCTGACGCGCAATGTCCTTTGCGGCCTCGACGATTTCGGTGCGACCACCGTAGTTGACGCAGTAGTTGACGGTGATAACGTGATTGTCCAGCGTCATGTTCTCGGCGATCTCGAACTCCTTGATCACGCTGCGCCACATGCGCGGCCGAGATCCGACCCAGCGCATCCGAACACCTATCGCGTCGAGGTTTTCCCGTCGGCGCCGCACCACCTCGCGGTTGAACCCCATCAGGAAGCGCACCTCCTCGGTGCTGCGCTTCCAGTTCTCGGTGGAGAACGCGTACACCGTGAGGTGTTTGATGCCGATCTCGATGGCGCCGCAGGTGACGTCGATCAGCACCGCCTCCCCCATCTTGTGGCCCTCGGTGCGGTTCAGCCCGCGCTGGATGGCCCAGCGGCCGTTGCCGTCCATCACGATCGCGACGTGATTGGGCACCTGGTCGGCGGGGATTCTCGGCGCGCTGGCCTTCGAGGTGTGCTGCGGCGGCCGCCGCGGCCCGCCTCCCGGGGCCGGCGGCAGGTGGGGGAAAACGACCGGCCACGTCGACGTGTCGGGGAAGGTCGGATAGTCGTCAGGCGCCGGGGGCAGCTGTGGGTATGTGGTCCTGCCCACCCGTTTCATCGCCATGTGCCACATCCTGCCCGAACAGGGCCAAGCGGTGGTCAGCGACTGTGCGATCGACCCGGTACACGCGTTCGACCAGCGGCAACGTCCGCAGCTGACGTTCGAGATGCCATTGCAGGTGTGCGGCCACCAGGCCGCTGGCCTGGCTGCGGTACGACTGCGGCGACGCCTGCGCGGCCTCCCATTCCCCGTCGTGCAGCGCGGCCATCAGGTCCAGCACGCCCTGCGGCGGTGTCGCCGAGCCGGACGGCCGGCAGTGCACGCACACGCTGCCGCCGGCGGCGACGTGGAACGCCCGGTGCGGACCGGGAGCCGCGCAGCGGGCGCATTCGGTGAGGGCCGGCGCCCACCCGGCGATTCCCATGGCGCGCAACAGATAAGCGTCCAGCACCAATTCCCGCGAACGACTGCCGTCGGCGACCGCCCGCAACGCGGCGACGGTCAGCCGGTGCAGCGCGGGCACCGGGGCGCGCTCCTCGCCGGCCAGGCGCTCGGCGGTTTCCAGCACAGCGCACGCGCACGTATAGCGGCCGTAGTCGCTGACGATATCGGTGGCGAACGCGTCGATGGCCTGCACCTGGGTGACGATGTCGAGATTGCGGCCGGGGTGCAGCTGAACGTCGATGTGCGCGAACGGCTCAAGCCGGGCCCCGAACTTGCTGCGGGTGTGCCGCACACCCTTGGCCACCGCCCGGACCAATCCGTGGTCGCGGGTGAGCAGGGTGACAATCCGGTCGGCCTCGCCGAGCTTGTGCTGGCGCAGCACCACCGCCCGGTCCCGGTACAGCCGCATCGAAACAGTCTCCCACCGCATTCTGACAAAACTGGTACGCAGCGCCGATACTCTCGGTACCGATGATCGAGTCGCCTTGCTCCACCCCCCGATTTCCCACCCTGAGCCAACAGCTCTATCAGCTCGCCAGCGGGACCGTAACGTCCGACGAGCTGGTAAGACGATCGCTGCGTGCGATCGTGGCCAGCCAGTCGACCCTCAATGCATTCCGCGTGGTGCTGACCCAGCAGGCGCTCGACGACGCAGCCGCCGCAGATCGCAAACGCTCGGCGGGAGAACAACTTCCGCTGCTCGGCATCCCGATCGCGGTCAAGGACGACGTCGACGTCGCGGGCGTTCCCACGTGTTTCGGCGCAGCGGGCCACATTCAGCCGGCCACCGCCGATTCCGAGGTCGTGCGCCGGCTGCGTGCCGCCGGCGCGGTCATCGTCGGCAAGACGAACACCTGCGAGTTGGGTCAGTGGCCGTTCACCAGCGGACCGGCCTTCGGCCACACCTTCAACCCGTGGTCACGCAAGCACACCCCGGGCGGGTCGTCGGGTGGCAGCGCAGCGGCGGTGGCCGCCGGACTGGTGACCGCGGCGATGGGCTCCGACGGCGCGGGCAGCGTCCGGATTCCCGCGGCGTGGACGCACCTGGTCGGCATCAAGCCGCAGCGCGGGCGCATCTCCACCTGGCCGCTGCCCGAGGCGTTCAACGGCATCACGGTCAACGGCGTGCTGGCGCGCACGGTCACCGATGCGGCGCTGGTGCTGGACGCCGCGTCGGGCAATGCCGACGGCGATCTGCACAAGCCACCGCCGGTGCGGGTGTCGGAGTATGTCGGGCGCGCCCCAGGGCCACTGAAAATCGCGATGTCGACGAAGTTTCCGATGAACGTGTTCCGGGCCAAGCTGCATCCAGAGATCCGCGGCGCGATGAAGACCGTCGCCGGTCAACTCGAGGAACTGGGCCACACGATCACCGTGGCCGATCCCAGCTACGGCCTGCGGATGTCGTGGAGCTTTCTGTCCCGGTCCACGTCGGGGCTGCTGGACTGGGCCGACCGACTCGGCCACGACGTCACCCTGGACAAGCGCACCGTCGCCAACATGCGAATGGGTCGGCTGCTGTCGGAGAACGTGCTGCGCAAGGCCCGTGCCCACGAGGCCGAGAGCCAGCGCCGGGTCGGATGGATCTTCAATCTCGTCGACGTCGTGCTGGCGCCGACGACCGCACAGCCGCCGCCGCCCGCGCACGATTTCGACCACCGCGGCGGGCTGTCGACGACCACGCGATGATCCGCGCCTGCCCGGCGACGTGGCCGTGGAACCTGCTGGGCTGGCCATCGATCAACGTCCCGGCGGGCTTCACCTCCGACGGTCTGCCGATCGGCGTTCAGCTGATGGGCCCGGCCAACAGCGAACCGCTGCTGATCTCGCTGGCCGCCGAGCTGGAGGCGATCAACGGGTGGGTGGCCAAGCAGCCAGATATTTGGTGGAACACCCCGGTCAGGGAATCGGTTGCGGACTAGAGTCGTCGACCATGACCGTCAAAGCGGTATTGGCCCTGCTGTGCGCGGGCGGGGCAGTCGTCGGCATGCCGGCCGCCAACGCCGACAACAGGCGGCTCAACGAGAGCGTCGTCGTCAACGTCTACACCGTGCAACACCAGGCCGGCTGTACCACCGAGATCAAGATCAACCCTAAGCTCCGGCTTGCCGCCCAGTGGCACACCAACGACGTGCTGAACAACCGCGCGCTGGACGGTGATATCGGTTCGGACGGCTCGACGGTCGCCGATCGCGCGCGCAACGCCGGCTACGGCGGGGCCGTGGCCGAGACGGTGGCGATCAACCCGGCGCTGGCCATCAGCGGTGTCGAGTTGATCAACCAGTGGTACTTCCGGCCTGACTACTACGCGATCATGGCGGACTGCGCCAACGTCGACATCGGTGTGTGGTCGGAGAGCGTGCTCGACCGCACGGTTGTGGTCGCGGTCTACGGCAAGGGTGACGGCGCGCCACCGGTTCAGTCGCCCATCCGTGACTTCGGTCAGGTTCCTGGGTGGACGCCCTAACCCGTTAGTCCGACCCTTTGATTAGAACCCCAGCCGGCCGAGCTGCTTGGGGTCGCGCTGCCAGTTCTTGGCGATCTTGACGTGCAGGTCGAGGTACACCTTGGTGCCCAGCAGCTTCTCGATCTGCGTGCGCGCCGCGGTCCCCACCTCACGCAGCCTGGCGCCGCCCTTGCCGATGACGATGCCCTTCTGGCTGGGCCGTTCGACGTAGAGGTTGGCGTGTACGTCGATGAGATCGTCGCGGCCTTCCCGCGAGCTGACCTCCTCGATGACCACCGCCAGCGAATGCGGTAACTCGTCGCGCACGCCTTCCAGCGCGGCCTCGCGGATCAGCTCGGCCATCAGCACCTCTTCGGGCTCGTCGGTGAGCTCGCCGTCGGGGTAGAACGCCGGGCCGGGTGGCAGCTGGGCGGCCAGCACGTCGATCAGCACGTCGACGTTGTCACCGGTGGTCGCCGACACCGGCACGATCTCGGTGTCGTGTCCGACCAGCTCGCTGACCGCGACCAGCTGGGCGGCGACGCGATCCCTGGGCACCTTGTCGATCTTGGTGACGACCGCCATCACCGTGGTGTTGGGGGCCACGGTGCGGATCTGCTGGAGGATCCACCGGTCCCCCGGTCCGATCGCCTCGTCGGCGGGGATGCAGAGCCCGATGACGTCGACTTCGGAGTAGGCGTCGCGCACCAGATCGTTGAGCCGCTGGCCCAGCAGGGTACGGGGGCGGTGCAGCCCGGGGGTGTCGACGAGGACGATCTGGAAGTTCTCGCGGTGCACGATGCCGCGGATGGTGTGCCGGGTGGTCTGCGGCCGCTTCGACGTGATCGCCACCTTCGCGCCGACCAGGGCGTTGGTCAACGTCGACTTACCGGTGTTCGGCCTGCCGACGAAACAGACGAAGCCCGAGCGGAATTCAGTCACGAGCGTGCGCCCATGGCGAAATTCCGCGCGATTCTTCGCAGTGTCTTCACACTGGGCGCCCGGATCGGTCGGTGACGATGATCGTGGCGTCGCCCGAAAGCTCGTGCACCGCGGCCACACCGGCGTCGTCGGCCGACCCGCCGACCAGCACCGCGGCCTCCAGACCCGTTGCGCCGCTGGACACTGCGGCGGCCACCGCGGCCTGCAGCGCGGTCAACCGCAGCGCTTCAAGCCCGACGGGGGCACCGGCGTAGGTGCGGCCGTCGAGATCGCGCACCGCGGCCCCGCCGGCCGTCTCGGCGCGGGCCATCGCGCCGCGGGCCAGCACCACCAGCTTGGCGTCCTCGGCATCGAGCTCAGTCACCGTGGTCCTTCCGCTCGGTGGGGCTGACCAGGACGGTGCCGATCCGCACCCGGCCGCGATGGTCGGGGCCGCCTTCGGCGCGCAGCCGCAATCCGTCCCAGGTCACCTCGGCGCCCGGCAATGGCACGCGGCCCAGCTCGAGGGCGACCAGTCCGCCTACCGTGTCGACGTCGAGGTCCTCGTCGAACTCGATGTCGAACAGCTCGCCGAGGTCCTCGATGGATAACCGCGCGGACACCCGAAACTGCTTGTCCCCCAGCTCTTCCACTGGCGCAACTTCGTCGGTGTCGTACTCGTCGGCGATCTCGCCGACGATCTCCTCCAGCACGTCCTCGATGGTCACCAGGCCCGCGATGGCACCGTACTCGTCGACCAGCAGCGCCATGTGGTTGCGGTCGCGCTGCATTTCCCGCAGCAGCGCGTCCAGCGGCTTGGAATCGGGCACGAACACCGCCGGACGCATGACCTCGGACACCGTGGTGTCGCGTCCGCCGTTGGTGGAGTAGTACGTCTGCTGGACAAGGTCTTTGAGGTACACCACGCCGACGACATCGTCGACGTTCTCACCGATGACCGGGATGCGGGAATGCCCGCTGCGAACCGCCAACGACGTCGCTTGCCCTGCGGTCTTGTCGCTTTCGATCCACACCATCTCGGTGCGCGGCACCATCACCTCACGGGCCGGAGTGTCGCCCAATTCGAACACCGACTGGATCATCCGGCGCTCGTCGTCGGCGACCACGCCGCGCTGCTGCGCCAGGTCGACGACTTCGCGCAGCTCGATTTCCGATGCGAACGGGCCGTTGCGGAAACCGCGACCCGGAGTCAGCGCGTTTCCGATGAGGACCAGCAGCCGGCTGATAGGGGTGAGCAGCACCGAAATCGCGTGCAGCGGTAAGGCCGTCACCAGCGCGATTGAGTAGGCATGCTGACGGCCAAGGGTCCGCGGACCGACACCGATTACCACGAAGCTGATCACCACCATGATCGCGGCAGCGGCGAACAGCCCCCAGTTCCGACTGAGGTCCTCGTACAGGTAGGCCACCAGTAACACCGTTGCGGCCACCTCACAGGTGATCCGCAGCAGCACAATCAGATTGACGTACCGCGGCCGCTCGGCCATCAACCGGGCCAGCCGCACCGCACCGGGGCGCTCCTCGCGCACCAACTCTTCAACCCGGGCCATCGACACCGTACTGATCGCGGCATCGATCGCCGCGAACAGTCCGCCGCAACCGATGAGCGCGATCGCGCCGAGCAGCGGGGCGATACCGGTCACGGTTCGTCGAAGAATCGCGACTTGTCCAGCAGCCGCCGATCCTTCTCGGTCTGGCGGTCCTGGTGGTAGGCCTCGACCTGTTCGGCCACCCACTCCTCGAGCAGTTGACGCTGCAGGGCGAACATCTCTTTCTCCTCGTCCGGCTCGGCGTGGTCGTAGCCGAGCAGGTGCAGCACACCGTGCACGGTCAGCAGGGCGAGCTCATGTCCCAGCGAGTGTCCGGCCGCGGCGGCCTGGTCGGCCGCGAATTAGGGGCACAACACGATATAACCGAGCAACGACAGCCCCCGCTCGGGCGCGTCCGGCCGGCCGCCCGGTTCGAGTTCGTCCATCGGGAAGCTCATCACGTCGGTCGGACCGGGTAGGTCCATCCAGCGCATGTGCAGGTCGGCCATCGCAGCGGTGTCGAGCAGTACCATCGAAAGTTCCGCCGCGGGATGCACTTTCATCTTCGCGATGACGAATCGGGCGACGCTGACGAGTTCGGACTCGGAGACGTCGATGCCCGACTCATTGGACACCTCAATGCTCATGGTCTGGCCACGCTACCGCCGGGAACGGCCGCCGGAGGCCCGCCGCTGCGCCCGGTTCATCGAGGACGTATCGCCGGCCTCCGCCTTTTCGTAGGCATCCACGATCTCGGACACCAGCCGGTGCCGGACGACGTCGGCGCTGGTCAATTCGGAGACGTGGATGTCGTCGATACCGTCGAGGATCTGCACCGCCGCACGCAGGCCCGATCTCGCGCCGCCGGGTAGGTCCACTTGCGTGATGTCGCCGGTGACGACGACCTTCGATCCGAATCCCAGCCGCGTCAGGAACATTTTCATCTGCTCGGCGGTGGTGTTCTGGGCCTCGTCGAGGATGATGAAGGCGTCGTTGAGGGTGTTGTGCGTCAGCAGGAAATCCTCTGTGACATACAGCGAGTCCGCAGCCGCCACCTGGATGCACACCGCTTCCTCGGTGCCCGCGGGCTCGATGCACTCGACGAAACGTTTCGGCAGGCCCCCACCGGTCGCGTCGTACTTCGCGGCCTTGCGGGCGAGCCGGAACGGGACAACGCCCTCCGGCAGTCGGATGTCGACGATGTGTGCGTCCGATCGGTGATAGACCTCTCGGCCACGCGCCAGTCCCGGTTTCCGCCCCTCCGCCTTCCTGGTGCGCTGGTATACGACACCACCGAGAGACTGGACCAGGAACACCACGCCGTCACGCAGCCGGTCGGAGGCCGTCGAGAACTGGATCCGGCACGTCCGTCCCTGCTGAGTGACCGGACCACCGTCGGAATCGAGAAGACCCTGAAGAACACTCAGCCGCACATCGGGTGAGTTCAACAGGTAGTCGTCGGGGATGAATTTGGCATCCGACCGCGTACCCGCCAAGCCGAGTCGGCGCATAGCGCCTGTGACCGGGTTCTCGATCGTGATGACTTCACGGCCCAGCGATTCAGCCAACTCGGGATCGGTTGTCGCG
>JBEVHG010000018.1:0-20057 GCA_040511335.1 Mycobacterium sp. | reverse complement strand
CTGCCGAATGTCGGATCGTGGCAGTGGCTTGCGATCGGGCTGGGCGGGGTCGATCCGCGCCTCGTTCCAGCTGCCTTCGCGGATCACGCCGGCGAACATCCGCAGCTGGCCGCTGGTGCGGCCGACTTCACCGGCGAGTCGGGCTTGTGGCAGGCCGGTCTCGGCGTGCGCACGGTCGACGAGCTGGTCGGATATCGCGTCGATGTTGTCGGCGATGGTGTCCAGGAACTGCGCGCGCCGCTCCGCGGAGGCGTTGCGGTAGTCGCCGAACGCCGCGGCGGCCGCGGCACAGGCGGCCTCCACATGCGACCGGTCGCCATGCCCGTATGCGGGCTCGAGTTCGCGTCCGGTGTGGGGGTCGAAGCCGCGGATTTCCCTACCGGGTCCGCGCACGCGCGACCCTGCGATGAACATCTGTCCGGTCAGTTCAGTGGTAGACGACACCGTCGAAGTCATAACTTGTACGCTAGAACTCCAATCAAGGCTTGTCCAAGTCCAATATTGGGCAAAATCATCCACTAGTTGAATGAGTTGTTGGCGAGCTGCATGCAGCCAGCCCCAGTGGATGATGTGCAGATAGGAAAGTTGTGCATGGCATTGTGACGCCCGGTTCGACAAGGTCGCCGACGCACTGGCTGACGCGATCTTCTCAGGTGAGGGGCTCGGTGCGGCGATCGCCATCGACATAGACGGTGAGTCGGTGCTCGACCTTGGGGTGGCTACGCCGATGCGGCGCAGACCAAACAGTGGGCCGAAGACACCATCGTCAACGTATGGTCGAGCACCAAGACGGTGACCAGCCTGACCGCGCTCATGCTGGTCGATCGGGGGCTGCTGGACTTGAGCACGCCGGTCGCCGTGTACTGGCCGGAGTTCGCCGCCAGCAGTAAGCAGGACATCGAGGTGCGCCACATCCTGTCGCACACATCCGGTGTGTCCCGATGTGTGCACCGTTCACGATCGAGGACGTCTACGACTGGGATAAATCGACATCGCGACTCGCGCGCCAGGCGCCGTGGTGGCCGCCGGGAACCGCGTCGGGATATCACGCGCTGACCTTCGGGCATCTCATCGGCGAGCTTGTGCGGCGGACCGCCGGAATGTCGTTGAAAGACTTCGTCCGCGGCGAGATCGCCGGCCCGCTCGAGGCCGACTTCCAGATCGGCGCCCTTGCGGACGACCACGACCGCATCGCCGAGCTGATCCCACCACCACCGTTCGACATACCGTTCGACGCCCTGCCCGAAGACAGCCCAATGCGCAAGACATTCACCACTCCCCGTCCCGACGCGAAAGTGGCTCACACGGCACAATGGCGCGCCGCCGACATCGGCGCCGTAAACGGGCACGGAAATGCACGGTCGTTGGTGCGAATGCTGTCGCCGATCTCATTGGGCGGCAAAGCTAATGGTGTTCAGCTGCTTTGTCCGGAAACGATCGAACAAATCTTCACCGTGCAGTCCGACGGTATGGATCTGGTGTTGGGCGTGCCGCTGCGCTTCGGCATCGGTTATGGCTTGCCCGCACCGCAGACCGTGCCGTTCATACCCGACGAGAAAGATCTGCTTCTGGGGCGGCTGGGGTGGTTCGATGGTGCTGATGAACCCGGACCGTCGTACGACTATCGCCTATGTGATGAACAGAATGGGCGCGGGCACGCTCGGCAACGAATGCACCGCGAAGTACGCATCGCTGATCTACGAAGCCCTGACCTGATCGCGCGGCACCAGCCGGCGCGGCGCGCCCGGCGCGAATTGATCACACGCCGTGTCCGGCGCCGACGCGTCCGGGCAACGGCTTAGTAGTTTATAGGCGTGGCGATGCCGGAAATACCCGCGCAGTACGTGCTGTCGCCGTTCGCGCCCGAGCCACGCACGCTCATCGACATCCTCCACGACACCGCCGCCCGCTTCCCCGACGCGGCCGCAATCGACGACGGCTCGGTCCAGCTCACCTACCGAGAGCTGATCGCCGACATCGAGGACAGCGTCGCGTGGTTGGCCGCGCGGGGCATCGGCCGCGGCGACCGCCTCGGGATCCGGATGCCGTCCGGCAGTTACGCGCTCTACGTCGCCATCCTGGCCATCCTGGCCACCGGCGCCGCTTATGTGCCCGTCGACGCCGACGACCCCGAGGAGCGGGCCGAGCTGGTGTTCGGGGAGGCCAATGTGGTGGCCGTCATCACCGAGCAGGGCCTGGTCCGCGCGGCCGGGGCCTCCCGCGGCTGGCGCGCTGCGGCACCGCTGGGCCGCGACGACGCATGGATCATCTTCACCTCCGGGTCGACCGGCACCCCGAAGGGCGTCGCGGTGACGCATCGCAGCGCGGCAGCGTTCGTCGACGCGGAAGCCCAAATGTTCTTGCAGGACAACCTCATTGGTCCCGGTGACCGGGTGCTGGCCGGGCTGTCGGTGGCGTTCGACGCGTCGTGTGAGGAGATGTGGCTGGCCTGGCGCCACGGGGCCTGCCTGGTTCCCGCGCCGCGCTCGCTGGTGCGCAGCGGCATGGACCTGGGACCGTGGCTGGTGTCCCGGGACATCACCGTGGTGTCGACGGTGCCGACGCTGGCGGCGTTGTGGCCCGCCGAGGCGTTGGAGGCGGTGCGGCTGCTGATCTTCGGTGGTGAGGCGTGCCCGCCGGAGCTGGCCGAGCGGCTCGCGGTCGAGGGTCGGGAGGTGTGGAACACCTACGGCCCCACCGAGGCGACGGTGGTTGCCTGTGCCGCCAAGCTGGACGGCAGGGGTCCGGTCAGCATCGGGCTGCCGCTCCCCGGGTGGGATCTGGCCGTGGTCGACAAGGATGGCGCGCCGGTCCGCACGGGCGAGGTGGGCGAACTGGTCATCGGCGGGGTCGGCCTGGCCCGCTACCTGGATCCGCAGAAAGACGCCGAGAAGTACGCGTCGATGCCGACGCTTCAGTGGTCGCGCGCGTACCGCAGCGGCGACCTGGTGCGGCTGGAGCCCGACGGCCTGATCTTTCAGGGTCGCGCCGACGACCAGGTCAAGGTCGGCGGGCGCCGCATCGAACTCGGTGAGGTGGACGCCGCGTTGGTGAGCCTGCCCGGCGTCAGCGGCGGCGCGGCCGCGGTGCGCCGCACGGCCAGCGGTACGCCGCTGCTCGTCGGGTATATCGCCAGCGCCGACCCGTCGTTCGATCTGGCGAAGGCCCGCGAAGCTCTGGCCGAGACGCTTCCCGCCGCCCTGGTGCCGCGACTGGTGCGCCTCGACGAACTGCCCACCCGCACATCGGGCAAGGTCGACCGGGATGGGTTGCCGTGGCCGCCGCCCGGCGAAAGCACCGAGGAGGCACCGGATCTGGGCGGCACGATGGGCTGGCTGGCCGGGCTCTGGCGCGATGTGCTGGCCGCCCCGGTCGACGGCCCCGAAGCCGACTTCTTCGTCCTCGGCGGCGGCTCGCTGTCCGCGGCGCAACTGGTGGCCGCGCTCCGGCAACGCTATCCGCAGGTCACGGTTGCCGAGCTGTACGACCATCCGCGGCTGGGATCGCTGGCGGGATTCCTCGACGAACTCGAACCGCCACCGCGGGTCGAGACCAGGGTGGTGCGGCCCACCCCCCGGCTCATGCAGGCCGCGCAGGCGGTGTTGTCCCTGCCGCTGGCCACCTTGACCGCGCTGCAATGGGTGGTCTGGCTGGCGCTGGTCAACAATGTTGTCGCCGCGCTGGACCTGGTGCCGTGGACGGTGACCATCAACTGGTGGTGGATCGTCGCCGGCTTCCTGGTCTTCATCACGCCGCTGGGCCGGATGGGCATCGCGGTGTTCTTTGCGCGCATGCTGCTTTCCGGGTTGGAGCCCGGCACCTACCGACGCGGCGGGCCGGTCCATCTGCGGGTCTGGATCGCCGAGCGGCTCGCCGAGGCCAGCGGCGCCGAGAACCTGGCCGGGGCGCCGTGGCTGGTGTACTACGCGCGCGCGCTGGGCAACAAGGTCGGCAAGGGCGTCGATCTGCATTCGGCCCCGCCGGTGACCGGATTGCTCACCCTGGGCCATCGCAGTTCCATCGAGCCGGAGGTCGACCTGTCCGGGCACTGGATCGACGGCGACCATTTCCATATCGGCCCGATCACCGTCGGCAACGATGCGACCATCGGTGCGCGCAGCACCCTGCTGCCCGGGGCCGTGGTGGGAAAGAACGCCGACGTCGCGCCGGGCTCGGGTGTGCTCGGCAAGGTCAAGAGCGGCCAGTACTGGAAGGGTTCGCCGGCGGTGAAGTCCGGAAAGGCTCGTCACCCCTGGCCGGACCACCGCCCGCGACGGGGGCCGCTGTGGGTGGCCGTGTACGGGGTGTCGTCGGTGCTGCTCGGCGCGCTGCCGCTGGTGGCGTTGGGCGCCGGGCTGGCCGTCATCGGCTGGGGCATCCGCGACGCCGACTCGTTGACCGAGGCGATCGCGCCGGCCGCGCTGTGGACCCCGGTGGCGACGCTGGCGGCCCTGGCGACATATGCGGTGCTGACGATCATCGGGGTGCGGCTACTGTCGCTGCGGCTGCGCGAGGGCTACCACCCGGTGCGCAGCCGGATCGGATGGCAGCTGTGGGCCACCGAACGGCTGATGGACGCCGCCCGCAACTACCTGTTCCCGCTCTACGCCAGCCTGCTCACGCCGTGGTGGCTGCGGGCGCTGGGCGCCAAGGTGGGCCGCGGCACCGAGATCTCCACCGCGCTGCTGACCCCGAAATTCACCGTCATCGAGGACGGCGCGTTCCTGGCCGACGACACCATGGTCGCCTCCTACGAGCTGGGCGGCGGCTGGATTCACGTCGCGAAGGCGACGATCGGAAAGCGGGCGTTCCTTGGCAATTCCGGCATCACACAGCCGGGACGACGGGTGCCCGACGACGGACTGGTGGCGGTGCTGTCGGCCGCACCGCGCAAAGCCAAGGCGGGGTCGTCGTGGCTGGGCAGCCCACCGGTTCGGTTGCGCCGCAAGCCGACCGCCGCCGACGCGCTGCGTACCTTCCATCCATCGCTGCGGCTGAAGATCATGCGCGGGACGGTGGAGACCTGCCGCTTGTTACCGGTGATGGTGACGTTCGCCATCGGTGTGGCCGTGCTCGGCGCCCTGCAGTGGCTGGCAATACAATTCGGCTACCTGTGGACTGCGTTGGCCGGGGGCGCGGTGTTGTTGATCGCCGGTGCTGTCGCCGGCGGCACCGCGGTGATCGCGAAATGGCTTATCGTCGGGCGGATCCGGGCCATCGAACATCCGCTGTGGTCCTCGTTCGTGTGGCGCAACGAGGTGTCGGACACCTTCGTCGAGACGGTCGCCGCACCCTGGTTCGCCCGCGCCGCCAGTGGCACACCGGTGATGAATCTGTGGTTGCGGGGATTGGGCGCGTCGATCGGCCGCGGCGTCTGGTGCGAAACATACTGGCTGCCCGAGGCCGACCTGGTCACGCTGGCGAAGGCCGCCACCGTCAACCGCGGCTGCGTCGTGCAGACACACCTGTTCCACGACCGGATCATGCGGATGGACACCGTTGTGCTGGAAGAGGGTTCGACGTTGGGCCCGCACTGTGTGGCGCTTCCCGCGGCCCGGCTCGGCGCCGGTGCCACCGTCGGCCCGGCCTCGCTGGTGATGCGGGGCGACGAGGTGCCGCCGTCGACGCGCTGGCAGGGCAATCCGATCGCGCCGTGGAACGTGTTCCGCAAGAAGCGCGGTGAGGCGACAAGGTCGGGACCCAAGAAAACAGAAGAAACCGCCGCGTGACGAGGTCCAAGAAGTCCGGACGGCAGGCGGCCTCACCCGTCATCGACCCGTACCTGCCGACCAACGGCAATTTCGGCTATCGGGTGTCGCGCTACGAGCTGGATCTGGAATACAAGGTAGCGATCAACCGGCTGTCGGGCTCGGCGACGATCACCGCGGTGACGCTCGCTGCCCTGCGGACATTCACGCTGGATCTGTCGGATGCGTTGGCGGTGATGAAGGTGTCCGTCAACGGCCGACGACCCGCACATTTCAGGAGCTCCGGCGGCAAGGTGCATATCGCGTTGTCGTCGTCGCTGCCGGCCGGAGCAGCGATGTCAATCGTCGTCCGTTACGGCGGAACGCCGCAGCCGATCCGATCCTATTGGGGTGAAGTCGGTTTCGAGGAGCTGTCCAACGGGGTGCTGGTAGCCGGTCAACCCAATGGGGCCGCGTCCTGGTTCCCATGCGACGACCACCCCAGCGCAAAGGCCAGCTACCGCATCCGGATCAGCACCGACAGTCCGTACCGCGCGATCGCCAACGGCGAACTGGTCTCGCGCCGGGCCCGCGCCGGAATGACCACCTGGACCTATGAGCAGGCCGAGCCGACGTCGACCTATCTGGTGACGTTGCAGATCGGCATGTACGAAACGTACCGGCTGGCCAAGAACGGCGTCCCGATACATGCCGCGCTGCCGGCCCGATTGCGTCGAAACTTCGACCACGACTTCGCCCGTCAACCGCAGATGATGAAGTTGTTCGTCAAGCTGTTCGGGCCGTATCCGCTGGCGAGCGGCTACACGGTGGTGGTGACCGAAGATGATCTGGAGATACCGCTCGAGGCACAGGGGATTTCGATATTCGGTGCCAATCATTGCGACGGCCGGCGCGGCGCCGAACGGCTGATCGCCCACGAGCTGGCCCACCAGTGGTTCGGAAATTCGGTCACCGCTCGTCGGTGGCGCGACATCTGGCTACACGAGGGTTTCGCCTGCTACGCGGAATGGCTGTGGTCGGAACACTCCAACGGCCGCAGCGCCGACGACCACGCTCGATTCCACCACCAGCGGCTGCGAGAATCGCCGCAGGACCTGCTGCTCGCCGACCCCGGACCCCGCGACATGTTCGACGACCGGGTGTACAAACGCGGCGCGCTCACCCTGCATGTGCTGCGCCGCCAGATCGGCGACGACAGTTTCTTTGCGCTGCTGCGGGATTGGACCAGTCGCTACCGCCACAGCACGGCCCTGACCGACGACTTCACCGGTTTGGCCGCCAACTACGCACACGAGTCGCTGCGTCCGTTGTGGGACGCGTGGCTGTATTCGACGGACGTGCCGGATCTGTGACCGACGCGGCGCCGACCACCGGCCCGATCACCCGCGGCAGCGTGGCCCGGGTCGGAGCGGCGACCGCACTGACCGCGGTGTGCGGATATGTGGTGCTCTACCTGGCAGCGCGCGATCTGGAACCGGCAGGTTTCTCGGTGTTCGGTGTGTTCTGGGGTGCGTTCGGTCTGGTCACCGGCGCCGCGAACGGGTTGCTGCAGGAGGCCACCCGTGAGGTGCGGTCAACCCGCTACACCGAGATCGCCGGGCCGCGCACGCATCCGATGCGGGTGGCGGCGATGGTCGGCGTGGTCGCTGCGGCGGTGATCGCGGGCAGTTCGCCACTGTGGTCCGGCTACGTCTTCGTCGAATCGCGCGCGCTCAGCGTGGTGCTGTTGAGCGTCGGGCTGGCCGGGTTCTGCTTGCACGCCACCCTGCTCGGCATGTTGGCCGGGGTGGGCCGGTGGACCCTGTACGGGGCTCTCATGGTGACCGACGCCGTCATCCGGGTGACCGTGGCCGCGGCCACCTTCGTCCTCGGCTGGCATCTGGCCGGGTTCCTGTGGGCCACCGTCGCGGGGTCGGTGGCGTGGCTGATCATGTTGGTCGCCTCCCCGGCGACACGCGAGGCCGCCCGGCTGCTCACGCCCGGAGGAACGGTGACCTTCCTGCGCGGCGCCTCGCACTCGATCGCCGCCGCGGGGGCCAGCGCCGTGCTCGTGATGGGCTTTCCGGTGCTGCTCAAGGCGACCTCGGGCGATCTCGGTTCGACCGGCGGTGTGGTGATCCTGGCGGTGACGCTGACCCGTGCGCCGCTGATGGTTCCGCTGACGGCGATGCAGGGCAACCTGATCGCCCACTTCGTCGACCACCGCGCCCACCGATTGCGGGCCCTGATCGCACCCGCCGCGGTGGTCGCCGGCCTCGGCGTGGTTTTCGTGCTGATCGCCGGGCTGCTCGGGCCGTGGCTGATGCGCGCCGCGTTCGGTGCCGACTACCACGTCGACGGCGCCCTGCTGGCCTGGCTGACCGCGGCGGCAACCACGATCGCCCTGCTGACCCTGACCGGCGCCGCGGCGGTGGCAGCCGCGCTGCACCGGTCCTATTCGCTGGGCTGGGTGGGAGCGACGGTTGCCTCGATCCTCTTACTGCTGCTGCCGCTGGACCTGCAGACCCGCACGGTGGTCGCCCTGCTGTTCGGACCGCTGGTGGGAATCGCCGTCCACCTGGTCGCGCTTGCCCACGTGTGGGACTGATCGCCGGAGCGGCACCGGCCCGCGACATCTGGGCACGTGTAGTTTGTGGGGCATCGACACCCGCTACCACGACGTTTGGATCGTCGTCCCGGCCTTCAACGAGGCGAGCGTTATCGGCGACGTCATCGCCGACGTTCGCTCGGTCTTCGGACACGTGGTGTGCGTTGACGACGGCAGCCGCGACGAGACCGGCCAGCGCGCCCTGCAGGCGGGCGCACATGTGGTGCGCCACCCTGCCAACCTCGGCCAGGGCGCGGCGATCCAGACCGGCATCGAGTACGCGCGCAGCCAGCCGGGCGCCCAGGTGTTCGCCACCTTCGACGGCGACGGCCAGCACCGGGTGAAGGACGTCGTGCGCATGATCGACCGGCTCAGCGCTGAGCAGGTCGACCTGGTGATCGGCACCCGGTTCGCCGACATCGGGGCGGTCAGCCGGACCCCGTTCCTGAAGAAGGTGGTGCTGCGGACCGCGGTGTGGTTGAGCCCGCGCACCCGCAGGCTCGGCCTCACCGACGCACACAACGGGCTGCGGGTATTCAACAAGACCGTGGCCGACACTCTCAACATCACCATGAGCGGCATGAGTCATGCCGGCGAGTTCATCACGTTGGCTCACGAAAATCATTGGCGGGTAACCGAAGAGCCCGTCGAAATCCTCTACACCGACTACTCAAAGTCGAAAGGTCAGCCGCTGCTCAACGGTGTCAACATCGTCTTCGACGGGCTACTGCGAGGGAGGCTGTCCCGGTGAACTGGATCCAGGTGCTGTTGATCGTCTCGGTACTCGCGCTGCTGTTGTACTTGTTGGCTTCGCGCACGAGGGCGAGGACAAAAGCCTGGGTGAAGGTCGGATACATATTGTTCGTGCTGGCCGCGGTGTACGCGATCCTGCGGCCCGACGACACCACCGTCGTGGCGAACTGGCTGGGTGTGGACCGTGGTACCGACCTGATGGCGTACGCGCTGATCATCGCGTTCGTCTTCACCACCCTGAGCGCGTACATGCGATTCAAGGATCTGGAGTTGCGCTACACCAGACTGGCCCGCGCGGTCGCGCTGCAGAATGCCCGGGTCCCCGAGGAGCGTTAGGCCCGGAAGAAAGCCACCGTCTGGGCGACGCCGTCGTCGATGGTCACTTTCGGACGCCAGCCGAGCACCGTCTCGGCCCGGCTGATGTCCAGGCAGGACCGTCTCAGGTCACCGAGGCGCGGCGGGTGGAATTCCGGCTCGTCGGGCGCGCCGACCGCTGCCGCGATGGCCGAATGCAGTTGGCGGACGGAGGTTTCCACCCCGGTGCCGATGTTGAAGCGCTGGCCTCCCCCGGCCTCACCGGACGCCTTTACGAACGCATCCACCACGTCGTCGACGAAAACGTAGTCGCGGGTGTCGGATCCGTCGCCGAAGATCTTGGTCGGCCTCCCCGACAGCAGCGCCTGGGCGAAGATCGCGACCACGCCGGCCTCGCCGTGCGGGTCCTGGCGCGGGCCATAGACATTGCCCGGCGCGACGTGTGAGCACTCGAGGCCGTAGAGGTTGCGGAACATGTTCAGGTAGACCTCGCCGGCGACCTTGCCCGCCGCGTATGGCGAGGCCGGGTCGACGGGGACCTCTTCGCTGGTCGGATAGGTCGGCGGAGTGCCGTAGATGGATCCGCCCGACGAGGTGTGTATGACCTTGCGCACGCCGCCGCGACGCGCCGCCTCGGCGAGCCGCACGGTGCCGACCACGTTGACGCCGGCGTCGAACTGCGGGTCCGCCACCGAGTGGCGGACGTCGATCTGCGCGGCCAGGTGGAACACCACCTCGGGCCGGGTCTCGCCGACGAGCGCGATCAGGTCGGCGTCGACGATGTCGGCCTTGACAAAGTCGAAGTCGGCCTGTCGCTGGGCGCTGTCGAGGTTCGAACTGCGGCCGGAGCTGAGGTCGTCGACGCCGACGACGGAGTGCCCGTCTGCGAGCAGGCGGTCTACCAGCGTTGATCCGATGAAACCGGCTGAACCTGTGACCAGTGTGCGCATCGGCTCACCATACCGACGGCCGCTGTGCGCCGGCTTAGACCGTACAGTCGGCGAGCGTGAACCGGGTCGCCCGCACCGCCGCCGTGCTGATCGCGGTGCAGCTGGTCATCCGGGCGGTCCTGGCATTCGGGGGCTACTTCTACTGGGACGACCTCATCCTCACCGGACGGGCGGGCACCCAAAGCCTGCTCTCACCGTCATATCTGTTCGACGATCACGACGGCCACGTCATGCCCGCGGCCTTCCTGCTGGCGGGCGGCATCACCCGGCTCGCGCCGTTGAACTGGGTTGGGCCCGCGATCAGCCTGGTGGTGCTGCAGCTGTTCGCGTCGTTGGCGCTGTTGCGGGCACTGCATGTGGTTCTCGGCTGGCGGCCGGTGCTGCTGGTTCCGTTGACGTTCGCACTGTTCACGCCGTTGGCGGTGCCCGGATTCGCCTGGTGGGCGGCGGCACTGAACTCGCTGCCGATGCTGGCGGCGTTGGCCTGGGTGTGCGCCGACGCGATCCTGCTGGTACGCACCGGCAACCAACGCTATGCGATCACCGGACTGCTGGTCTACTTCGGTGGGCTGCTGTTCTTCGAGAAATCGGCGGTCATACCGCTTGTCGCGTTTACCATCGCGGCCCTGCACGCCCACGTCACCGGTGAGCGCTCCGCGCTGAAGACCGTGTGGCGTCGCGGAATTCGGCTGTGGGCCGCGTCGCTGGCACTGACAGCCGCATGGGTCGGCGTCTACCTTCTCGTCGTCGACCAGAAGCGCTGGAGCTTCGACGTCGCCATGACGTGGGAACTGTTGAGCCGCTCGGTCACCCACGGAATTGTTCCGGGTCTGATTGGCGGGCCGTGGGATTGGCAGCGCTGGGCTCCTGCTTCGCCGTGGGCGACGCCACCGATGCTGGTGATGGTGCTGGGCTGGCTGGCATTGTGCGCCGTGCTGGCGGTATCACTCATCCGAAAGGAGCGCATCGGCCCGGTGTGGCTGGTGGCCGCGGGCTATGCGATCGCGTGCCAGATTCCGATCTACCTGATGCGTTCGTCGCGGTTCACCGCACTCGAGCTGGCGCAGACACTGCGCTATCTGCCGGACCTGGTTGTCGTCCTCGCACTGCTGGCCGCGGTCGGATTCTGCGCGCCGAACCGACAATCGTCGCGCCGGCTCGACGCCTCGCCTGTGCGTTCAGTGGTAACGGCCTGCGTCGCAGCGGCATTCGTCGCCAGCAGCCTCTACTCGACGGCCACGTTCCTGACGATCTGGCGGGACAACCCCGCGCAGCCGTATCTACAGAACGCGCGCGCTGGGCTGGCCGCGGCCAAGGCCGCCTCAAACGAGCCGATGCTGGATCAGGAAGTCGACCCGTTGATACTGCAGCGGGTGGCGTACCCCGAGAACCTGGCCAGCCACATGTTCGCCCTGCTGCGGGAGCGACCCGAGTTCGCCAGCACCACAAGCAAATTGCGGATGCTGGATGCCAGCGGGCGTGTCGTCGACGCCAAGGTCACCTGGGTGCGCACAATCGTGCCGGGGCCGTCGCCGCAGTGTGGCCACTTTGTCCAGCCGGATGCTCCGGTTCGCATGGCGCTCGACGGTCCGCTGCTGCCTGCCGATTGGACCGCGGAGATCAACTACCTGGCCAACAGCGAAGGCTCGTTGACGCTGTCGCTATCGGAGGGACCCGAGACGAGGGTGCCGTTGCACCCCGGGCTCAATCGTGTCTACGTGCGGCTTTCGGGGGCCGGTGACGCGATCAATCTGCGAGCGAACACCGAAGCCCTGGCAGTGTGCATCGCCTCCGGGCCAGTCGGATTCGTGGCACCGCGGTAGCTGGCATCGGGAGATAATGAGCAAGTGGCCCAGGGGCTAAGTGGAGTGGTGCGCAGGTGAGTGTGCTCGACGCTTTCTTGTCGACGTGGTCAAATGCCCGGTCAACGTTCGGTGAAGGCAATCCGCAATCCGGCGAACAGTACGACCGCAGCGGCACCCTCCGTCAGCTGGAAGCCAATCTGGAGTCCGCCGCGCCCGGTTCGAAATGGTCGGGCACCGCAGCCACCGCGTATGGAACGGCCAACACCGAACACCGTCGGGTGATCGGACAACTCGCCGGGCTGGACCAGCGCTTGAGCGCTCACATCGGCCAGTCAGCCGAGGTGGTCGCCGCCGGGCGTCGCGACCTCGACGCCGTGCGAAAGTGGGTGGTGGCCGCCGCTTCGAGCGTTCCTCAGAACGCCGCGGGTGAGCGGATGCTGTTGCCGATCGTGCAGAAAGGGATCGGTGAGGTGATCGACATCGTCGAGCGATCCAACAGCGATCTCAACTCCATCGGCGAAAAGATCCGCGGCATCGGCGACGAGTACCAAGCGCTCGGCAATCAGAAATTTGGTGGCGGCAAAGAAGGACCGCAGTCACTGGGCCGTCAACGACTTCTCGAATGACGCTCGGCGAGAAATGGAGCCACCTAGGAGAATCGAACTCCTGACCTGCTCATTACGAGTGAGCCGCTCTGCCGACTGAGCTAAGGTGGCGCGCCTTTCGGGCGGCACGAGTCTACGGCAGGCCGCCACGCCCACCCAAGTCAGTCGCGCAGTGCCCGCCCCACGGTGGCCACCATCGCGTCGACCGCGAACTTCGGCTTCACATTGACCGCGAGCGCCTCGCGGCACTCCAGTACCGCCTCGATACAGCGCAGCAACTTCTCCGGCGACGCGTGTTCCGCCATCGCCTCGACCCGATCGGCCATGTCCGGGTGGTTGGGCTGGATGTCGCCGGCATTCGAGGCCACCAGCAGCGCATCGCGGAAATAGGTCGCCAGGTCGATCAGCGCCCGGTCAAGAGCATCCCGCGACGTCCGTGTCTGGCGCGATTTCTGCCTGCGCTCAAGGTCTTTGATGGCACCCGTGGCACCGCGCAGCGTGGCCGCAGTGCCCTTGCCGGTGCCGCCGGCGCCCAGTGCGGTACGCAGTTCCTCGGTCTCGGCCTCGTTGCGGTCCTCGGTCAGCGCCTTGGCCTCGGCCTCGGCCGTCGCGACCAACTCCTCGGCGGCGGCGTATGCCCGCGACGGCGTCGCCGCGTCGCGCGCCAAACCCAGCGCGAGCTGCCGTCGACGCCGCGCTTCCTCGTCGGTGGCCAGCCGACGCGCCCGCCCGATGTGACCCCCACTGACCGACGCCGCCCAGCGGGCGACGGCGGGGTCCAGCCCATCGGTCTCGACCAGCACCCTCGCGATCGCTTCCACCGGCGGCGTAACCAATGCCACATGCCGGCACCGCGAACGCAGCGTGATCGCGATGTCTTCGGGATCCACCGACGGAGCACACAGCAGGAAAACCGTCGACGGCGGCGGCTCTTCGACAACCTTGAGCAACGCGTTGGCGGCGCCCTCGGTCAGCCGGTCAGCGTCCTCGATCAGCACGATCTGCCAGCGCCCGGTCCCGGGGCGGCGCGAGGCGATCTGCACGATGCTGCGCATCTCGTCCACCCCGATCGAGAGGCCCTCGGGCACGATCCGCCGCACGTCGGCGTGCGTGCCGGCCATTGTCGTCGTGCAGGCACGGCACTGCCCACACCCGGGCACGCCGTCGGATGTGCACTGCAGCGCGGCCGCGAAACACAGCGCCGCGATCGAGCGCCCCGACCCGGGCGGGCCGCTGATCAGCCAGGCATGTGTCATGGTCCCGATCGCGGCCGCATTGTGAGCCGAATCACCGCGCGCGGCGTGCGCCGCCGCGACTAGCTCGGCTTCCACGGCGTGCTGGCCCACCAAACGCGAAAAAACACCCGCCATCACCGCCAACAGTAATGGTCCAGCCGACACGTCCGACTCGCGGCGGCTCTACAGGTCGCCACGGCCCGATACGGTTAACGGGTGACCACCGGAGCGGTACCGATCGGGCGAATCAGCGCATTCGTCCGCTGGGTGGCGCGTACGCCGTGGCCGGTGTTCTCCCTGGGCATGCTGCAGGCCGACATCATCGGCGCGCTCTTCGTGCTGGGCTTCCTGCGCTTCGGGTTACCTCCAGAGGACCGCATCCAGCTGCAGGACCTGCCGACCGTCAACCTGGCCATCTTTCTGGGCTATTTGTTCGTGTCGTTCACCGTCGGCGCCTACCTCAGCCTGCGGCTGCTGATCCCGGTCATCCGCTGGCAGCGCCGCGACACGCTGCTCACCGCGCGCGACCCGGCCGTCACCGAACTGGCCCGCACCCGGGCCCTGCGGATGCCGTTCTATCGCACGATTATCAGCCTCACCAACTGGTGCCTGGGCTCCATCGTCTTCATCGTCGCCAGCTGGCCGGTCGCCAGCCAGTCGGCGCCGGTCGTCGCGGTGGCCACCGCGCTGGGCGCCACCGCAACGGCGATCATCGGCTATCTGCAGTCCGAACGGGTGCTGCGCCCGGTCGCCGTTGCCGCGCTGCGGGGCGGCGTGCCGGAGAACTTCCGGGCACCCGGTGTCATCCTGCGCCAGGTGCTGACCTGGGTGCTGTCGACGGGCGTGCCGGTTTTGGCGATCGTGCTGGCCCTGGTGGCGAGCAAGTTCGAAATCCTGACCGCACCCGCCGACCGGCTGACCACGCCGATCCTGTTGCTGGCCATCGCCGCACTGGTGATCGGTCTGGCCGGCACCCTGCTGGTCGCGATGTCGATCGCGGACCCGCTTCGCCAACTGCGCTGGGCGCTTGGGGAAGTGCAGCGCGGCAACTACAACGCGCACATGCAGATCTACGACGCCAGCGAATTGGGCCTGCTGCAAGCCGGTTTCAACGACATGGTGCGCGACCTTGCCGAGCGGCAACGGCTGCGCGACCTATTCGGCCGCTACGTCGGCGAGGACGTGGCCCGCCGCGCCCTGGAGCGCGGCACCGAGCTCGGCGGCCAGGAACGCGACGTCGCCGTGCTTTTCGTCGACCTGGTCGGCTCGACACAGCTGGCGGCGACCATACCGGCGGCCGAGGTCGTCAACCTGCTCAACGAGTTCTTCCGCGTCATCGTCGACACCGTCGGCCGGCACGGCGGGTTCGTCAACAAGTTCCAGGGCGACGCGGCGTTGGCCATCTTCGGCGCACCGATCGAGCACCCCGACGCCTCCGGTGCGGCGCTGGCGGCCGCCCGCGAGCTGCACGACGAGCTGATCAAGGTGATCGGGTCGACCGATTTCGGCATCGGGGTGTCGGCTGGCCGCGCGATCGCCGGGCATATCGGCGCGCAGGCCCGCTTCGAGTACACCGTCATCGGCGACCCGGTCAACGAGGCCGCACGACTGACCGAGTTGGCCAAGCTGGAGGAGGGCCACGTGCTGGCGTCGGCGATCGCGGTCAGCGGCGCCCTCGACGCGGAGGCGCTGTGCTGGGACGTCGGCGAGGTCGTCGAACTGCGGGGCCGCACCGCAGCCACTCAACTGGCCCGCCCGCTGAACCTGGTGTCGCCCAGCGAGGTCGACGTCTCGGGCTAACGAGGGGTTGTCGGAGACGGGCATATTCATAGCTACCCGCAGCAGGGACTGATGTGACCATAGAGGCCAACGGGGACGCAGTTGCCACCAGAGTCACACGAGTCACGTCCGGAAGAGACGATCGATGTGCCCGCCTACCAGCGACAAACCTCTGGCGCGGCCGCTGGGGTTGATGGGGGTCCCGGGCAAGCGCGAAACCGCTGAATGGCCAGATATCACACGGATTTCGCGAACCGCGTGACATCAGTGGCCACTCGGAGCGCGCAATGCGCGACTAGCTTCGTTTGACCGGGCGCTTGGCAGGCGCCTTTTTCGCCGCCGTCTTGGCGGTCTTCTTCGCGGTGTGCTTAACCGGGCCGCGCGCGCGGCGATCGGCCAACAGCTCGGCGGCGCGCTCGTCGGTGATCGAGAGCACGTCGTCACCCTTGCGCAGGCTGGCGTTGGTCTCACCGTCGGTGACGTACGGCCCGAACCGTCCGTCCTTGATCACCATTGCCTTGCCGGTGGCCGGGTCGGTGCCCAGCTCGCGCAGCGGCGGCGCCGAAGCGCCCTGTCCAGCACGGCGTTTGGGCTCCGAATAGATCCGCAGCGCCTCGTCCAGGGTGATGGTGAACATCTGCTCCTCGCTGGTGAGCGAGCGAGAGTCGGTGCCGCGCTTGAGGTATGGGCCGTAGCGGCCGTTCTGCGCGGTGATCTCCTCCCCGGTGTTCGGGTCGACGCCGACAACACGGGGTAGCGAGAGCAGCTTCAGCGCGTCCTCCAGCGTCACCGTCTCCAGGCTCATCGAGCGCAGCAGCGAGCCGGTGCGGGGCTTGGGACCGTTGGGCTTCTTTGTCTTCTTGGCCGGAGCCCCATCTTCCGGCTCGGGCAGCACCTCGGTGACATACGGACCGTACCGGCCGTCCTTGGCGACGATCTCGTGCCCGGTCTCCGGGTCGACACCCAGCGAGCGCCCCTCCTGCGGTGTGGCGAAAAGCGCTTCGGCCAGTTCGAGCGTCAGCTCGTCCGGGGTCAGCGAGTCGTTGAGGTTGGCGCGCTGCGGCTTCGGCTCGCCGTCATCGCCGACGACGGTGCGCTCAAGGTAGGGACCGTTCTTGCCGACCCGAACGTAGATGGGCCGGCCCTGCTCGTCGTCAAACAGCTTGATGGAGTTGACCTCTCGGGCATCAATGCCCTCGAGGTTCACGCCGACGAGCTTCTTCAACCCGCCCGAGCGGGCGATCGATTCCGGCACGCCGTGGTCGCCGCCGAAGTAGAAGTTGTTGAGCCAGGTGGTGCGTTGCTCGTGTCCCGCCGCGATCTCGTCGAGTTCGTCTTCCATCGCCGCGGTGAAGCCGTAGTCGACCAGCCGACTGAAGTGCTGCTCGAGCAGTCCGGTGACGGCAAACGCCACCCACGACGGCACCAGCGCGCTGGCCTTCTTGTGGACATAGCCGCGGTCCTGGATGGTCTTGATGATCGACGAATAGGTCGACGGCCGGCCGATGCCCAGATCTTCCAGCGCCTTGATCAGCGACGCCTCGGTGTAGCGGGCGGGCGGGCTGGTGGTATGCCCGTCGGCGGTCAGCTTAAGCGCATCGACCCGCTGGCCCTGCGTCAGCTGCGGCAGCCGGCTCTCGGCGTCGTCGGCCTCACCGCCGGCCAGCTCGTCGACGGTCTCGACATAGGCCTTCAGGAAGCCGGGAAACGTAATGGTGCGGCCGCTGGCGTTGAACACCACCTGCTCGCCCGAGCTGGCGGAGCCGGAGATCCGCAGGGAAAGCGTGGTGCCACGCGCATCGGCCATCTGCGAGGCCACGGTGCGCTGCCAGATCAGCTCGTAGAGCCGGAACTCGTCGGTGTCCAGCGCGCTGTGCAGCTGGCCCGGGGTGGCAAACGTGTCGCCGGCCGGGCGGATCGCCTCGTGGGCCTCCTGGGCGTTCTTGACTTTGCGGGTGTACTGCCGCGGCGACGGGTGCAGGTATTCCTCGCCGTAGAGCTGGCGGGCCTGGTTTCGCGCGGCATTGATGGCCGACCCCGACAGCGTCGTGGAGTCGGTACGCATATAAGTGATGTAGCCGTTCTCGTAGAGCCGCTGCGCGATGCTCATCGTGCGCTCCGAGGAGAACCGCAGCTTGCGGCCGGCCTCCTGCTGCAACGTCGAGGTCATGAACGGCGGATACGGCCGCCGCGTGTAGGGCTTCTGCTCCACCGACGACACCGTGAGCTGCGCGCCGCGCAACCCGGCCGCCAGCGAGCCCGCACGGGCCTCGTCGAGAACCAGCACCTCGTCGGGCTTGCGGACCTGTCCCAGCGAGTCGAAGTCGCGCCCGGTTGCCACCCGGCGACCATCGACCGAGTTCAGCTTGGCGTTGAACGTGGGTGGCTGCGCCTGCGGGTTGGAAACGCTGGCGTCGAATTCGGCGGTGACGTCCCAGTACCCGGCACTGCGGAACGCCATCCGCTCGCGTTCGCGCTGGACGATGATGCGGGTCGCGACCGACTGCACCCGTCCCGCCGACAGCTTGGGCGCGACCTTCTTCCACAGCACGGGGCTGACCTCGTAGCCGTAGAGGCGGTCGAGGATGCGCCGCGTCTCCTGGGCGTCGACCAGGTCGTTGTCCAGGTCACGAGGATCCTGGGCGGCGGCCCGGATCGCCGACTCGGTGATCTCGTGGAACACCATCCGCTTGACCGGGATGCGGGGCTTCAACGTCTCCAGCAGATGCCAGGCGATGGCCTCGCCCTCGCGGTCGCCGTCAGTTGCCAGATAGAGCTCGTCGACGTCCTTGAGCAGGCCTTTCAGCTCGGTGACAGTGGACTTCTTGTCCGGGCTGATGATGTAGAGCGGCTCAAAATCGGCGTCGACGTTGACCCCGAGGCGGGCCCACGGTTCCGACTTGTACTTGGCGGGGATGTCGGCGGCCGCCCTCGGCAGATCGCGGATGTGCCCGCGGGACGACTCGACGATGTAGTTGGAGCCCAGGAAGCTGGCTATTTTGCGCGCCTTGGTGGGCGACTCGACAATGACGAGTCGCCGCACGCTTCCATTGCGGCCGCCGCCGCGGTCCTCGTCCGCCAACTGTGTTTACGCTCCACTTCTCTGCTGCCCAACGGCCCCGGATGACGTGTTCGCCGCCGATCCGACCGGTTGGCAACTGCCAATTTCGCACCCCAAGCGTGCCGACGCAAACCGACCCCCCTGCCCCGAGCCCTCAAATGCGAGGCCACTGCGAGAACGCCTCGACGTCTCCTGGAGGTTCCCCCACGTTCTCTACCAGGCGTGATAGCCGTCTGCGGCCGCTTATCCGCAACGCCGGCCGAGATCCGCGGGTACCGATGAGTGTGGGGGCTATCCCAACGCGCATCAAGGCCGAGGCGAGCGGCGAATGGGTGTCCGGGGCGTGCGGATCCAGGCCGAGCAGGTACCGATCGGCTTCCGGGCTGCCGGCGGCCAGCGTCCACGCGCGCAACTCCCGCGGGCCGGGCAGCCACTGGGCCGGCACCGTCTTGACGGCGCCGCGTGTCCAGTCCCGGGCAATGGGCACCAGCCGCGGGTCCACATTGGTGCGAACCAGCGGGGTCTTCTCCTCCGTGCGGGCAATCTCGGGCTGCAGGCCGGCCTCGACGATCATCTCGGCAAGGGCCTCGGCGCGCCACGGCCGATCCACCACCACCGACAGCCGTGCGCCCAGGTCGGTGTCGCTGCCGACCAGCACCACCTGGCCCGTGGCGGCGAGAAGCCCGGTCAGATCGGCGACCGCCGGGGGCACCGACTCTGCCGAGAAGAACGACAGCTGGCTCACAAAATTGACAGTAGGCCAGCGGCGCACCCGGGCGCTGTCACCGAGCCGCCGTTCCGGCCGAAAACAAAAACACCCCCGCCCACTCCGTTACCGGACTCGGCGGGGGGTTTTGTCAGGCTGGAATTCCTCAGACGGCGCGAACGCCCGTGGCCTGCGGGCCCTTGGGGCTCTGGCCTACCTCGAACTCGACCTTCTGGTTCTCTTCCAGGGTGCGGAAGCCTGATCCCTGAATTTCCGTGTAGTGGACAAACACATCGGCGGACCCGTCCTCGGGGGCAATGAAGCCAAATCCCTTCTCCGCGTTGAACCACTTCACAGTTCCCTGTGGCATCTTTCGTTCTTTCCTTCTCTTCTTACCGGGTACGGTTCACCGACTTCCGGTGTACCGGGCCCGTTCCGACCGCCATACCTTCGTGGAGTCGCCGGAACTTGACCCGACCTACAACCCTCGCAGGAACCGCGATCGCAACGTCGATCCTGCGAGTGCAAATACACGAACACAGAAGCTGCGACC
>JBEVHG010000017.1:0-11608 GCA_040511335.1 Mycobacterium sp. | reverse complement strand
GGCCTGGCCGGCACCCATACCGCCGTCCGACTCCTGGGGCTTACCCCCTGTACCGGAACAGGACGCGATCCCGACCACCAGCACGCTCGCCCCGGCGACCGCCGCGAGCCGACTGAACCTCATTGTTTCTCCTTGTCATCGAGTGCCGCGTGACATGCCTCAGGGTCGATGTAATACGGCTCACACCTGAAAGTCAATAGTTTGTTCGGACATTAGGACTGCATGTCAAATGTTAGGGTGCCTCCGTGCAGGTCGGAACGAGACAGGTGGCAAACTCATGAGCGACTTCAGGCTCGCGGTGTGCTCGGAGATGGTCTTCACGGATATGCCGATCGTCGACCGGGTGCGACGAATCCAGGACATGGGCTTCGACGTGGAGATCTGGAGCTGGCACGACAAGGATCTGAGCGCATTGGCCGGCACCGGCGCGCACTTCTCGTCGATGACCGGCTACCTGCACGGTGACCTGATCGACGCGGACAGCGCCGACGAGGTGGTGCGGACCGCGGAGCGAAGCATCAAGGCCGCCGAAACCCTGGGTGTGCCGCGGCTGAACCTGCATACCGCCGAATTGATGGACGGAAAAGCGGCCCGACCCCGGTACCGGGCGACCGGGCAGATGTGGCTGACCGCGCAGCAAACGCTGTGGCGGATCGGTCAACTCGGCGCGGCGGCGGGTGTGACGTTCTGCGTCGAGAACCTGAATACCATCATCGACCACCCCGGCGTGCCGCTGGCCCGGGCCAAGGACACGCTCGCTCTGGTGGAGGCTGTAGCACATCCCAACGTGCGGATGATGCTCGACCTGTACCACGCGCAGATCGGCGAAGGGAATCTCATCGCGTTGATCCGGCGCTGCGGGGAGGCGATCGGCGAGATCCAGATCGCCGACGTGCCGGGCCGATGCGAGCCCGGGACCGGGGAAATACACTATCCGGCGATCGCAAACGCGTTGCGCGACATGGGCTATACCGGAACGGTCGGCATGGAGGCCTGGGCTTCCGGCGACTGCGTCGCGGCCCTCGACGCGTTCCGGAGCGCGTTCCGCTGATTGCGCGAGCAGACGCAAGAGCCTCCAAATTTCGGCATGTCAGGGCGCTGATTGCGCGAGCAGAAGCTAGCGGTCTACCAAGGTGGTGTCGAAGTAGTAGCGCGACGCCCGATAGCAATGCGTGCCGAACTCGACGGCGCTGCCCGAGTCGTCGAAGGCGGTCCGGGCCATGGTCAGCAACGGGGCGTTCGGCTTCTCGTCCAGCAGCCGGGCCTCGGCGCGGGTCGCCCCTCGTGCGCCGATGCGCTGCCGGGCCAACCGGATGTGCACCCCGCGCGCCCGCAGCGACTGGTACAGGCCGTTGCTCTCCAGTTCGTCGGGTTCGGGCGCGATCTCGACCGGAAGGTGGTTCGTCATCACGGCCAACGGCTCTCCGTTGGCGCAGCGCAACCGGTGGATCGACGCCACTTCCCGGTCCTCGGCCAGACTCAGTTCGCGCGCCACCTCTTCGTCGGGTGTGCCGACGCGGTAGTCGAGAAGTTTGGTGGTGGGCTCCTGGCCGGCGCGGACCAGATCGTCGAACAGGCTGGTCAGTTCGACACGGCGGTGCACGGGACTCTGCACCACCTGCGTCCCCACTCCGCGCTTGCGCACCAGCAGACCCTTGTCGACGAGTTCCTGGATGGCGCGCCGAGTGGTCGGCCGGGACAGCGTCAACCGCTTCGCCAGTGCCAGTTCGTTTTCGAAGCGATCGCCGGGCGACAACTCCCCGTCGCGGATGGCGGCCTCGATTGCCTGGGCGAGCTGATAGTAGGGGGGAACAGGGCTGGACCTGTCGAGCTCCACCGCCAAAGGCACATCGTCTCCGATCTCGCGTTTGGACCAGATAACAGTAGCTGCATCCTAGCATCGCATGATCGAAAGATAGAATGTCAGGACAAAGTATTGACAGGACGGAGTGGCGCAGGGCACAGTCGTACTCGAGCCATCACCTACCATCGGAGAGCCTGACTTGACTAGCACGCAATCATTTGACGTCCTTGCCATCGGGCGCTGTGGCGTCGATATCTACCCCCTGCAGGTCGGTGTCGGCCTGGAGCGCGTCGAGACGTTCGGGAAGTTTCTGGGCGGCAGCGCCGCCAACGTAGCGGTGGCCGCGGCGCGGCTGGGCAATCGCGCGGGTCTGATTTCCGGCGTCGGCGCCGACCCGTTCGGGAACTTCGTCCGCACCGAGCTCGCCAATCTGGGAGTCGACAACCGCTACGTGGTGACCCACGACGAGTACCCCACCCCGGTCACGTTCTGTGAGATCTTCCCGCCGGACAACTTCCCGCTGTACTTCTACCGCCGCCCCAGTGCGCCGGACCTGCAGATCCGCCAGGACGAGATCGACGCCGACGCCGTCCGGTCCGCCCGGCTGTACTGGTCGACGGTCACCGGCCTGTCCGAAGAGCCAAGCCGCAGCGCGCATTTCGCCGCCTGGGACGCCCGCGGACGGGCGCCGTTCACGGTGCTCGACCTCGATTACCGGCCGATGTTCTGGGAGTCACCGGCCGCCGCTACCGAACAGGTGCAGCGCGCGCTGGGCAAGGTCACCGTTGCGGTCGGCAACCGCGAAGAATGCGAGATCGCCGTCGGTGAAAGCAATCCGCGAAAGGCGGCCGACGCGCTGCTCGATCTGGGCGTCGAGCTGGCCATCGTCAAGCAGGGGCCCCGCGGCGTGCTCGGCAAGACCCGGCATTCGTCGGTCTCGGTCGCGCCCAACGACGTCGACGTTGTCAACGGACTCGGGGCCGGAGACGCCTTCGGCGGCAGCCTGTGCCACGGCCTGCTGCACGGTTGGCCGCTGGAGAAGACGCTGCGTTACGCCAACGCCGCAGGCGCCATCGTCGCGTCCCGGCTGGAGTGCTCGACCGCGATGCCGACCACCGCCGAGGTGGCCGCGCTGGCCGAACAGACCGCATTGGAGGCCGTGAATGTCTGAGGCCACCTGCAAGGACTACGCCGAAATCACCGATCTGCGCGCTTCGGACCCGGGGGCAATCGCCCGCGCCTGGCAGGGCCGCGCCGCCCGGCCCGCCGTCCGCGGCAACGGCCGGCTGATGATCGTCGCCGCCGACCACCCGGCCCGCGGCGCACTGGCCGTGGGCTCGTTGCCGACTGCGATGAACAGCCGCACCGACCTGCTGGACCGGCTGCGCGCGGCGCTGGCCGACCCCGGCGTGGACGGCGTGCTGGCGACCGCCGACATCCTCGACGACCTGCTGCTGCTCGGTGTCCTCGAGGACAAGGTGGTGTTCTCGTCGATGAACCGCGGCGGCCTGGCCGGCGCCAAGTTCGAACTCGACGACCGGATGACCGCGGCCACCGCGGCGGCCCCCGCGGCCGCGAGGATGAACGGCGGAAAGATGTTGTGCCGCATCGATCTCGACGATCCCGGCACGGTAGCGACGCTGGAGGCGTGCGCACGCGCAGTCGACGAACTGGCGTCGCACGGGCTGATCGCGATGCTCGAGCCGTTCATGTCGACCCGGGTCGACGGCAAGGTGCGCAACGACCTGTCCCCCGACGCGGTGATCAAGTCGGTGCACATCAGTCAGGGCCTGGGCTCCACGTCGGCCTACACCTGGATGAAGCTGCCGGTGGTCGAGGAGATGGACCGGGTGATGGAGTCGACCACGTTGCCGATCCTGCTGCTCGGCGGCGACCCGGCCGACCCCGCGGGGGCGTTCGCCAGCTGGGAGAAGGCGCTGGCGCTGCCGTCGGTGCGTGGGCTCATCGTGGGGCGCACACTGCTCTATCCCGCCGACGACGACGTCAGCTCCGCGGTTGCGACCGCCGTTTCGATGGTGAGGTGAGCATGCACAGCAAGTACTACATTCCCGCCCGCAGCGCCGAAGCGCCCTACACCGTTGACGTGACGCCGGAATCGGCCGGCTGGACCGAGTCCAGCCTGCAGGTGGTGGAACTGGAAACGATGCAGGAGATCACGCTGGACACCGGCGATACCGAGGTGATGATTCTGCCGCTTGCGGGGGTGGGAACCATCGACTGTGACAACGAAGCCTTCGAACTGTCTCGGCGGGTATCGGTTTTCGACGGTCCCGCCGACATGGTCTACATCGGCAGGGGCCACACCTACACCTTGTGCGGTGAGGGACGTTTTGCCATCTGCGGCGCCCGCGCCAAGCGGCGGCTGCCGAACCGGCGGGTGGCCGCCGCCGACGTGCCGATCGAGCTGCGGGGGGCCGGCCACTGCAGCCGGCAGGTGCACAATTTCGGCACCGCAGGCGTTTTCGAGGCCGACTCACTGATCGCTTGTGAGGTGATCACGCCCGGTGGCAACTGGTCGAGCTATCCGGCGCACAAGCACGACGAGAACTCACCGGTCGAATCTGCGCTCGAGGAGATCTACTACTTCGAGATCGACTCGGGTCCTAAAGATTCCGCCGGCTTCGGCTACCACCGCGTTTACGGCACCCCCGACCGCCCGATCGAGGTGCTCGAAGAGGTCCGCAACGGCGATGTCGTCCTGGTGCCGCACGGCTACCACGGCCCGTCCGTCGCCGCGCCCGGCTACCACATGTACTACCTGAACGTGATGGCCGGCCCCGTCGAGGAGCGGGTCTGGAAGATCGTCGACGACCCGGAGCACGCCTGGCTGCGCGGCACCTGGGAGAACCAGGATGTCGACCCCCGGCTACCACTGCATTCGCAAGGAGTATGACTGTGGTTTCCACCGCGCCCAAGTCCGCCGCCAAAACCCCCGACACCGAACCGACCGTGCGACTCACCGTCGCCCAGGCCACGATTCGCTTCCTGGCCAACCAGTACGTCGAACGCGACGGCGAACGCACCAAGTTCTTCGCCGGCTGCTTCGGCATTTTCGGTCACGGCAACGTGGCCGGGGTGGGCCAGGCGCTGCTGCAGGCCGAGGTCGACGCCGCCGAACGCGGAGGCGAACCCGAGTTGAGATACGTCTTGGGCCGCAATGAGCAGGCCATGGTGCACAGCGCCGTCGCCTACGCCCGCCAGAAGGACCGGCTGCAGACCTGGGCCATCACCGCCAGCATCGGACCCGGATCGACGAACATGCTCACCGGCGCCGCGCTCGCCACCATCAATCGCCTTCCGGTGCTGCTGCTGCCGTCCGACACCTTCGCCACCCGGGTCAGCGCGCCGGTTCTCCAGGAGCTGGAGCTGCCATCGGCCGGCGACGTGACAGTCAACGACGCATTCAAGCCGCTGTCGCGGTACTTCGACCGGGTGTGGCGACCTGAGCAACTGCCCGCGGCCCTACTAGGCGCCATGCGGGTGCTGACCGACCCCGTTGAGACAGGGGCAGCGACGGTCTCCTTCCCGCAGGACGTGCAGGCCGAGGCCCACGACTGGCCGGAATCGCTGTTCGCCGAACGCACTTGGCATATCGCCCGCCCGTTGCCGGAACGATCCGTGATCGCCCGCGCCGCCGACATCGTCCGCACCGCCCGCAAGCCGCTCATCGTGGTCGGCGGCGGCGTGATCTACTCGGGCGCTACCGATGCGCTCGCCGGCTTCGTCGAGCGCACCGGTATCCCGGTGGGACAGAGTCAGGCCGGCAAGGGCGCGCTCCCCTACGACCACCCCCAGTCGGTCGGCGCGATCGGTTCGACCGGCACGACCGCCGCCAACGCGCTGGCCACCGAGGCCGACGTGGTGATCGGGATCGGCACCCGCTACAGCGATTTCACCAGCGCCTCACGCACCGCCTTCAACAATCCAGACGTGCGGTTCGTCAACATCAACGTCGCGTCGTTCGACTCGGTCAAACAGGGCGGGCTGTCCGTGGTGGCCGACGCCCGCGAAGCCATCGAGGCGCTGGGCCAGGCGCTGGGCGATTTTTCCGTGACCGACGAATACCGTTCGCGCACCGCCGAACTGGCAAGGCACTGGGATGACACGGTTTCGGCGGCCTACCGGGTGGACGACGACGGCAACGCCCTGAATCAGAACCAGGTGATCGGGCTGACCAATACGTTGTCCGATGCACGGGACGTGGTGGTGTGCGCGGCCGGATCAATGCCCGGTGACCTGCACAAGCTGTGGCGCACCCGCGATCCGAAGGGATACCACGTCGAATACGGCTACTCGTGCATGGGCTACGAGGTGGCCGGCGGGATCGGCGTCAGGATGGCCAGCCCCGATCGCGACGTCTTCGTCATGGTGGGTGACGGCTCGTACCTGATGATGGCCACCGAACTGGTCACCGCCGTGCAGGAGGGCGTCAAGGTGATCGTCGTGCTGGTGCAAAACCACGGCTTCGCCTCGATCGGTTCGCTGTCGGAGTCGTTGGGATCGCAGCGATTTGGCACCTCCTACCGCTATCGCGACGACTCGGGCCGGCTGGCGGGCGCGAAGCTCCCCGTCGATCTGGCCGCCAACGCCGCCAGCCTGGGTGCCGAGGTGATCCGGGTGGTGACCGCGGCGGAGTTCGCCGACGCAGTCAAGGTGGCCAAGGACAACGACCACACCACGGTGATCCACGTCGAAACCGATCCGCTGATCTGTGCGCCGGACAGCGAGTCCTGGTGGGACGTGCCGGTGAGCCAGGTTTCCGCACTGGATTCGACGCGGGAAGCGTATGCGAAGTACGCCGAGTGGAAGAAGATTCAGCGCCCGCTGGTGCGGCCGTCGGACAGCTAGAGCAAGAAAGGACCTTCGCAGATGAGCACGATTCTCGTCGGCTCCGCGCCCGATTCGTGGGGTGTCTGGTTTCCCGACGACCCCGCGCAGACGCCGTACACCCGCTTCCTCGACGAAGTGGCCGCCTCCGGCTACGAGTGGATCGAGCTGGGTCCGTACGGCTATCTGCCGACCGACCCGCAGCAGCTGTCCGACGAGCTCGCCACGCGCAACCTGAAGCTCTCGGCGGGAACGGTTTTCGAGCACCTGCACCAGGACAACTCATGGGATGCGGTGTGGACCCAGATCGAGGACGTCGCACGGCTCACCGCCGCGGTCGGCGGCCGCCACGTCGTCGTCATCCCCGAAATGTGGCGGGACCCGGCCACCGGGGCTGTGCTCGAAGACCGCAATCTTACTGCGGCGCAGTGGAAGAAGAAGACCGACGGCATGAATGAACTCGGCAAAGCCATGTTCGAGAAGTACGGGGTACACGCCCAGTACCACCCGCACGCCGACAGCCATGTCGACACCGCGGACAACGTGTACCGCTTCCTCGACGGCACCGACGGCGAGTTCGTGAACCTGTGTCTGGACACCGGACACATCAGCTATTGCGGCGGCGACAATCTCGCAATCATCGAGCGCGCACCCGAGCGCATAGGGTACCTGCATCTCAAACAGGTCGATCCGGAAGTGCGGGCCAAGGTCGAGGCTGAAGACCTTCCGTTCGGCGAGGCCGTCAGGCTCGGCGCGATGATCGAACCTCCGCGCGGAATACCGGACATGCCACCGCTTCTGGCCGCAGTGGAAAGGCTCGGAATCGACGTCTTTGCGATCGTCGAGCAGGACATGTATCCGTGCGACGTCGACACCCCACTGCCGATCGCCCAACGCACCCGCCGCTACCTCGGGTCGTGTGGAATCCCGTCCGTCAAGTTCGCCTACGAATCCTAGAAATCGAAGGAACCCATGTCAGATCTCAGAATCGCCGTGCTCGGCATCGGGATGATGGGGGCCGACCATGTCGCCCGCATCACCGGCCGGATCAGCAATGCCCGTGTCGCCGTGGTGAACGACTACCTGATCGAGAAGGCCGAGCAGGTCGCTGCGTCCGTGCCGGGTGCGCGGGTGGCCACCGATCCACTGGACGCCATCGCAGCCGACGATGTCGATGCGGTGTTGCTGGCCACCCCGGGACCGGCGCACGAGAAACAGCTACTGGCCTGCCTGGAGCACCGCAAGCCGGTGCTGTGCGAGAAACCGTTGACCACCGATGTGGAGACATCGCTGGAGGTGGTGCGCCGCGAGGCGGCACTGGACACACCGCTGATCCAGGTCGGCTTCATGCGCCGGTTCGATCCGGAATATCAACAGCTCAAGGCATTGATCGACGGTGGCGAGCTGGGCCGGCCGCTGCTGATGCACTGCGCGCACCGTAACCCGGCGGTGCCGCCGAGCTTCGACTCCGCGATGGTGGTCAAGGACTCGCTGGTGCACGAGGTGGACGTGGCCCGCTTCCTGTTCGGCGAGGAGATCGCATCGGTCCAGATCATCAAGCCGACACCCAATCCGGCCGCGCCCGCCGGGCTTGCGGACCCGCAGATCGCGATCTTCGAGACCGCAAGTGGACGCCACGTCGACGTCGAAGTATTCGTCACCACCAGGGTGGCCTACGAGGTGCGTACCGAGGTGGTGGGCGAACTCGGCAGCGCGATAATCGGTCTCGACGTGGGGCTGATCCGCAAGTTCAGCCCGGGCCGCTGGGGCGGACAGATCACGCCGGGCTTCCGGGAACGCTTCGGACAGGCCTACGACATCGAGGTGCAGCGGTGGGTCGATGCGGTGCGGTCCGGTGTCAACGTCGCGGGACCTACGGCATGGGACGGCTACGCCGCCGCGGCGGTATGCGCCGCCGGCGTCGAATCGCTCGAATCCGGGAAACGCGTCGCGGTGCAGCTCGCCGAACGGATCGGTGCCTGAGATGAAGATTGCATTGGACCCCACGCCGTTTCACCACGACCACGAGTTGCTCGAGTTTCCCCGACTGGTAGCGGACCTGGGCTACGAACACCTTCAGCTGACGCCGCACCGCGACTTCATCCCGTTCTTCAACCACCCCCGCGCCGACGACGACCTGGTGGCCAAGTTCCGCAAGACCTGCGGCGACGCCGGCGTCGGCATCGCCTCGGTGTTGCCGGTGCTGCGGTGGTCGGGCCCAGATGAGGATGCCCGGGAAGCCGCCGTGCGCAACTGGAAGCGCGTCATCCAGATCACCGTCGACCTCGGTGTAAACGTCATCAACACCGAGTTCTCCGGCCGCCCCGAACGTGCCGAGGAATCCGAGCGGGCGTTTTTCCGGTCGATGGAGGAGTTGGTGCCGATCTTCGAGCGCGAAGGCATCGACGTCCGAATCGACCCTCACCCCGACGATTTTGTCGAGGACGGGCTGGAGGCGTTGCGGATCATCCGCGGTGTCAACTCCCCCAACATCGGGATGGTCTACGTCGCCTGCCACACGTACCACATGGGCGGCAACATGACCGAGATCATCCGCGCCGCGGGCAACAAACTACGCCTGGTGCACGTCGCCGACACCATGGATCACCGCCGCAGCCACGGGCTGCGCTACATCACCAACCCGCCGGGCAACCCGGCCCGCGTGCACCAACACCTGAAGATCGGTGACGGCGACGTGAATTGGGAAGAGTTCTTCGGCGGCCTCGCCGAGATCGGGTTCTACGACCGTCCCGACACCGTCATGGTGTCCTCGGTCTTCGCCGAAGACGAGAACGCCGACGAAGTGTCGCGCTATCAACTCGCCACGATAACCAACTACGTATCCAAATACCGGAAGTGACAACAACTATGACCACCACCATCACCCACTGGATCAACAACAAGGCCTACCCCGGTACGGGCGGCACCAGCTCCCCGGTGACCAACCCGGCGACCGGCGAGGTCACCGGCCAGGTCACGCTCGGAAGTGTCGAGGATGCCCGCGCCGTGATCGACGCCGCCGCGGCGGCGTTCCCGGCGTGGCGGGATATCTCGCTGGCCAAGCGCAGCGCGATCCTGTTCAACTTCCGCGAGTTGCTCAACGCACGCAAGCACGAGCTGGCCAAGATCATCACCGCCGAGCACGGCAAGGTCGTCTCCGACGCGCAGGGCGAGGTCACCCGGGGCCAGGAGGTGGTCGAATTCGCCTGCGGGGTCCCGCATCTGCTCAAGGGCGGGTTCACCGAGAACGCCTCCACCAAGGTCGACGTGTATTCGATTCGCCAGCCGCTGGGCCCGGTCGGGATCATCAGCCCGTTCAACTTCCCGGCCATGGTGCCGATGTGGTTCTTCCCCATCGCGATCGCGACCGGCAACACGGTGGTGCTCAAACCCAGTGAGAAGGACCCGTCGGCGTCGCTGTGGATCGCCGAACTGTGGGCCGAGGCCGGGCTGCCGCCGGGGGTGTTCAACGTGCTGCAGGGCGACAAGACCGCCGTGGATGAACTGCTGGCCAACCCGGCGATCAAGGCGGTCAGTTTCGTCGGGTCCACCCCGATCGCCCGCTACGTCTACGAGACCGGCACCGCCCACGACAAGCGGGTGCAGGCGCTCGGCGGCGCCAAGAACCACGCCGTGATCCTGCCCGACGCCGACTTAGACCTGGCCGCCGACGCCATGGTCAACGCCGGCTTCGGCTCGGCCGGCGAACGCTGCATGGCGATCTCGGCCGCCGTCGCGGTCGGCCCGATCGCCGACGACCTGGTCGCCAAGATCGCCGAACGCACCCGCACCATCAAGACCGGCGACGGCACCGGCGACGCCGACATGGGCCCGCTGGTCACCAAGGTCCACCGCGACAAAGTGGCCTCCTATGTCGATGCCGGCGAGGCCGCCGGCGCCAAGGTCGTCGTCGACGGCCGCCAGGTGTCCCCCGACGGCGGCGCGGACGGATTCTGGCTCGGGCCCACCCTGCTCGATCACGTCACCCCCGACATGAGCGTCTACACAGACGAGATCTTCGGCCCCGTGCTGTCGGTGGTGCGGGTGGAGTCCTACGACGAGGCGCTGGATCTGATCAACGCCAACCCCTACGGCAACGGCACCGCCATCTTCACCAACGACGGCGGCGCGGCCCGGCGCTTCCAGAACGAGGTCGAGGTCGGCATGGTCGGCATCAACGTGCCCATCCCGGTGCCGATGGCCTACTATAGCTTCGGCGGCTGGAAGAACTCGCTATTCGGCGACCTGCACGCCCACGGCGAAGAGGGTGTGCACTTCTTCACCCGCGGAAAGGCCATCACCAGCCGCTGGCTCGACCCCAGCCACGGCGGCATCGAGCTCGGCTTCCCGCAGAACGCCTAGCGGCACGCTCACCTCGGCGCCGCTGTGGAGCGGCGGATGCTCACCGTGGGCGGGTGCAGGTAAACGCGCTGCGGCAAGTCGGGCCGGTCGAGTCGTTGAAGCAGAAACTTCGCGGCCTGTGACCCGACGGCGAAGTTGCCGTTGTCCACCGACGTCAGCGACAGGTGTCGGATGCGCGCCAGGTATGTGTCGTCATACCCGATGAGCGAAAGGTGCTCTGGCACAGACAGGTTACGGTCATCGGCGGCCGACAATGCGCCGACGCAGGTGACGTCGTTGAACGCCAGTTTGACGTCCTCCCCACGGCTGAAGCCGGGGGATTCCAACCTGGTCACGCTGCGGTGTGGGGTTGGAGCAGTAATTCCTCGCGGTTTCCTGCTGGTTCCTGCTTCGACGACACAACCCAGCCCGAAGGCTGGGAAGAGTCTTCACAGGCAGTGACCGCAAGCCCTGCGGCCAGAATGCATTTCGCCGCGTTGACGTCCGCGTGCTCGCGATGTGAGCAGTGGGTGCACCGGAATACCGCTTGGCTCTCACGGGATTTCGGGTCCACCTGCCCGCACTGCGAACAGCGTTGCGACGTGTACTGCGGCG
>JBEVHG010000016.1:0-8803 GCA_040511335.1 Mycobacterium sp. | reverse complement strand
GTGAGCAGTACCTGGACCTGGTGTCGACCGGCAACCCGGGTCAGTACAACGCCGACGGGCAGTCGATGACTGACAACTGCAGACGATGGCGTGAGAGCCAGGGGGAGGACCCGGAAACCTGCAGCTACGTGCCCAGTGAGGTCGGGCCCGCGCTAGATGTCGCCAACGAAGGCCTGGCGGTGCTGCCCAAGGGGAAGATCGACGCGCTGCTCACCGAAACGGCGCTAGCCGTAGGTGGATTGGGCCCGGCCTTGCAACGGCTGGTCGACTCGACGGCCTCGATCGCCAGCGATTTCCGCGACAACCTGAGCCCGGTCAACGACATCATCGCGAACTCGGCACCGATTCTGGACAGCCAGGTGAACTCCGGTGACGCGATCGAACAATGGTCGCGGAACCTGAACATTCTGGCGGCGCAGTCGGCCGAGCAAGATCAGGCGTTGCGCAGCGGCCTGCAGCAGGCCGCCCCCACCGCCGACCAACTCAACGCCGTGTTCGGCGATGTGCGGGACTCGCTGCCGCAGACCCTGGCGAATCTCGCGGTCGTCATAGACATGCTCAAGCGCTACAACAAGGGCCTCGAGCAGGTGTTGGTGGTTTATCCGCAGGGTGCAGCGATCGCGCAGGCCAATGTGATATTCGATAACGAGGCCCTGGTGCACTTGGGCATTTCGCTCAACATCCCGCCGCCGTGCCTGACCGGGTTCGCCCCGGCGGCGGAGTGGCGGTCGCCCGCCGACACGAGCATGGCGCCGCTGCCGTCGGGCACGTACTGCAAGATCCCAAAGGACTTCCAGGGCAATGTGGTTCGCGGTGCACGCAACTATCCCTGCGTGGACGTGCCGGGTAAGCGGGCGGCTACGCCGAGGGAGTGCCGCAGCAACGAGCCGTATGTTCCGTTGGGCACCAACCCATGGTACGGCGACCCGAACCAGATCCGGAACTGCCCGGCACCGGGAGCTCGCTGCGACCAGCCGGTCGACCCCGGCCGGGTCATCCCGGCGCCGTCGATCAACACCGGGCTGAATCCGCTGCCCGCCGACCAGTTGCCACCGACCACGTCGCCTGCGCCGATCAGCGACCCCCTGACCCCACCGGGCCAGGGGACCGTCCAGTGCAGTGGACAACAACCCAACCCGTGCATCTACACTCCGGCACCAGGTGCGACCGCGATCTACAGCCCGGCCAGCGGCGAGGTAGTCGGACCCGACGGCGTCAAGTACTCCGTCAGCAATTCGAGTAACCCAGGAGACGACGGATGGAAGGAGATGCTGGCACCAGCCAGCTGAACCCCACCGAGGCTGATGACGCGCCGGACGAGTCGGTAACGGTATCCGAGGACCAGGAAGTCCAGGAATCTCCCGAGCCAGCTGTCTGGCCCCGCCGCGAAACGCGGCTCGGCCGGGGCTGGATGCTGAGCATCTGCGCGGTGCTGATGGTGCTGGCCGCCGCGGCGGCGGTCGGCGGGTATCTGGCGCTGCGCCATCACTCCGAGAGTGAGGCCATCGCGCGCGCCGAAGCGGCGGCCGTGCAGGCGGCCAAGGATTGTGTGGCGGCCACTCACGCCCCGGACACGGCGACGATGACCGCCGGCCAGACGAAGATCATCGAATGCTCAACGGGTGACTTCGGCGTCCAGGCTGCCCTGTACAGCGGCGTGCTGGTCGATGCGTACCGGGCCGCCAACGTCACAGTCCAGGTGTCGGACATGCGTGCCGCGGTGGAGCGCTACAACGACGATGGATCGGTGGATGTGCTGGTGGCCGTGCGGGTGAAGGTGACCAACTCGGAGGCGGCCAATCAAGAGCAGGGCTATCGGCTGCGGGTTCAGATGGCACCTGTCGACGGCACGTACAAGATCGCCGAGCTCGATCAGGTGACCTCGTGACGGTTGTGCTCGACGAAACGTCGGACGCACCGGCCACCGAATCGGTGCCGGCCGATGCGCCGGCGTCCTGGCTGACGCGCGCCGGCGCGTTCGCGCTGGACGTACTGCTGGGCATCGGTGTGATCGCAACGATGGCTTTGCTCGCGTTGGCGGCCCCGCAGCGCGGCTGGTTGTGGTGGGTGTTCACCGGCGCCACCGCGCTGACCGTGCTGGCGATGGCGGTCAACCGGTGGGTGCTACCGGCGATGACCGGCTGGAGTCTGGGGCGGGCGCTCTTCGGGATCGCGGTCAGATGCCGCGACGGCGGGGACGTCGGCAGCTGGCGGCTGTTGGGCCGCGATCTGGCGCACCTGCTGGACACCGCGGCGCTGTTGCTCGGCTGGCTGTGGCCGTTGTGGGACCGGCGCCGCCGCACGTTTGCCGACATGCTGCTGCGCACCGAGGTGAGACCTGTCCAGCGCCCGGAGCGCGACATGCGGCGGCCGACGGCGGCGGTGCTGGCGGCTGCGGCGCTGGTGTGCGCGGCAGCCGTGGGGCTGGGCTATCTGGTGGTGTACCGGCAGGATCGGGCGGTCGACGCCGCGCGCGACCAGATCGTCGCGCAGGGTCCGCGGATCGTCGAACAGATGCTGAGCTACAGCACCGACACGCTGCAGGACGACTTTTCCCGCGCACAGTCGTTGGCCACCGACGCCTATCGCGAACAGCTGGTCACCCAGCAGCAGGCGGTGCAGGGGGCCGGCGCGACGACGAACGAGTACTGGGCGGTGAGCAGCGCGGTGCTGTCCGCGGAGCGGGAGAAGGCATCGATGCTGCTGGCGCTGCAGGGTCAACGGGGCACAGACCCGGAGGATCTGAAGTTCATCACCGCGACGGTGCGGGTGGAGTTCGAGAAGTCCGCCGACGGGTCCTGGCGCGTCGCAAACCTCACGGTGCTGAAGAAGCCCAACATGAACGAGGCCGGCAGGTGAGCCCGCGGCGCAAGGTCGAGCCCACCGATGTGGATTTCTTCGAGGTCGCGCCGCCCCAGCCGCGGCGCTGGGGCGTTCCGGTCATCGCCGCCGTGGCGACGCTGCTGATCGCGGCCGCGTTCACGGCGAGCACGCTCATGCTGATCGGACACGAAACCGACCGCCGCGGGGCACTCAGGGATGCCGCCGCGCTCGGTTACGTCCGAGCATTCATGACCGCCTACACCACGCTGGATCCGTTCCACGCCAACGACTATGCCGACCGGATCCTGGCGCAGGGCACCGGCGACTTCGCCAAGATGTTCAAGGAAAAGCAGAACGAGATCGTCGTCCAGGTTGCGCGGGCCGAACCCACCACCGGCACCGTTCTCGAGGCCGGCGTGCAGCGGTGGAACGACAACGGCAGCGCTGACGTGCTGGTCGCGACGAAGATCACCACGAAGTCGCCGGATGGCAAGTCCACGGTAGAGAGCGGAAACCGTTGGGTCGCAACGGCTATCAAGGAAGGACAGCAGTGGAAGATCAGCCATCTGATCCAGGTGATCTGACCACGGAAGCCGTTGATACGTCGACACGTCGGCGTCATCGCAGGCGCTTCCGGCGTAAGTCGACGGAGCCTGCCGAGGAAGCATCGACGGTCGAGGACGAAAGCGCCGACGTTAAGCCGGCTGTGCGTATGCCGGTAGGCAAGGCAGGCAGAACGGCCAAGGCGCAGCCCAAAGCCGAAACGGTCACCGATGATCAACCGGCCGACGAGACAGTCGACGGCGAAGCTTTGGCCGAGGAGACGGTCGAAGCCGAATCCGCAGAGGCCGAACCGGTTCTCGTTCCGCACCGGCCCGCGGGCAGACGGGTCAAGATCGCGGCGGTGGCGGCCGCGGCCCTGTTCGTCGCCGCGGGCGCCTTCGCCGGCGCGGCGGTGCAGCCGTACCTGGCCGACCGTGCGCTCATCGACACCAAACTCGATGTGGCGCGCACGGCTACCAGCGCCATCACGACGTTGTGGACGTACACGCCGGAGGACATGGAGTCGCTGCCGGACCGGTCGGCCGGCTATCTGGGCGGCGACTTCGCGAACGAATACCGCAAGTACATCGATGCGATCGTCGCACCCAACAAGCAGGCACAGGTCACCAACAGCACCGAGGTGATGGCCACGGCGGTCGAGACGCTCACCCCGTCAGAAGCCACCGCGATCGTGTACACCAATTCCGTTGCGACCAGCCCGGTGACGAAGAACATCCCGTCGCTGCGCTACCTGTCATACCGGTTGACGATGGAACGCCGTGACGCCAAATGGCTCATCACCCGGATGAGCACCGTCACGTCACTGGATCTGACGCCGCAGCTGTAGACCGACCGCATGCGATGCCCGGCGCAGGGCTGGACGGCGGTCGCTCCGGTGGTCGTGTTGGCGGCGGCCGTTATCGTGGCGAGCGCTCTGATCTTCGGCTCGGGGCGGCCGGTGCCGGACTAGTGTTTCGACCATGCCATCAGTTCTTGTAACCGGCGCGGCGCGGGGTATCGGCAGGTCGATCGTTGAGCATCTGGCGGCCGGCGGTTGGGATGTGATCGCGGGAGTGCGCACAGACCAGGACGCCGCCGCGATCACCAAGGCCGACCCGCAACGAATCTCCTCGGTCATTCTCGACGTCACCGACGCCGCACACATCGCCGCATTGTCGGAGTCGCTGCCCGAACGGCTCGACGCGATTGTGAACAACGCCGGGATCGTAGTCAGCGGCGCGGTGGAGACCGTCAGTCCGGATGAGTGGCGAAAGCAGCTGGAAGTCAACGTGATCGGCCAGCTCGCCGTGACCCAGGCTGTGCTGCCGCGACTGCGTCGGTCGAAAGGCCGAATCGTGTTCATCTCCAGCCTCAACGGCAAGGTGTCCTTTCCGCTGCTGGGTGCCTACTGCGCGTCGAAGTTCGCGTTGGAAGCAGCCGCCGACGCGCTGCGGATCGACCTGCGGCCGTGGGGTATTCCGGTGGTGCTGGTCGAGCCGGCCCAAACCGACACCGACATCTGGCGCACCGCCGACGCCGTGGCGCAGGAGACGGAGGCGGCGCTGACACCTGAACACCGGGCCCTGTACGCCAGGCATATCGCGGGGATGAAGAAGTTCATCCCGGTCTCGCAGAGGATGGCGGTCTCCCCGGAGAAGGTGTCCGCCGTCGTCGAGGAGGCGCTCACGGCACGGCGGCCGCGTGCCCGCTGTGTCGTCGGCATCGGCCCCAAGGTGCAGGTGACATTGTTGACCAACCTGCCGACCCGCGCGCGTGACCGGGTCCTACGGATGGTCTCCCGCCAGCCCTAGGCATGGATGTCTTTGTCAAGCGCCGAGCCGGCGCGCCTGCCGGCTTCTTTGCATGTGAAGCCGCTGGCCTGCAATGGCTTTCGGCTGCTGACGGGGGTGTGCCGTGCGCGCGTGTGGTGGACCACGACGTGCAGTCGTTGACACTGGAGCGGTTGACTTCGGTGCCACCGTCACGGGCAGCCGGACGAGAGTTCGGCGCCCGGTTGGCCGCAACGCATGATGCGGGGGCACAATCTTTTGGCGCGGGACCTGACGACTGGCGCGGACCGGGGTTCTTCGGCCCGCTGTCGGATCCACTTCTGATGTCGCTGACGGGCCACCGATCATGGGGCGACTTCTACGCCGAGGAGCGATTGCGTCCGATGGCGGAGGCCGCGGGTGCGCGGCTTTCTACGGACGGCCGCGCCGCGATCGGCCGCGTCATCCAGCGTTGTCTGGCGGGCGATTTCGACGACGACGATCCCCCGGCCCGGCTGCACGGCGACCTGTGGAGCGGGAACGTCATGTGGACGCCTGCGGGTGTGGTGCTGATCGACCCGGCCGCGCACGGCGGGCACCGTGAGACCGACCTGGCCATGCTGGCGTTGTTCGGCTGTCCGTATCTGGATGCGGTGCTCGACGGATACCGAGAGATGTATCCGCTGCGCCGCGGCTGGCGAGAGCGGATCGGGCTGCATCAGCTCTACCCGTTGCTCGCTCACGTGGCGTTGTTCGGCGGCAGCTACACGCGTCAGACGGAGACTGCGGCTCGTGGCGCGGCGGAACTGGTCGGCTAACACCTTGATTCACGGTCGCTCTGCTGATTCTGGCCCATTTCGGCGACATTCACTCAACTTGAATTGTGCGTAATATTTGCTGGGTATGTGGCGGCTCGCCGCTGCATTTTTCCGCGATTCCGCTACCGGTTAGGGATGCCACCGGAGGCCGAGGCAAGCTTGGTTTCGCTTGCTGAGCGAGGCCTCATTGTGAGGTGGAGCTGCCTTGTAGCCCGCTGGTGGCGCGACGGATGAGTCCGGTTGAAAACACCTCGGGTCATCGCGTCAACAATTGGTGACGGCGTCATGACAGTCTCCGACACCGTAAGACGATTAACCGTCGAGGGGGATTAGCCTCGGGGCCCAGATGGCTCCGGGGCGTTCTCGATTGCACGGCATACGTCGACAGTTTTTTGCCCACCTCCCAGCGACAAGCTCGTCGACCAAGTCCCCGCTACGGCTAGGCATCAGCCAATGCACGATCGGCCAGTTCGGCAAGCACCGGCCCGAGCAGTTGCGCGTACTCGATCGTCACGTGGTTGTCGTCGCGGTACACCAACGTGTTGCCGACTATGACCGGGCAGCGCTCGGTGGTGCAGAAGAACTCACTCAGATCCGCGTACTCCCCGCCGCCAGCCCTAACCGCCGCCGCTTCGGCCCAAGTACCGTCGTCGTTCAACGCGACCGACCGCGCCGGCGAGCATGCCATCGCGTTGCCGAGATGGGCCGAAAGGCACGTCGGCACCGTCGACTGCGGATCAGGGACCGGACCGAGAACCAAAACGCTCGCGCCCGTGCTTCGCAACCGCTGCACCAACCCTGTCAGGCTGTTTAGCCAAGCCTGGTCGTACGCAACGAAACCGAAATCCGCGCCGTACCGCCGACCCATATCCAACATGATCAGCCGTGGCCGGTCCTTCTCCAGCCGCGACATGATATCGCCGCGCCACTGCTCGCACTCGGTGTACTTCCGACCGAGATACGGGCTGTTGATCGGCAAGTCCTGGAGCGGACAGAGGACCTTGCTCATGGTCTGCAACCGCCAATGCCGCTGCTGCGCAACGGGCTCGAGCGCCGGTTGCCACATTGCCGCGTGCGAATCCCCGACCAGCGCCACGGTCGTCGGCGACGCGGTGTCACCAGACGCGCACTCGGGTTGACCGACATCCCGCCATGACCGCACGCAACCGTTGAGGAACACGGCAGGCTTCGCGGAAGGCGCCTCAGCAAGCGAGGGCGACAGATTCGACGGAACGGCGCGCAGATCCGCCGATGCGGCAACCGCGGCCCGCAACTGTTCCTGAACCGACAATGCCTGTGGTGCTGCCGAAGGCGCAGGCGCGGCAACCACCACGGGCACGGCCACGCCGACGCCGACGGGAACGGGCCGCAGCATCAACAGCACCGAACCGACAGACACCGCCAGAGCCGTGGCCACTGCGCCAAGAGCCAGGCTGCGTGGCCCTGACAACCGCAGTGCGGGCGCGAACCGGGCCGGGTTCTCGATCAGGTGCAGCGTCAGAATGGCCAGCCCGAAGGACACCGCGACCATCGCCAGCCGGCCCGCCAAACCAAGCGGTGCGCCGAACAGCGCGGGTGCCAGCAGCAGCACCGGCCAATGCCACAGGTACCACGAGTAGGACAGCCGGCCGACCGCTCGCATCGCCGGTGCGGACAGAAAGTGCCCGACACCCAGATTCGGTGTCGCACAACCCGCGCCCACCACCAATGCCGCGCCGAGAACCGGCAGTAGCGCGGCATTGCCGGGGTACGGCGTCGTCTCGCCCACCTGCGTGCAGGTGACGACGATCAGCGCCAAGCCGCCCCAGCCCACGACGGCGGCCGACGGTCCGGGCAGGTGTCGCCACTGACTCGCGGTGAGCGCGACCAGTCCGCCGACGGCCAATTCCCACGCCCGCGACGGCAGCGAGAAGAACGCCCACGACGGCAACGAGTGCGTCCAGGCGAGCGAGATCGCGAACGACACGACGGCCACGAGCGCGAGCACCATTGCGTATGGCGCCCCCGACCGAGGAGTGGCCACCCCGCCGCGCCGGGCAGCGCGCGCGACAAGACACGCGGTACCGATGATCAGGGCGGGCCACAGCAGGTAGAACTGCTCCTCCACGCCCAGTGACCAATAGTGCTGAAACGGCGAAGGCGCGTCGGCGGCCAGGTAGTCGGCGCCGTGCAGGGCGAATCGGTAGTTGCCGACGTACAGCGCGCTGGCGATTCCATCGCCAATAACGCTGCGGGCCTGCAACGGCGGCAGCAGCACCGCCGCGCCGATGGCGGTAACCACCAGCACGGTCGCCGCGGCGGGCAGTAGCCGCCGGGCCCGTGCGCCGTAGAACTGGGCCAACCGAACCGTGCCCGTGCTCGCCATCTCACGCCAAAGCAGGCCGGTGATAAGGAATCCCGAGACGACGAAGAAGACGTCGACGCCGATGAACCCGCCGCCGACTCCGGGAACGCCCGCATGAAACAGGACGACGGCGACCACCGCGACCGCCCGCAGCCCCTCGATATCGGTCCGAAACTGCTTCTGCGACAGGCCTGGCCGCCCGCTCGCGGATTCGCCGCGTCGGGATGAACGTACCGGAGTCGCCACTCTGTTCACTCGAGTAGCGATCGTCCCACGAGTCCCGGCCGTATCCCGGTATTTGGGGCCCTACGAAGCCAGCCACGCCAGTTGGGCGGGCAGCTTCCGGCGCCAGGACGAAACGTCGTGACCACCTTCGAAAGACACCCCGGACGGCGGTCTGCGTAACGACGCGACGAATTGCTTGGTGGCCAAATAGAACCGATCGCTCGCACCGCAATCCACCCGGAGCGGGATCGCCGAGAGTGCCGGGGCGCCGAACACCGAGT
>JBEVHG010000015.1:0-10199 GCA_040511335.1 Mycobacterium sp. | reverse complement strand
ACGAGACCACGCTGGATATCAGCTTCGAAGTGCGCGGCGGTCTGTTCGTCCGCCAGATCCATCACTGGGCGGCGCTGATGTTCGCCGCGTCGATCATGGTGCACCTGGCCCGCATCTTCTTCACCGGCGCGTTCCGCCGCCCGCGCGAAGCGAACTGGGTGATCGGTTCGCTGCTGCTGATCCTGGCGATGTTCGAGGGCTACTTCGGCTACTCGCTGCCCGACGACCTGCTGTCCGGCATCGGGATGCGGGCGGCGCTCTCGTCGATCACGCTGGGCCTGCCGGTGATCGGCACCTGGATGCACTGGGCGCTGTTCGACGGCGACTTCCCCGGCGAGATCCTCATCCCCCGCCTGTACGCGCTGCACATCCTGCTTCTCCCCGGAATCATCCTGGCGCTCATCGGCGTTCACCTGGCGATGGTGTGGTTCCAGAAGCACACCCAGTTCCCCGGCCCGGGCCGCACCGAGCGCAATGTCGTGGGTGTGCGGGTGATGCCGGTGTTCGCCGTCAAATCCGGTGCGTTTTTCGCGCTGACGACCGGCATCCTGGGCCTGATGGGCGGTCTACTGCAGATCAACCCGATCTGGCAGCTGGGCCCGTACAAGCCGTCGCAGGTCTCCGCGGGCAGCCAGCCGGACTTCTACATGATGTGGACCGAGGGCCTCGCCCGGATCTGGCCGCCGTGGGAGCTGTACCCGTTCGGCCACACCATCCCGGGCGCGGTCGGGGTCGCGCTCATCATGGGCCTGATATTCACGCTGCTGATCGCCTACCCCTGGATCGAGAAGAAGTTCAGCGGCGACAACGCCCACCACAACCTGTTGCAGCGGCCGCGAGATGTGCCGGTGCGCACCGCAATCGGCGCGGCGGCGATCGCGTTCTACATGGTGTTGACGCTGGCGGCGATGAACGACATCATCGCGCTGAAGTTCCACATCTCGCTGAACGCGACGACGTGGATCGGGCGCATCGGCATGGTGGTGCTGCCGGGGATCGTCTACTACATCACCTATCGGTGGTGTGTCGGTCTGCAGCGCAGCGACCGGGCGGTGCTCGAGCACGGCATCGAGACCGGCATCATCAAGCGGCTGCCGCACGGCGCCTATATCGAGCTGCACCAGCCGCTCGGCCCGGTCGACGAGCATGGGCATCCGATCCCGCTGGAGTACCAGGGCGCCACGCTGCCCAAGCGGATGAACAAGCTCGGCTCGGCCGGCGCCCCCGGCACCGGCAGCTTCCTGTTCGCCGATCCGGCGGCCGAGCACGACGCCCTGACCGAGGCGGCGCACGCCGCAGAGCGGAAGTCGCTCACCGCGCTGCGCGAGCATCAGGACCGCGACGGCTCGTCAAACGGTGAGACGGACGGGCATCACTAAAGCGTGTCGACCAGGTCGCGCAGCTGGCGCAGGTAGAACCACGGGATCGCCGCCATGGCGAGCGTGACGAGCCCGGCCAGAACGTAGACGATCCAGGCCGCAGTGTCGTTGTCGCTTGCCATCAGGTAGGTGGCCACACCGATGGCCAGCATCGCGATACCGATCGCGCAGGCGATCACGACGGCGCAGCGCAGCCACAGCTGATCAACCGCGGACACCAGCTGCGATGGAGCGGCCCTGACCCCGGGCGGCGCCGGGTAACCGGGGCGGGGGTTGACCTGCTCGGCGACGGTCTTTGGCGCGCGGAACTTCTCGGTGGGCGCCTCGGCACCGACCGACGACGGCGGTTGCCCGGGTGTTGGGCGCCCACCGGTGTCCCGGCCAGGCCGCTGACCCTCCAACGCGCTTCGGCGGGCCCGCAACAGCAACGGCACGGCACCGACGATGACGACCGCCGAGATGGCGATGACCGCGTACAGCAGCCGCGGTGTGTCGGATTCGTCCGGCGATGTGGGTTGGCCGCGGCCCAGGTCGACGAGGGCGACGGTGGCGGCGACTCCGGCGCCCAGCGCGGCCAGCCAGATCGCCGCACACACCGCGAGCAGAATACGGTCGAGGCGGTCCAGCGCGCCGGGGGCCGTGTCGGGGCTCAGCCGCGAACGGCCCGCGGCGTCGATGGAGTACGGCATCAGCAGCTGGTCTGCGCCGCGTTGCCGGTATTCGACGACAACACCGTTCCGTCGCTCATCGTGATCGAGCAGTTGAGCCTGCTGACCAGGAACAGGCTGGACGCCTGCACGGAGCCGACTTCGGACTGCGAGATCGGCGTCACGGTCAGCGACCACGGGATGTACACGTTGCGCTGGGTGCGTCGGCGCCCGGAGGCGTCGACGTAGGTGACGGTGATGATGTCCCCGGGCGCCTTCGTTCCGGTCACCGAGTAGGTGACCTGGCGCGGGCCCGCCGGGGTCGTCGTCGTCACGGGCGGAACCGTCGTGGTCGTCACCGGGGGCGGCGCCTCGGCGGGGGGCGGCGGCGGTGGTGGCGGCGGCTCCTGGGTCACCGTCACGGTTTCCGGAGGCGGCGGTGGCGGCGGCTCCTCGGTCGGCGGCGGCGGAGGTGGTGGAGGCGGTGGCGGCGGCGTCGTGGTGGTGATCGCGTCCTGCACGGGCGGCGCCGACGTGGTCGTGGTCGTTTCCGGAACCGCGAGGTTGTCGCTGTCGGTTCTGGTGACCAGCACCGCCACCGAGGCGACCAGGGCGATGGCCGCAATGATCGCGGCGACGCCCACCACCCACGGCCAGCGTGGCGGGGCGGCCTGATCGACGAGTTCGGTGGCCTCGTAGCTGTCGTAGTCGTAGAGCGCCGGATCGGCGGGCACATAGGGGCCGCTGGTGAATTGCTCGGACTCCGGCGCCGAGTACGCCTGTGAGTGAAACTCCGTGTCGCCGGACCGCGATGTCGCCGGCTCAGCGGCTCCGGCGGCTTCCTGGGTCGGTTGATCCTGCTCGCCCGGTTCGTGCCCCGGCAAATCCGACCCTTCAGAATCCGGCTCTGGGGGATTCGGCCCGCTCATTTACGCCTATCCTTCTCGACTACTTTCTTGGCGCAGGTTGTGTTCTGGCCGCAAGCGGCTGTCTTTGCCTGCGCAACACTACCCAACCGAAAGTCCCGAGCGAATCTCGCAGCGCGGTTCGGCGAACAACTGACGCCCCGATTGTGACCTTGTCGCCAAGCGGGCGTCAGTGCTTCTCTGGGCCCATGTAATACTCGAACACCAGCCCGGCCGCCGTCGCCAACACGAAGCAGACACCGGCCGCGAGCAGCCAGGGCAGCCAGAGCGCGGCGCCGACCGCGGTCACCGAGGCCGACAACGCGATGAACACCGGCCACCAGCTGTGCGGGCTGTAGAAGCCCAACTCCCCGGCGCCGTCGGCGATCTCGGCGTCCTCGTAGTCCTCGGGCCGGGTATCGAGGCGTCGCGCCACGAACCGGAAGAAGGTTCCGGTGATCAGCGTCAGGCCTGAGGTCAGGACCAGCGCGGTGGTCCCTGCCCACTCCAACCCGCCGGTGGCGAACATGGCCGTCAGCACGGCGTACACCACCGCGGACAGCACGAAGAACGCGGTAAGGAACTCGAACAGCCTGGCTTCGATGTGCATGCGGTGTCCCTACCTGCTCGCCCGGGGTGCCTGCTCGCCGCGGCGGGTGTCGAACGGACGGGTGGTGACCGCCGTTGGCGACTGGTTGATGGCCGTCAGCGCCTCGGCGTTGGTCCTGCCGGCGATGCGTTGCTGCAGATAGGCCTTGAAGTCGTTGGGCGCCACCACCCGCACCTCGAAGTTCATCATCGAGTGGTAGGTGCCGCACATCTCGGCGCAGCGGCCGACGAACTCGCCGGTCTTGGTGATCTCGGTGTCCTGGAAGTCGTTCACGGAGTTGTTGGCCTCCGGGTCGGGCATCTCGTGGCGTTTGAACTAGAACTCCGGCACCCAGAACGCGTGGATGACGTCGGCCGACGCGATCTGGAACTCGATGCGCTTGCCGGCCGGCAGCACCAGCACCGGGATCTCGGTGGACGAGCCCAGCGTCTCGACCTTGTCGAAGTTCAGGTACCGGCGGTCCTCGGGGTTCATCCCGCGCACCGCGCCGACGAGCTCCTCGCCGTGCTCGTCGGTGCCCTCCGGCACGGACTCCATCGCGGCCTTGCGCTCATCATCGGCGCCGTCGTAGGTGAAGGTGCCGTCGGTGAAGTCGACCTTCTGGTAGCCGAACTTCCAGTTCCACTGGAACGCGGTGACGTCGATGACGACCTCGGGGTTGGGATCCGTGTGCAGGATGCGTTCCTGCACCACCACGGTGAAGTAGAACAGCACCGAGATGATCAGGAACGGCGTGACGGTGAGCACCAACTCCAGCGGCATGTTGTAGCCGAACTGGCGCGGCAGCTCGGTGTCGGTCTTCTTGTGCCGGTGAAACGCCGCGGTCCAGAACATCAGGGCCCACACGATCACCCCGACCACCAGCGCCGCGATCACCGACCCGATCCACAATTCGCGGTTCAGGTGGGCTTCCGGGGTAATGCCCTCCGGCCAGCCCAGGCCCACCGCCTCCGACCAACTACAGCCGCTGAGCAGCAACGCCGTGCCACCCAGGACGACTGACAACGCCACCACCTTCAGGCCGCGAGGTGTCACGTCGGAGCCTCCTAGAAGTCGGTAGTGCTAGGCGAATACTACGCAGCGTAGACCACTCCGCGGTGCCAGTCTCGACACACCTCGGCGATTAGGCATACTGGCGCGGTGTGCGGACTGCTGGCCCTGCTGCGTGAGGAGTCCGCTGCTATATCCCCCGAGGTAGTCGACGCGGTGTCCGGGGCATCGCACCTGATGCGCCATCGCGGCCCCGATGAGCCCGGGACCTGGTCCGACGAGGATGCGGTGCTCGGGTTCAACCGGCTGTCGATCATCGACATCGCGCACAGCCATCAGCCGCTGCGCTGGGGTCCGCCGGAAGCGCCGGACCGCTATGTGCTGGTTTTCAACGGCGAGATCTACAACTACCTCGAATTGCGTGCGGAACTGTCGGCCACCCACGGCGCCGTGTTCGCCACCGACGGCGACGGCGAGGCCATCATCGCCGCCTACCACCACTGGGGCACCGACGCGCTGGCCAGGCTGCGCGGCATGTTCGCGTTCGCGCTGTGGGATACGAAAGAACGCGAATTGTTCTGCGCCCGTGACCCGTTCGGCATCAAGCCGCTGTTCATGGCGGTCGGGGCGGGTGGCACCGTGGTGGGCAGTGAGAAGAAATGCCTGCTCGAGCTTGCCGATGTCGCCGGTATTGGTCTTGGCATCGACGAGCGCGCAGTCCAGCACTACACCGTGCTGCAATACGTGCCCGAGCCGGAGACTCTGCACGGCGGCGTGCGCAGGTTGGAATCGGGCAGCTACGCACGCCTGCGGCCCGGCCAGCCCCCTGAAGTCACGCGTTACTTCACCCCCCGGTTCGACGCCACGCCGTTCACCCCGGGCAGCGAGCAGAGCCGCTACGACGAGATCACCGCGGTGCTGGAGGATTCGGTCGCCAAGCACATGCGCGCCGACGTCACCGTCGGTGCCTTTCTATCCGGGGGGATCGACTCCACGGCGATCGCCGCGCTGGCGATGCGGCACAACCCGCGGCTGATCACCTTCACCACCGGCTTCGAGCGCGAGGGCTTCTCGGAGGTCGACGTCGCGGTCGCGTCGGCGGAGGCGATCGGCGCACGGCACGTGACCAAGGTGGTGGGGCATGCCGAGTTCGTCGCGGCGTTGCCCGAAATCGTCTGGTATCTCGACGAACCCGTCGCCGACCCGGCGCTGGTTCCGTTGTTCTTCATCGCCCGCGAGGCCCGCAAGCATGTGAAGGTGGTGCTGTCCGGCGAGGGGGCCGACGAGTTGTTCGGCGGCTACACCATTTACCGGGAACCGTTGTCGCTGCGGCCATTTGACTACCTGCCCCGTCGACTTCGCAAGTCGATGGGCAAGGTGTCGGCCCCGCTGCCCGAGGGTATGCGCGGCAAGAGTCTGCTGCACCGCGGATCGCTCACCCTCGAGGAGCGCTACTACGGCAACGCCCGCAGCTTCTCCGACGCCCAACTGCGCGCGGTGTTGCCCGGATTCCGCTCGGCCTGGACGCACACCGATGTGACCGCGCCGATCTACGCCGAGTCCGTGGGCTGGGACCCGGTGGCGCGCATGCAACATATCGACCTGTTCACCTGGCTGCGCGGCGACATCCTGGTCAAGGCCGACAAGATGACCATGGCCAATTCGCTGGAGCTACGGGTCCCGTTCCTGGATCCCGAGGTCTTCGCGGTGGCCTCGCGGTTGCCGCATGAGCAGAAGATCACCAGGGCCACAACGAAGTACGCGCTGCGCCGGGCGTTGGAACCGATCGTTCCCGCGCATGTGCTCAACCGGCCGAAGCTGGGCTTCCCGGTGCCGATCCGGCACTGGCTGCGCGCCGGTGAGCTGCTGGACTGGGCCTACGGGATGGTGGGCTCGTCGCAGGCCGGCGAGCTGATCGACATCCCCGCCGTGCGGGAGATGCTCGACGAGCACCGCAGCGGCGTAAGCGATCACAGCCGCCGGCTGTGGACGGTGCTGATCTTCATGTTGTGGCATGCGATCTTCGTCGAGCACAGCCTTGTCCCGCAGATCAGCGAGCCGCAGTACCCCGTGCAGCTGTAGGGCGCAACGCAGAGCCGATCTCCTCGCCCGCCTCGGCACCGTAGGCGTCGGTCAGCCGCTGCACCGCGACATCGCGGTCCCAGGTCCATTCCTGGGGACCGGGCGCTTCCAGTACCAGCACCGCGACCAGCGACGCCAACTGCGCAGAGCGCTCCAGGCTCAACCCGGCGCTGCGGCCGGTCAGGAAGCCCGCCCTGAAGGCATCGCCAATGCCGGTCGGGTCGTCGCGATGAAGTTCCGGCACCACTCCCACGTGGATGAAGGTGCCGTCGGAGCTGACCAGATCCACGCCCTTGGGACCCAACGTGGTAACCCGCAGCCCGATCTGGCGCATGACCTCGGCCTCGCTCCAGCCGGTCTTCTTCAGCAGCAGGTCCCATTCGTAGTCGTTGGTGAACAGGTAGGTGGCCCCGTCGATCAGCTTGCGGATCTCATCACCCGACAGCCGGGCCAGCTGCTGTGACGGATCGGCGGCGAAAGCCAGACCCAGTTTGCGGCACTCTTCGGTGTGCAGAAACATCGCGTCTGGGTCGTTGGCGCCGACGATCACCAATTCCGGTGTGCCGGTTCGGGAAACGACGTCCGCCAACGAGATGTCGCGGGCAGCAGACATGGCGCCGGGATAGAACGACGCGATCTGAGCCATGTCGTCATCGCTGGTGCAGACGAACCTGGCGGTGTATGCGGTCTGAGAGATCAGCACATTGGAGCAGTCGACGCCGGCCGATTCGAGCCATTCGCGGTAGTCGGCGAAGTCCGTGCCGGCCGCACCGACCAGGGTCGCGCTGCCGCCGAGCGCTCCGATGGCGTAGGCCATGTTGCCGGCCACCCCGCCGCGATGGATGACCAGATCGTCGACCAGGAAGCTCAACGACACCTTCTGCAGGTGGTCGGCCAGCAACTGCTCGGAGAACCGGCCGGGAAAACGCATGAGATGGTCGGTCGCAATCGAGCCGGTCACCGCAATGGTCACGAAACGTCACCCTTCATTTCATTAAGCCGTCTAGATAATCTTACCCGGGCCGACAGTGCGCTAACCTGCGTACAACTACCCGTCCGGTCACTGTAGACAGGCGGACTCACACACCTCGGGGGAGCAACTCTATGGCTGGTCCGTACCCGCCCGAATACGGCGCTGGACCGGCCGGCCCGCAAATGTATCCCGAATCGTTTCCCCAGCACCGGCACCCCCCGCCGCCCGGCGCGGCCCGGCACTATCCGGAGAACATCCCGTCGGCGTATCCCGGCATGCTGCCGCCGCCGGTGCAGTATCCGAAACGGCGGCGCTGGCGGGCCGTCGCGATCGCGTTGGCGCTGATCGCCGTGCTGGCTGCGATTGCGGCCGCGATCGTCCTTTTGGTCCGCTCCGACAATGCCGGCGGCACCACCGCCCTGAACTCGGCGTCGGCCAAGGTGGCCATCCAGGACTACCTTGACGCATTGGCGGACGGTGACGACGAAACGGTGGCCCGCCACCTCTTGTGCGGGCTGTACGACGACGTCAAAGAGCGCCGATCCGACCTCGCGCTGGCCGGCCTGAGCAGCGATGCTTTCCGCAAGCAGTACAGCCGCGCCGAGGTCACCTCGATCGACAAGATGATCGTGACTTCGCCGGCTCAGGCGCAGGTGTTGTTCACCATGCGCGTGACTCCGGCGCGCGGGTCGACACGCGACCAACCGGCCGACGATGGGCAACAGGCCGTCGCTCAGCTACTGGCCCAGGACGGCGAGATCCTGGTCTGCTCCTACCTGCCGCGCACTGCGGGTCAGTACTGACAGCGGAAAAACTCAGTTGAACGAGTCCCCGCACGCGCACGATCCGGTGGCGTTGGGGTTGTCGATGGTGAAACCCTGCTTCTCGATGGTGTCGACGAAGTCGATCGTGGCGCCTTGGACGTAAGGGGCGCTCATCCTGTCCACCGTCAACGTGACGCCGCCGAATTCGGCGGTCAGATCTCCATCGAGGGACCGGTCGTCGAAGAAGAGGTTGTAGCGCAGCCCGGCGCACCCGCCCGGCTGCACGGCAATACGCAGCGCCAGGTCGTCACGGCCCTCCTGGTCCAGCAGCGCCTTCGCCTTGGCAGCCGCGGCGTCGGTCAGGATTACGCCGTGGGTTGCCGTGGTGGTCGCCGACTCGTCCTGAACAGTCATTGCGTCTCCCTCGTGCTTTAACGTCGGTGGGCCAGAGACCCATCACGTCAACGGTACCTTGTTGCGCCGCTATTCCCGAGTCGTGCGGCCGTGACCTGCGCCAGCCCGGCGAGCTGGTTTGCCGCGTCGTCCACGGTCAGCTGCACCGATATCGTCCGCGCCGGGTGTGTTCGGCGATGACCGCGGCGCCGGATTCACGGCGACCGCTCAGCGCCGGCGACAGTTCGTCGTCGGGCCGGGGCCGCCTCAACGGCGGTGAGGCTGTCGCCGTGGCAATCGGGGGCGATCGGCACGCGCAAACCCGGACAGTGGTCGTCTGGGCCGGCCATCCCAGCAGATTAGGACGTGAGATCGACAGGTGCATTCCGGGCGGACCGATGGCAGAAGTAACCTTGCAGGCGTGAAGCTGCTGGGCCGCAAGAAAGGCAACGCGCAAGCCGGGGCCGCCGGTTCTGCCGCGTCTTCGGAAGCCGAGGAGCTCGGCCAGGAGGTCAGCGCCACGCAGTCCGGCATCACCGCCCCCAAGGGCAAGCCGACGCCGAAACGTAAGCAGGCCGCCCGCCGTCGCGGCCCGGTCGCTCCCGCCCCGATGACCGCCGCCGAGGCCCGCCGCCGCCGCAAGGAGTTGGGCGGTCCGAAGCTCACCCGCGAGGAACGCAAGGCGGAAAAGATCGAACGCCGCGTTGCGATGGCCGACCGCCGCGAAAAGATGATGGCCGGCGAGAACGACTACCTGCTGCCCCGGGACAAGGGCCCGGTGCGCCGGTTCGCCCGCGATATAGTCGACGCGCGCCGCAACCTGCTGGGCCTGTTCATGCCTGCCGCGTTGGGTCTGATTCTCGTCATGCTGGCGGTGCCCTCGATCGAGGTGCAGCGCCTGCTCTCGCCCGCGATGCTGGTGTTGGTGGCGGTCATGGTCGTCGACGGGTTCCTGGTCGGGCGCAAGGTGAACCGACTGGTCGACGAGAAGTTCCCGGACAACACCGAAAGCGGCTGGAAGCTCGGCTTTTACGCCGCCAGCCGCGCCTCACAGTTGCGCCGGATGCGGGCGCCGCGCCCGCAGGTCAACCGCGGCGATCGCGTCGCCTGACAGCGGTGCGCATTCTGGTGCTCGGCGGTATCCGGTCGGGTAAATCCCGGTGGGCCGAGACGGCCGTCACCGAATCGATTCGTCCCGGGCAGCCGGTCCACTACCTGGCCACCGGCGCGGCGCTGGACGGCGACGCCGCCTGGTCGGCGCGGGTGGCCGCACACCGGGATCGTCGGCCAACACATTGGTTGACGATCGAAACCGTCGACGTGCCAACCCAATTGCGGTCAGACACCACCACCGCCACCCTGGTCGACGACCTGGGCGGCGGGCTGACCGCGATGATGGACCGCCGCGGCGCCAGGACCGGCGGCTCGGTGACCGCCGATGTGGACGACCTGATCG
>JBEVHG010000014.1:0-8187 GCA_040511335.1 Mycobacterium sp. | reverse complement strand
CGTTGGTCAGGCGGGCGTCCGCCCTGGTCACAGCCACCGCGGCGGTGCCGGACGCCGAGCCGTCACGGCCGGCGATCACGGTACCTGCGCCGTGCGGCGCCAGACCCGCGGCGAAACGGGCGACGGTGGCACCCTGGTTTCCCGCGTCCTGGTCCAATCCCCCGCCGGTCACGATCAGCGCGGTGTTTGCCGGACCGATGTGTTGGTCGCCATACGTCACAAAACCGGTGTCGCGAAGAGCCGCCAGCACCGTGTCGCGCTGCGCGTCGTCCACGACCCGAACCGCGGGATCCTTGTTGATCAGAACCGCGATGCCCAACAGGTCACCGGCTTGCGAACCCTGATCAACCGAGGTGGTGGAAAGCGCAGCCCCGGCGGGCACGATCGGCGAGTTCACCACCGACAGCAGTTTCTCCGCGGAGTTGGCATCGACGAACTCCTGGGTCAACCCCACCGTGCCGGTGACCGTACCGCCCGCCTGCCCGATCAGCCGGGACACCGCGTCGACGTCGTCGTCGTTGGCGTTGGGGGTGCGAAAGATCACCACCGCCTTGTCGGCCAACGTGTCGCGCAGGATGCGCGGCGCCATCTGTGAGTCGAATTCGCCTGCGGCGTTCAGCTTTTCGTTGAGTGCGTTCTTGTCCTCAGTGAGCGTGTTGATCTGGTTCTGCAGCTCGTGCTTGTCGTCACGCAGACCCGACAGCAATGTGTTAGACAGCAACCCGGAGCCCAGTACCACCCCGATGGCGAGCGCGAGAAACACAGCAGCCAGCGAAATCGCATGTGTACGAAGAGATATCACCGCGTACCTCCTACGTGACCCAATCCTGTACCCGGAGCGAGAACCGATGCCAGTAGTCCACGACCCAGTCCAGCACGGCTGCGTCCGCGCGCGACACCAACAGCGCGACGATGACCGCGATCAGCATCGCCAGGACCAGCAGCGCGATCGCCCCGACGGATACCCGGCTGCGGTACAGGGTCGCAACGGCCTTCGCGTCGACCAGTTTCTCCCCGACCTTGAGCCGGGTCAGGAATGTCGACGGATTACTGCGCTGACGGGAGCGGTCGAAGAACTCCTCGATGCTTGCGGTGATGCCGGCGGTGACGATCAACGAAGCGCCGTGGTGGTCGGCCAACAACAGCGCCAGATCGGCGGCCGAGCCCGCCGCCGGGAACGTCATCGCACCCACGCCGAGGTCCTGAATCCGCTCGAGTCCCGCCGCGTGCCCGTCGGCGTCGGCGGGCAGCACCACCTGTGCACCGCACCGCAACACCTCGGCACTGATCTTTTCGGGGTCGCCGACGATGAGCTGCGGCCGATATCCTCCCCTGCGCAGCACATCCGCGCCGGTGCCGACGCCCACCAGGACCGGTTGATACTCCTTGATGAAGGGCTTGAGGCTCTTCAGGTCGTCAGCGGCGCTGGGTTCCTCGGCGACGACGACGACGTGGCGGCGGTTCAGGTCGACGTCGATTTCGGGTATGCCGATGCCGTCGATCAGCAGTGGGCTCTCACTGCGGATGAACTCGATGGTGTTGCCGGCGAACGCCTCCAGATGCTCCACCAGGCCGCGTTTTGCCTCGTGCATCATCTCGTGGATCTCGTGGTCGGTGCGCTCGGTGCCAAGAACCAGCCGGCGGTCACCGGAGTACACGACGCCGTTGTGCAGGCGAACCCGTGCGCCGTCCTTCACCTTCTTGAAGACCTCGGGACCGGTCTCGTCGATCAGCGTGACGCCGTTGGCGACCAGTACCTCGGGCCCCAGATTGGGATAGCGCCCGGAGATCGAGGGCGAAGCGTTGACGACCCCGGCGATGCCGGCTTCGACCAGCGCGTCCGCTGTGATCCGGTCGAGATCCAGCGCGTCCATCACGGCAATGTCGCCGGGGCCGACGCGCCGCAGCAGCCGATCGATGTCGCGGTCCACACGGGCGGTGCCGGTGACGCCCGGCCGTGAGCTGGCATTACGTGATAGCAGCGCTGACATCTTCATGGGGCGATTCTGTCCATGAACGGCGGCCAGCAGCGGGAGGCGCGCCGTAACATTAGCCCCAGAAGTTAGCTTCTGTCACAACTGCCACAGGTCTACCAGGCCTGCGAGCGGTCTTCTTGCGCTTTCTTGAGCAACTCGCGGGCGTGCGCGCGGCCGCTGTCCGATTCGCCCAGTCCGGCCAGCATCCGGGCCAGCTCGGCGATGCGGTCATCGTCGTCGAGGCGGCGGACGCCACTGGACTTGCTGCGACCTGAACTGTCGACCACGAGATGGGCATCGGCATACGCCGCGACCTGTGGCAGGTGGGTGACGACGATGACCTGATGGGTGCACGCCAGGCGCGCGAGCCGCCGCCCGATCTGCACCGCGGCGCGACCACCGACGCCGGCGTCGACCTCGTCGAAGACCATCGTGGTGCCCTCGGCGGACGCGGCCAACACCACCTCCAGGGCCAGCATGACGCGCGACAACTCGCCGCCGGAGGCACTCTTGGTCAGCGGCAGCAAATCGGTTCCCCGGTGAGCGGCGAATCCGAACTCGACGGCGTCCACCCCGTCGTGGCCGGCATGCACGGCCGTACCCGAGGGCAGCGTGATCGGCGCGGAGTCGTCGGCGCGGGCGGCCAGAGGCGCCACGGCAACGGTGAATTCGGCGTCCGACATCGCCAGGCCCGACAGCTCGGCGGTCACCGCCTTGGCAAGACCCTTGGCGGCCTTGGTCCTGGACTTGGTGAGATCGGCTGCCGCGGCGACGAGTTGGGCTGCAAGCTCATCGACCTCCCGCTCCAGCCCGGCCAGCGTCTCCTCCGAGACATCCAATTGCGCGAGTCGCTCCCGCGATTCTCGGGCCCATGCCAGGACGCCGTCGATATCGGCCGCGTACTTGCGGGTGAGGGTGCGCAGCTCACTCTGGCGTGCCAGCTTGGCCTCCAATGTGCTGGCGTCGCTGGGCAATTCGCTCAGATAGTCGCCGAGCTCTGCTGACACGTCAGCGATGACAGCCAACGCCTCGCCGAGCCTGTCGGCCAGCCCGCGCAGCACCCCGTCATCGGTGGATTGCAGAACCGACTTCGCCAAACCGACACCGTCTGCGGCTGAGGCCGCGTCGGGCAAGGGGTCGTCGTCCGGTGCACCGGACAGCGCGGTGCGCGCAGTTTGGGCGGCCTCGCGCAGGGCGTCGAGCTCGGATAGCCGCCGGATATCGGCGACCAGTGAATCATCCTCACCGGGTTGCGGATCAACGGTGTCGATCTCGCCGAGCCCGAACTTCAGCCGGTCGGATTCCTGGGCCAGCTCCCGTGCCCGCTGCTTGCGATCCGCCAGATCGCGCCGCGCGGCCAGCCAGTACTCCCGGATCTTGCGGTACCGCTTCAGCAGCGGGTCGATATCGGCGAACTGGTCCAGCGCCGCGCGCTGCTCATCGGGACGCATCAGCCGCAGTTGACCGTTCTGGCCGTGCAGGGTGAGCAGTTCGGTGGTGAAGCCGATCAACGACTTGGCCGGAACACTGCGCCCGCCGAGGTACGCCCGCGACGGTCCGTCGCGGATGACCGAGCGGGCAGCGATGATGCTGCCGTCGTCGTCACGATCCGCGCCCGACGAATCGAGGATCTCGTCGATGCGGGCGGCCACCCCGTCGCCGAGTTCGGTTGTGGTGAACCGGCCTTCGACGACGGCGCGGTCGGCGCCCGATCGCACCCGGGTGGCGTCGGCGCGTCCGCCGCCCAGCAGGTGCAGACCGGTCACCACCATGGTCTTGCCGGTTCCCGTCTCACCGGTCAACACGGTCAAGCCGCGGTCGAACTCGGCGGTCGCGGTGCTGATGGCGCCCAACGACTCGATGCGGATCTCGGCGAGCACCTGTTGCTACTGCCCTCGCCAGCCGGTAACCGGCAACCGAAACTTTCGCACCAGACGATCCGTGAACGGCGCACTGTCGAGTCGCACCCATTTCAGCGGTGTGCTGCAACGCGTGACCTCGAGCCGTCCCCCCGCCGGCACCACCATCTCGCGGCGGCCGTCGCAGAACACCAACGCATCGTGCCCGCTGCCCTCGATCTCGATCGCGATCGAGGCATCGGGACTGGTCACCATCGGCCTGGCGAACAACGCGTGAGCATTGTTGGGTACCACCAGGAGGGCTTCCAGATCCGGCCACAGGATCGGCCCGTTCGCGGAGAACGCGTATGCGGTGGACCCGGTCGGCGTGGAAACCAATACCCCGTCGCAGCCGAACGCCGACACCGGCCGTCCGTCGACCTCCAGGACCGCGCCGAGCACGCCGAGCCGCGGGCCCTTCTCCAGGCTGGCTTCGTTCAGTGCCCAGCCGCGATCCACGATGCGACCTTCGGCGCGCACCACGACGTCGAGCGTCATGCGGTCCTCGACGCGGTAATCGCGTTTGATGACATGGTCGAGTACCGTGTCGATGGCCTCCGCCTCGGCCTCGGCGAGGAAGCCGATGCGCCCGAGATTGACGCCCAGCACCGGGATTTCGACGTTGCGGGCCAGTTCGGCGGCGCGCAGGAAGGTGCCGTCGCCGCCAAGGACGAGCACCAGCTCACAGCCTTCGGCGGCCCGCTCGTCGGCATCCACCACCTCGATGTGCACCCCGAGCGCCCGCATGTCGTCAGGCGCCAGATGCACCGGCCCCCGGTCGACTGCTTCGGCGGACAGCACCCGGAGGGCGATGCCGTTGTCGCCGAGTACCTTTTCCACTCGCCGCGCGGTTTCGGTCGCCTCCTCGCGTCCGGTGTGCACCACCAGCAGGACGGTGCGATCGCGCGTCATTGCGGTCCCTCTGCAACGGCCCGTCGCACCGCCTGCTCGAGCTGCTCCCCTTCCAGGGCGTTCTCGGTTCTGGCGCGCAGGCGCAGGAAGTATTCGACGTTGCCGGACGGGCCGGGCAACGGGCTCGCGGTGACGTCGACGGTGTGCCAGCACAATTCGGCGGCGCGACGCGCGACCGTGAGGACCGCGTCGACGCGCAGTGCCGGATCCGTCACGACTCCGCCCGCGCCCACCCGATCCTTACCGACCTCGAATTGCGGCTTCACCAGGGGAACGATATCGGCCTCGGCTGAGGCGCAGGACGTCAGCGCGGGCAACACCGTCGACAGCGAGATGAACGACAGGTCCGCAACCACGACGTCCACCGGCCCGCCGATCGCGTCGGCGGTCAGGTCACGGACGTTGGTGCGCTCGAGCACCGTGACCCGCGACTCGCAGCGCAGCGGCCACGCGAGCTGCCCATAGCCGACGTCGACGGCGACGACTTCGCGGGCGCCGCGATCCAGCAGCACCTCGGTGAACCCGCCCGTCGAGGCGCCGGCGTCCAGGCAGCGACGATCGTTCACCGCCAGCTCGAAGGCGTCGAGCGCGCCGATCAGCTTGTGGGCGCCGCGTGACGCCCAGCCGCGCTCACCGGAGTCGTCCACGGTGAGGGTGGCGCTCACCGCGACCGCGGTTGCGGGCTTGGCCGCCGGCATGCCGTCGATGCTGACCCGTCCCGCGTCGATCAGTTCCGCCGCCTGCTGGCGGGAGCGTGCAAGGCCACGCCGGACCAGCTCGGCGTCAACACGAGCGCGCCGCGTCACAGGCGGTCACCTTTCAATCCCCGGGGTCGCTTCGCTCCCGCCCGCCGGACCCTTCTCGACCGATTCCAGCGCGTGCACCAGTATGTCGTGCGCCTCTTCCAGCCGCGCCGCAATGATGTCGATGTCGGCATCGTCGAGTTCAACGCCGTCCACCGCTGGGTCGGGCAAATCGGCCAACAACGCCGCTATCTGGGCGCGAATCTGGTCCGGGTCGGTACTCATATCGGTGTTCACGCTAGTCGATCCGACGGTGTCAGCAGCGACCAGCGCTCCAGCGCCCGCCGGGCCGTGTCGTCGGCGGCGGTCAGTGCAAACGGACGCCCATCGCGGCGAGCGTTCCACACCGCGCTGGCGGTCGCTCGCACCACCGAAAGGTCGTCGGCCGGGTCGGCCCCGGTGGAGCTCACCGTGACGGTCCGTTCGCCGACGTCGACGCGCCAGGCCGGATGTGGGGCGACGCGAAGCGTGTCCACGCCTGACGTCAGCGAGCGCAGGTCGGGCGCGAGGTAGTCGGGCCGCTGCCCGGGTGCCGCACGCACGGTATCGGCGGCCGTGCTGACACCGCTCAGCACCAGCAGGCTTGGCAGGCGGGCGGCGTTGGCGCCGGCGATGTCGGTGTCGAGCCGGTCCCCGATGACCAGTGGCCGGTGAAAGTCGCCGCGGCCCAGGGCATCTGTGAGCAGGGTTGGTTCCGGCTTGCCCGCCACCTGCGGCTGGGCGTCGGTGGCCGCGCGCAGGGCCGCGACCATCGAACCGTTTCCGGGCAGCAGGCCGCGTTCGGAGGGCAGCGTTAGGTCGACGTTGGCGGCCACCCACAGTGCGCCGCCGCGGATCGCCAACGCGGCTTCAGCCAGATCCGGCCAGCCGGTCTGCGGCGAATGTCCCTGCACCACCGCGACGGGGGCATCCGACCATAGCCGGACCGGTTTGAGACCCACGGCTCTGACTTCGTCGGCCAACGCTTCGGTGCCAACGATGAGAACCACAGCGCCAGAAGGCAATTGCGCCGCCAATAACCGGGCGGCGCTTTGTGCGCTGGTCACGACGTCGTCGGATTCCGCCGTGAAACCCATGGCCTGCAGATGCTTCGCGACCTCCGCGGGTCGGCGTGAGGCGTTATTGGTGACATACAGGATGCGGGCGGTGAGTGTTGCCAGCGTCTCGACGGCGCCTGTCGTGGCTTCGTGGCCGGTGAACACCGTCCCGTCAAGGTCCAGGAGCAGGCAATCATGCTCCTGCGCAAGAGTGGTCACGTCAGGTGAGCTCCGTGATGCGCTCTTCGGCGTCGGTCACGCCGTCGACATCCGCGGCGGCCGCGTTGATGAACCACTGCAGCGCCTCTTGTTCCCGGTCGACCGCGAGCAGTGTCTCGGCGTAGGCGTAGAACAAGCGTGCGGCCGTCTGTCCGGTGCGCTTCGGATCGAGTTGCGGTATCGACAAGATCGCCAGGGCCTGCTCGCGCTGCCCCAGGTCGGAGCGGGCGCCCGCCACGACGATGCGCAGTTCGTCGGCATCGTCGCCGGTGAGTTCGGCCGCCTCGGGGCCGCGCGCCAACTCGATTGCACGTTCCGGGCGGCCGACGCCGCGCTCGCAGTCGGCAATGAGCGCAAGCAGCGGCGACTTGCTGCCCATCCGTCGGGCGGCCCGCAGTTCGGCAAGTGCCTGAGACCAGTCGCCGCAGTGGTATGCGGCGATTCCCACCGCCTCGCGGACGGCGGCGATCCGGCCCGAGCGGGCGCGGGCGGCCCGGGCGTGGGCCAGCGCCGCCTCGGGGTCTTCGTCGAGGAGTTCACCGGCTGCCACCAGATGACGGGCGACGACATCGGCGGTGGCACGGTCCAACGTCGTCAGTTCCCGGCGGACTTCGGGTGCCAGCTGTCTGGCTTCGATCTCGGGCGGGATCGGCGGGCCTTGCGGGCGTGGCGGCTCGGCGTCGGGTGTGTGTTGAGGCTGAGAGCGCCGGGCCCGGTCGGGGCCAGACGAGCGCGGCGCCGAGCGTTGGTCGCGTTGTCCCCGTCGCGGTCCGCCGGCGTTGGATGTCCGCCGCGGACGCCGCTCGTCGCTGCCGCCCTGCCTGTCGGAGACCACGTGCCAAAGGATACGGGTAACACCGATTCGGCGACAATTTGAGAATGCAAGACCGCGAATTATCGCGTAGAATCACCCCCCACGCAATTGTGGGGGGTGATTCTGTGTGTGTTCGGCAGTGTCCTACTTTTCCACCCGGGTTGGGTAGTATCATCGCCGTGGCAGGCTTAGCTTCCGGGTTCGGGATGGGTCCGGGCGTTTCCCTGTCGCTATTACCGCCGTAACTCTATTTTTTTGTTGGTGTGGTGTGTTTGGTGGCGGGGCGTTACCACCGCCGTTTACTGGGGCTTAAATTCTCCGCTTCACCCCGTAAGGGGTTGACGGGTCCTCTTAACCTTCCAGCACCGGGCAGGCGTCAGTCCGTATACCTCGTCTTCCGACTTCGCACGGACCTGTGTTTTTAGTAAACAGTCGCTTCTCACTGGTTTGTGCCACCCCACCCCGCTCGCACCGCGAAGGTGTTCACCGGGTGTGACCACCAAAGATGAGGCAACAACAAGAACCGCC
>JBEVHG010000013.1:0-21439 GCA_040511335.1 Mycobacterium sp. | reverse complement strand
CTGGACGCCGCCACCCGAGGGCTCAAGGTGGCGCTAGTCGAGGCGCGCGACTTCGCATCGGGCACGTCGAGCCGCTCGTCGAAAATGTTCCACGGCGGGCTGCGCTACCTCGAGCAGCTGGAGTTCGGGTTGGTGCGCGAGGCGCTGCACGAACGGGAGCTGTCGCTGACGACGTTGGCGCCGCATCTGGTCAAGCCGCTGCCGTTTCTGTTCCCGCTGACGAAGCGGTGGTGGGAACGGCCCTATGTGGCCGCGGGCATCTTCCTCTACGACCAGCTCGGCGGTGCGAAATCCGTTCCGGCGCAAAAACATCTGACGCGGGCGGGCGCGTTGCGGCTGTCCCCTGGGCTGAAGCGCAGTTCGCTGATCGGTGGCATCCGCTATTACGACACCGTCGTCGACGACGCCCGCCACACCATGAACGTGGCGCGCACCGCGGCGCACTACGGGGCGGTGGTGCGGTCGTCGACCCAGGTCGTGTCGCTGCTGCGCGAAGGCGATCGGGTGATCGGGGTGACCATCCGCGACTCCGAGGACGGCGCCATCACCGAGGCGCGCGGCCATGTCGTGGTCAACGCGACCGGGGTGTGGACCGACGAGATCCAGGCGCTGTCCAAGCAGCGCGGGCGGTTCCGGGTCCGGGCGTCCAAGGGCGTGCACGTCGTCGTGCCGCGGGACCGCATCGTCAGCGAGGTGGCGATCATCCTGCGCACCGAGAAGTCGGTGCTGTTCGTCATTCCGTGGGGCACGCACTGGATCATCGGCACCACAGACACCGACTGGAACCTCGACCTGGCCCACCCCGCGGCCACCAAGGCCGATATCGACTACATCCTCGGAACCGTCAACACCGTGTTGGCCACGCCGCTCACCCACGACGACATCGACGGGGTCTACGCGGGTCTGCGGCCGCTGCTGGCCGGCGAGAGCGAGGAAACGTCCAAGCTGTCGCGTGAGCACGCCGTCGCGGTTCCGGCGCCGGGCCTGGTCGCCATCGCCGGCGGCAAGTACACCACCTACCGGGTGATGGGTGCCGACGCGATCGACGCCGCGTCGGAGTTCATCCCGGCCCGGGTGGCTCCGTCGATCACCGCGAAGGTGCCATTGATGGGTGCCGACGGCTACTTCGCGCTGATCAACCAGACCGAGCATGTCGGTGCGCAATACGGGCTGCATCCCTATCGGGTGCGCCACCTGCTGGATCGCTACGGGTCGCTGATCGGCGAGGTGCTGGCGATGGCGGAGGGCCGGCCGGAGCTGCTCACGCCGATCACCGAGGCGCCGGTCTACCTGAAGGTCGAAGCCTGGTACGCCGCCGCCGCCGAGGGCGCGCTGCATCTGGAGGACATCCTGGCCCGGCGGATGCGCATCTCCATCGAATACCCGCACCGCGGAGTGGACTGCGCCCTCGAGGTCGCCCAAGTTGTTGCCCCGGTGCTGGGGTGGAGCGCAGAGGACGTGGACCGCGAGGTGGACACCTATATCGCGCGGGTCGACGCCGAGGTCCGTTCGCAGCAGCAGCCCGATGACGCGTCCGCCGACGCGCTGCGGGCCGCCGCGCCGGAGGCACGCGCCGAGATCCTCGAACCGGTGCCGCTGACGTGAGGCCGGCGCCATTGCCGGTCCGCGACGGGCTGGGACCGGCGCGGGTTCGGCTGCGCGGCGGCTCGGTGCTCGACGAGTTGTCGGACCGGTTCGGGGCACGTGCCCGGGTGAAAGTGCTTGCCGGAGAGGTCGTCTCGGCTGATGGGAGGGTCGTCGACGAAACGACGGTGATGCCGGCGGGCGCCCACGTGTATCTATACCGCGAGCTGCCCGACGAGGTAGCGGTGCCGTTCGATATCCCGGTGCTTTACCGCGACGACGACATCGTCGTGGTAGACAAGCCGCACTTCCTGGCCACCATGCCGCGCGGCCGCCACGTTGCGCAGACCGCGTTGGTCCGGTTGCGCCGCGATCTGGACCTGCCGGAGCTCAGCCCCGCGCATCGGCTGGATCGGTTGACCGCCGGCGTACTGCTGTTCACCACGCGCCGCGAACTGCGCGGCTCATATCAGACGCTGTTCGCTCGCGGGTTCGTGCGCAAGACGTATCTGGCCCGCGCGGCCGTAAACCCGGATCTTGTGTTTCCCACGGTTGTGCGCAGCCGAATCATCAAGCGCCGTAGGCAGTTACAAGCCGTCGAGGAGCCGGGGGAGCCCAACGCCGAGACGCTGATCGAGATGGCTGCCGACGGCCTGTACCGGCTCACGCCGCGCACCGGCCGGACACATCAGCTGCGGGTGCACATGGCGTCCCTGGGACTGCCGATATTCGGAGACACTTTGTATCCCAACGTGATTGACGTTGCGCCCGATGACTTCTCCAACCCGCTGCAACTGCTGGCGCACAGCCTCGAGTTCGATGATCCGATCACCGGGTCGGCGCTCCACTTCGTCAGCAGGCGCGCACTGAACTGACCGGAACGATGAAAGGGCTGTGCTGGACTTCGGGCCCGTTCATCATGGTGCGGGGAACCGTATGAGGAGGGACAATATGTCGTTGGGGATGTGGCTGGGCGCGGGCTCCGTGGCGCTGGTGCTCGGTAGCGGACTGGTTATCCCGACGGCTCCAGCCAGTCAGGCGACGGTATGTGGCTCGGTCGGCGGCAGGCACGTCGACGTCAGTGGATGCGCTGATCCGCTCTATGAGGTCAATGACGTGCTGGCACCGCCTCCTCCGCCGCCGCCTGGGGCGCCTCCCCCACCACCGCCTCCGCCGGCCTACGTGCCGGCGCCGCCGCCGAACATCAGCGTGTGCGCCAACGTCGGCCGCCGCATCAGCATCAGCGGCTGCGTCTAGGCGTCCGCTCATCGGTTCTCCGACGCGGAAAAGCCCGCGGACCCGGGGCTACGGCGTCGTTGACCGCGGGGCAGGCCGCGCGCAGGATCAACGAATGAAGGGCGCATCGGTCGGCCGGCTGTGGCACTATCCCGTCAAATCCATGCGGGGCGAAGAGGTGCGGGAAATTCTGCTCGGCCCCGGAGGTGTGGTCGGTGACCGTGCCTACGGCTTTCTGGACGTACAGACGGGGCGGGTGGCCAGCGCCAAGCGTCCCAAGCGATATGGCGCGCTGCTCGAATGCCGGGCGCGCTTCCTGTCGCCACCCGGAGCCGACGAGCCGACGCCGCCGATTGAGGTCACTTTTCCCGACGGTCGGGTCGTGCGGGGCGATGAGGCCGAGCTGACCCGGCGGGTAACGGCGCTGCTGGGCCGCGAGGTACGCCTAGTCACCAGCGCGCCGGTCGGGGCGGCCCTGGAGGAGGTCTGGCCGACGCTCGACGGCTTCGGCCCCGACGCCGTCGCCGACGCTCTGCAGATCGAGCCCGCGGACGAGCACGGCGACCGCATCGTGCAGGTCTTCGTCGCGATGGCGGCACCGGGGACCATGTTGGATCTGGCCGCCCTGCACGTGGTGGCGGCAAGTACGCTCCGCCGGTTGGCAGCCGAATACCCCGACGGTGATTGGGACCCACGGCGGTTGCGCCCGAACATGCTTATCGAGGACGACGACGGGCCCGTCGACGAGGACGAATGGCTGGGCTGCGACCTGCACCTCGGCGCGGAGGCGGTCGTGCACGTTGTCGCGCCGACACCACGCTGTGTGATGACGACACTGGCTCAGGGTGAGCTCCCCCGGGACGGGCAGGTGTTGCGCACGCTGGCTCGTGTCGGACGTCGAGAGATTGGCCGGCTCGGCCAGTTCGCGTGCGCCGGCTCTTACGCCGAGGTGGTCAATCCCGGTGTCGTTCGTAGCGGCGACCCGGTCCGCATTGAACGGGTTCACCCCCGGCAGGGTGCGCTCACGGCGGCGATCGACGCTCTCGCGGCGGGGCTCGCCGCCCGTCCCTAGCCGCGGGCATGTACCTGGTAACCGGCGCCGGTGGTGGCGTGGGAAGCGTGAGTCGACAGGTCGCCCAGCTGCTGCTCGAAGGCGCCGAGCCGGTGCGGGCGATGGTGCGCCGCGACGACGACCGCGCCGCCCAGTTGCGCGCGCTGGGTGCCGACGTGGTCGTCGGCGACCTGACCCGGGCCGGCGACATCGCCGACGCCATCGAAGGCGTCGATCGGATGTTCTTCAACATGGGCGTGTCGCCCGACTACCTGCGGGCCACCGCCGAGGTGTGCGCGGTGGCGCTCGAGCGCGGCGATCTGGACGCGATCGTGAACATCTCCCAGATGACGGTGTCGCAGATGACGCTGACGAGCACGGACGAATCCCACCAGCATCGGCTGCACTGGCTGGCCGAACACGTGATGAATTGGTCTGGCCTGCCGGTCATTCACGTCAGGCCCACCGCGTTTCTCGACAACCCGTTGTTCACTTCGCTGGCCGCGCGATCGGTGCGTGAGCGCGGCGTGCTGGAACTGCCATTCGGCACCGGGCGCACGTCGCCGATCGCCTCCGCCGACGTCGCCCGGGTGGTGGCCACCCTGCTGCGCGATCCCAACGGGCGCACCGGGGAGGTCTACGAGCTGACGGGTCCCGAGGTGCTCGACATCGACGGCCTGGCCGACCGGTACGGCCGCGCCCTGTGCCGGCCCGTGTCGGGACGCGACGTGCCCCTCGATGACTGGACGGAAACCGTGCTGCGGCCCCTGGGCCTGCCCGGGCACGTCGAACAGCACATCGCGACGATGGCGCGGCTGCACCGCGACGACCGCTACAACCGCGCCACCGACGATGTCGAGAGGCTGACCGGTCGACCGGCCCAGACCGTCGAGCAGTACATCGCGGCACATCGCGATCTGTTCTCCTAGCGCCCGCTGCAACGTGTTCTACTCTCTCCGTGGACCGCAACGCCTTTGACCGGCTCTTCGACCTGACCGATCGCACCGTCATCGTGACGGGCGGCACCAGGGGCATCGGCCTTGCGTTGGCCGAAGGATTCATCCTGGCCGGCGCCCGGGTGGTGGTGGCCAGCCGCAAACCCGACGCCTGCGAGCAGGCCGCCGCACACCTACGTCAGCTTGGCGGTCAGGCGATCGGCGTGCCGACGCACCTCGGCAGCGTCGAGGATCTCGACGCCCTGGTAACGCGGACGGTCGAGGAGTTCGGCGGCCTCGATGTGGTGGTGAACAACGCCGCCAATGCGCTGGCTCAGCCGCTGGGTCAGATCACCGTCGATGCCTGGACCAAGTCCTACGAAGTGAATCTGCGCGGCCCGGTGTTCCTGGTGCAGCATGCGCTGCCGCATCTGAAGGCCAGCCCCGCCGCCGCGGTGCTGAACATGGTGTCGGTGGGCGCGTTCATCTTTGCGCCGACGTTGTCGATATATGCCGCCGGCAAGGCGGCGCTGATGTCGTTCACCCGGTCGATGGCCGCCGAGTTCGCCCCATTCGGCATCCGGGTGAATGCGCTGGCGCCGGGACCCGTCGACACCGACATGATGCGCAAGAACCCGCCGGAGGTGATCGCCGGGATGGTCGGTGGGACCCTGATGAACCGCCTGGCGAAACCCGACGAGATGGTCGGGGCCGCACTGTTGTTGACGTCGGGCGCGGGCAGCTACATCACCGGGCAGGTCGTCATCGTCGACGGCGGCGGAACGCCTCGCTAGCGTCCTGCATCTCGCCGCTGGTCGACGCCAGAATCTGGCCGCGGTTCTCGACGTGCAGGGCCGCCTCCAGGCTCGGTGCCTCGAGGTTGGCCCACAGCACCTGCTTGGTTGACTCCACACCGAATTTGCCATAACCGTAAAGGATTTCGGCCACCGCCAGCGCGTCGTTGAGCACGGACCCGCCTGACAGCCGTGACACGATGCCCAGCCGAAGGGCCTCGTCGGGATCGACGTCCCGCGCGGTCAGGATGAGGTCGAACGCCGGACCCGCCCCGATGATGCGTGGCAACGTGTAGCTGACCCCGATGTCGCATCCGCCGAGGCCGAGCTTGATGAACTGAGTACAGAACCGCGCCGAGGACGACGCGATTCGGATATCGCAGGCCAGCGCGATCGCGAAGCCACCGCCGTAGGCCGCTCCGTTCACCGCCGCGATCACCGGTTGGCGCAACCGCTGTATCCGCGTGGTGAGGTCGGCGATGCGTTCCTGCCAGCGCATGCTCGATCGCGAGAACTCCACGCCTCCGGCGGCGTCCGACGGGAACGGGTCGGTGAGATCCAGCCCGGAGCAGAAGCCGCGTCCGGCGCCGGTCAGCACCACCACGCGGCACTCGTTGCTTTCGCCGATCTCCGCCAGCGTGGTGTGCAGGTCCTCGACCAGTTCGTGGTTCAGCGCGTTGAGCTTTTCGGGGCGATTGAGCGTGACGAGGCGATGTCGGGACGCGGGTAGGCCAGTTGCAGGAGCGTCATCCGCACACCTTATTGAAGCGTGCTGCGCCAGCCGGTAACCCCGACCGTGATCATCCGCAATTGTTTGACGGCGGTCCGCTTGATCTCGTCCAGCGCCGCGGCGTCTCCCGCGTCCTCGATCGCCTCGGCGATGAGGATCATCGAATTGACGAACAGCCTGGCCAGAATGTTGAGGTCCTCGCTGCTCCAGGTGTGCAGGCCGGGAAAGCGCGCCAGGTCGATCGCCAATTCCGAAGTGATCAATCGAATCTCGGTGCGGATCGCGTAGCGCAGCACCGTGACGCCGCTGGAGCGCTCGCGGACGATGAAGCGCCAGTGTTCGCGCCGCTCGTTGACGCTGGCGATGACGATATCGACGGACAGCCTGCCGCCAGAGCGCGCACGGTATACACATGTTCACTCAAACTTTGACGAAGCGGGTGCTCCGGTCGTCACTGGTGGACCTGCTGACCGGGCCGCACGGCGTCGACCGCTACACCGAACTCGTCACCCCGACCTGGACGCTGGGCGAGGCCCGCGCCAAGGTGGTCGCGGTCACCCGGCAGACGCCCCGCAGCGTCACGCTGACGCTGGAACCCAACCAGGCCTTTACCGGATTCCGTGCCGGGCAGCACATCAACCTGACCGTGAGATCGACGGGCGGCGGCGCACCCGCTCTATTCGCCGGCCAGCGCCGAGGGCGCCGCACTCATCGAACTCACCGTCGGCGTGCACGACCGCGGTTTGCTGTCCACGTACCTGTACAACCGCGCCCGCCCCGGCATGATCGTCGGGCTGGACTCCGTCGGAGGCGATTTCGTGCTTCCGGCCGTCCGGCCGCGCAGGATCCTGTTCGTTTCGGGCGGCAGCGGCATCACCCCGGTGATGTCGATGCTGCGCACGCTGCGGACCGAAGGTTTCGACGGCGACATCGCGTTCATCCACTACGCCCGCGGCGCCGAGGAAGCCTGCTACCGCGACGAACTGGCCGCATTGCCCGGTGTTCGCGTGCTGCACGGCTACACCCGCACGACCGACGGCGCCGATCTGGACGGCCATTTCGGTCCCGACCATCTCGCCGCGGCGATGCCGGAACCGGACGCGGTGTATGTGTGCGGACCGCCGGCCCTGGTGCAGGCCGTCCGCGAGCGCTGCGACAACGTCAGTTCCGAGAGCTTCGTCCCGCCGATCTTCACCGTTCCCACCGAATCATCCGGCGGCCGAATCGCTTTCACCGATACCGGTATCGACGTCACCGATGACGGCCGGCCACTGCTCGAGCAGGCCGAAGCGGCCAATCTCAACCCAGAGAGCGGATGCCGGATGGGCATCTGCCACAGCTGCACGCGACGCAAGACCCGCGGCGCGGTGCGCAACCTCATCACCGGATCGATTTCGACCACCGACGAGGAGGACGTGCAGATCTGTGTGTCCGCGCCCGTCGGCGACATCGAACTCGCCCTGTAACGAAAGGAGTACGGACGATGTCCAAAGACACGATCACTTTTACCCCCGAACAGGCCGACGCGTTCGGCCGCGAACTCGACGCGCTCAAGGAACGCGTGATCGCCGACCTCGGCGAGCGCGACGCCACCTACATCCGCAACGTCATCAAGGCGCAGCGAGCGCTCGAGGTCGGCGGACGCGCACTACTTTTCTTCCCGCCGGCGTGGATCGCCGGCACCACGATGCTGGCGCTGTCGAAGATCCTCGACAACATGGAGATCGGGCACAACGTCATGCACGGCCAGTACGACTGGATGGGTGACCCGGCAATCTCCAGCCGCGGCTTCGAGTGGGACAACGCCTGCCCGGGCGACCAGTGGCGGCACTCGCACAACTACATGCACCACACGCACACCAACATCGTCGGCATGGACCGCGACATCGGGTACGGCGTCCTGCGCATGAGCGAGGGCCAGCGCTGGAGTCCATACTTCCTGGGCAACCCGGTCTACGCGTTCCTGCTGATGGTGCTGTTCCAGTACGGTGTCGCGCTGCATGAACTGGAGACCGAACGCATCCGGACCGGTGAGATCACCCTGGCCGACAAGCGCGACATCCTCGAAGGCATCTGGCGCAAGACCAAACGCCAAGTACTCAAGGACTACGTTGCGTTCCCACTGCTGGCCGGTCCGTTCGCCCCATTCGTTTTCGCGGGCAACCTGACCGCCAACCTGGCGCGCAACATCTGGTCGTACGTGATCATCTTCTGCGGCCACTTTCCGGAGGACACCCAGGAGTTCTCGGTCGAGGAAACCGAGAACGAGAGCCGCGGCATGTGGTACTTCCGCCAGGTCCTGGGGTCGGCAAACCTGACCGGCGGCAAGCTCTTTCACATTCTGAGCGGCAACCTGTCGTTCCAGATCGAGCACCACCTGTTCCCGGACATCCCGGCGCACCGCCATGCCGAGATCTCCGTCGAGGTCCGGGATATCTGCCAAAGGTATGGCGTGCCCTACAACACTGGCCCGCTGCCTCGGCAGTTCGGCACGGTCGTACGCAAGATCGTCAAACTGGCGTTCCCGCCGAAGCAATATGTTGCGAACCTGTTGCCGTTCCGCAGCGGCAGGCCTCAACTGGAAACGGCCGCGGCATAGGGGTAGCCGCATCCGGCGTGAACAGACACAGAATCGCGTGCCCGCCTTTTCAATGCGATTCTGCGTCTGCTCGCCCCGTTATGGGTCGTCGGCGCCGACCATTCAGCGCTGGCAGACCGGGCACCAGAACGAAATGCGGTCACCGCTGCTGTCTGACCCGATGATGGTGCCGCAACGCCGGCACGGCTGCCCGGCGCGTCCGTATACCCACAACTCGCGGCCGCGCCGGGTGTCGCCGGTGGTGGTTCTGCTCCACCGAGACCTGTTGAGCCACAGCATATCCCGTGCTCGCTGCACCATTCGCAGCGGGTCGGCCACCGCCGTGACCGGTGTGGTGGGGCGGTAACCGGTGACGAAGCACAGTTCGTTGCAATACACATTGCCCACACCCGCCATCACCCGCTGATCGAGCAACGCCTCGGCGAGCGGTCGGTCCGGGTCGGCGGTCAGGTTGGCCGCCGCGGTGTGGGGATCCCAGTCATCGCCGAGCAGGTCCGGGCCCAGATGGCCGACCGCGTCCTGTTCGTCGTCGCGGTCCAGAATCTCCAGCACCCCGAGGTCGACCCCGGCGGCCTGCACGTCTGCGGTCTGCAGAATGATCCGGATGCGATGGCCGGCCCGGCTGGGCCTGCCGACGGGATTGACCTGCCAGCTGCCGTCCATCTTCAGATGCGAGTGGATGCTAGCCGATCCCACCCGGATGAACAGGTGCTTGCCCCGACTGACGACCTCGTCGACCACCTGCCCGGTCAGGTCAACGGTGGCGTAGCGCGGAACGCGGATATCGCAGCGGGTCAGCACTTTTCCGGCCAACGCCTGCCGCAGGATCACGGCGGTGTGCCAGACGGTATCGCCCTCGGGCATGGCCTATTCGAGCACGAGCTGCCGCGGCGGCGCCGGCGAGGTCCGATCAGGCGCCGGAAGTCACCGTCCTCGCCGGTTCCGGTGCGGTCTGCCGATGGCGGCGCTGACGCTCCATGGTCGCGAAGTAGAAGGCGTACGCGAATGCACAACTGGTGAACAGGCTCGTCACGAAGAAGAGCCACGGGCGGCGGATGCCGCGCCGGTATCCGTCGACGATCGTGAACAATGGAAGCAGCACGACGTTGATGAGCGTGTAGTCCTGGCTCGCGTTGCTGGCGGCCGGATTGGTGTACCCCAGGCTGATGAATTCGGCCCAACTGCCGGGCCCCCAGAAGATGTTGCCCGTGCCCGTCGCATATTGCGCGACGAAGCGGGTGTTGAAGTAATACCCCAGCACCGTTCCGGCGATTCCGATCGCGTAATACGCGCATTCCAAGGCGGAAAGCCGCGGTCCGTTGGCGGGGCGGGCGAAGATTTTCGGATTCGACGCGACGATCAATCCGATGAGGACAAGTCCGAGGATGGCGTGGACGACAAGCGAAACCATGGGTTTGAGTATGGCCAGAAGACGTCTACGGTTTTGTCACCTTTGACATTCAGCGCAATCGCAGCCCGCGGGGGGTCCGTGCAAAGCCGGCACCGACGAGCGCCTGCTGCACCGCGGCGCGTTCGCCTTCGACGACCGGCTCCAGCACCGGCACGCCGTTGACTTTCTCGACCAGCAGCGACCCGACGCGACCGCTGCCCACCAGATCCGCCACCGCGGCCGCGGCGACGCTGTGGGCCTCGGCGTCGCTGGTGAAGCTCAGCAGTGAGCGGCCGCCCCGCTCGAGGAACCACACCAGCTCACCATCGACGAGTGCGACCAGCGCACCGGCCTTGCGCCCCGGCCGGTGCGCGGCGTCGGACTCGACCTCGCCGGGCTCCTTGCGGGTCGGCCACGGCAGTGCCGCGCCGTAGGGGTTGGCTGGATCGGCGGCGGCGAGCACCACGGCGTGATAGTCACGGCGCTCCGGGTCGATACCGTCGAGATAGGACCGCAGCCGATCGACGGTCGACGCGACGGCGAACTGGGCCCCACCCAACGACTCGACAAAGTACCCGCGCTGGCACCGACCCGCGTCTTCGAACGCGGTCAGCACCTTGTAGAGCATCGCGAAGCCGCCCGGTACGCCCTCGGCCGCCACCGCACCCTTCGTCAACACTCCATGCCGGTTGAGCAGCAGCTCGGCCTGGAAATGGGCGCGCACCGTCGAATCGGGTTCGGCGGCCGGCAGCGCCGACCAGCGCCCGGCCACCGTCGGGTCGGAACCGCGGGCCTGCGCGTGCGCCACGCTGTAGCGGCTCAACCGCGGCGGCCGTTGGCGGTGTCGATGTGCGGGTGCCCGGCGGCCACCTGAGCGGCGGGTGCCCGACAGCATCGCTCGCACCGGGGCAAAGGTGTCGCCGGTGACCCAGCCGGCCCAAATCAGTTCCCACAGTGCTTGTTTGAACTGTTCGGTGTCCTGCTCGGTGAGCTGACGGAAGAAGTACGCCCCGCCGCGACCCAGCGTGTCCATGATGGCGCGATGCGTGTCGGTGAACTCGATCTCGGCCGGTGCGGCGAGGGTGAGTGGCGCCGAGTCGGCCGGATGGAACGCGATCCAGCCGTCCCCAGCGCCGATCTGTCCGGCACCCGACCATGTGACGTCGCCCGCCGCCAGCAGCTCGTCGAGCATGGCCGGCTGGTAGTCGCGGACCCGCTGCCCGAACATCAGCGCCTCGACCGCCGACGCGGGTATCGGCACCCCCGCCAGCTGATCGATCACCGCGGCCAGGCCGTCGACACCGGAATTGTGTGTCGAGGCAACCTGATGCCAGGCCGGCAGGAACCGGCCGTACGCGGCGGTGCTCACCGGCTCGACCTGAGCCCGGAGCGCGGCCAGCGACCGGCGGCGCAGGATCTTGAGCACATCGGCGTCGCACCACTGGTCGCCGTCAGTGGTGTCGGTGAACTCGCCACGCACCAAGCGACCGTCGATGGCCAGCCGGCCCAGCACGTCGGCGGTGACCCGCAGGCCCAGACCGAAGCGCGCCGCCACGTCGTGGGTCGTGAACGGCACATGGGTACGGGCATAGCGCCCGAGCAGTTCACCCAAGGGATCGGCGACGGTTTCGGTGAAGCTCGCCGGCACGCCGACCGGCACCGCCACCCCGACGCCGTCACGCAGCAGGCCGATGTCCTCGACCGCCACCCACCAGCTCTGGCCCGCGAACGACACCGTGAGCGCGCGCTTGGCGGCCCGCAAGCCTTCCAGCCAGCCGCCGACCTCGTCGGTCGTACATCGCTCGGCGATCTCCTGTTGGGTCAGCGGGCCGAGCAGCCGCAGCAGGTCGGCGACGCCCTCGGCGTCGCGCGCCGCGCGGTCGGGGCTGAGATGCTGCAGCTGCTGCGCGGTGGACGCGATGACCTGAGCGTCGAGCAGCTCACGCAGCTCGACACGGCCCAGCAGCTCGGCCAGCAGCACGCTGTCCAGCGACAGCGCGGCGGCGCGGCGTTCGGCCAGCGGGCTGTCGCCTTCGTACATGAATGCCCCGACATAGCCGAACAGCAGCGAGGCGGCGAACGGGGACGGAGTCGCGGTCTCCACCTCGAGCACCCGCAGCCGCCGCTGCGCGACGCGATGCATCAGCTCGGTCAATGCCGGCACGTCGTACACATCCTGCAGGCATTCGCGGACGGTCTCGAGCACGATCGGAAAGTCGGGGTACTTGCGTGCGACGTCGAGCAGTTGAGCGGCGCGCTGTCGCTGATGCCACAGCGGCGAGCGGCGACCCGGATGCCGTCGCGGCAACAGCAGCGCGCGGGCCGCGCATTCGCGGAACCTCGACGCGAACAGGGCCGAACCGCCGACCTCGGCCGTCACGATCGGCTCGATCTCGTCGCCGTCGAACACGAAGAGATCGGCGCCCGGGGCCGCGTCCTCGGTATCGGGTAGCCGCACGATTATCCCGTCGTCGGAGGCGGTCGGTTTCTCGTCGATGCCGTAGCGCTCACGCAGCCGGCGGGCGACGGCCAGCGCCAGCGGCCCGTGCACCCGAAGACCGTAGGGCGAGTGCAGAATCACCCGCCAGTCGCCGAGTTCGTCGCGGAACCGCTCCACCACGAACGTGGTGTCGGTCGGCACCACGCCGGTAGCCTGGCGTTGGTCATCGAGCAGCCGCCGCAGGTTGTCGGCCGCATAGTCGTTGAAACCCATTGTGTGGCAACGCTCGACGAATTCCGTCTTGTCGAGACGGGCGAGCTCACCGGTGAACGCCCCGACGGCGGCACCCAGCTCGGCCGGCCGGCCCACACCGTCGCCGCGCCAGAACGGCAGCCGCGCCGGCTGTCCCGGCGCCGGCATGACCAGCACCCGGTCGTGGGTGATCTCGGTGATCCGCCAGCTGGTCGCGCCCAGCGATATCACGTCACCGGGGCGCGACTCGTAGACCATCTCCTCGTCGAGTTCGCCTACCCTGGAGGGCTTTTCGGAGTCCGCCCCGGCGGCCAGGTAGACCGCGAACAGGCCGCGGTCGGGAATTGCGCCACCCGACGTGACCGCCAGCCGCTGTGCGCCGGGGCGAGCCGTGAGGGTGCCGGCGTCGCGGTCATACACCAGCCGCGGCCGCAGCTCGGCGAACTCGGTCGAGGGGTACTTGCCGCTCAACAGGTCCAGCGTCGCCTCGAACGCGCTGCGCGGCAGCATCGCGAACGGCGCGCTGCGCCGCACCGTGTCGAACCAGTGGTCGGCGTCCAGCGGTTCCAACGCGCAGGCGGCGACCGTGTGCTGGGCCAGCACGTCGAGCGGATTGGCCGGCACCCGCATGGTCTCGATCTGACCCGTCAGCATCCGCTGCACGGTGACCGCGCAGCCGATCAAATCCGTGCGGTGCTTGGGAAACAGCACGCCCTGCGAGATTTCGCCGACCTGGTGGCCGGCGCGGCCGATGCGCTGCAGGCCGCTGGCCACCGACGGCGGCGACTCCACCTGGATGACCAGGTCGACCGCGCCCATGTCGATACCCAACTCGAGACTGGAAGTCGCTACGACGGCCTTCAACCGCCCGGTTTTGAGGTCGTCCTCAACGGCGGCGCGCTGCTCCTTGCTGACCGAGCCGTGATGGGCGCGGGCGAGCAGTGGTGGCGCGCCCGACGCCTGCCCACTGGCCATGATGTGCGCCGGCGAGCCACCAGCGACACCCGGGTTGGGTCCTGCCGGTAGCTCGAGGCCGGATCTTTTGGCGTGAATCTCGTTGAGCCGCGAGGTAAGTCGCTCGGCCAGCCGCCGCGAATTGGCGAACACGATGGACGAACGGTGCGCCTCGATCAAGTCGACGATGCGCTCCTCGACGTCGGGCCAGATCGTGTTGTTCTCCAGGTTGGCCATGTCCGGCACCGGCACCTGCACCGACAGGTCGAAGGTCTTGGCCGCCGGCGGCGCCACAATCGTCGTCGGAGCCAGCCCGGACAGGAACCTCGCCACCTCCTCGGGTGGGCGGACGGTTGCGGACAGCCCGATCCGCTGCGCCGGGGCGGGAGACAGCCGGTCGAGACGCTCCAGCGACAAAGCCAGATGTGCGCCACGCTTGGTGCCCGCGACGGCATGCACCTCGTCGACGATGACCGTCTGCACCTCGGCCAGCGTCTCGCGGGCGGCGGAAGTGAGCATCAGGAACAGCGACTCGGGCGTCGTGATCAAGATGTCGGGCGGTTTCGCGATCAGCTCGCGACGCCGACCGGGCGGGGTGTCGCCGGAACGGACACCGACGCTGATGGCCGGGGCGGGTACGCCGAGCCGCTCGGCGATGCGGGTGATCCCGGTCAGCGGCGTTCGCAGGTTGCGCTCGACGTCGACGGCCAACGCCTTGAGCGGTGACACATACAGCACCCGGGTGCCCGCGGGGGCTGGACGGGGCTCGCTGGCGGCGAGGCGGTCGATGGCCCACAGGAACGCGGCCAGCGTCTTGCCGGAGCCCGTCGGCGCGATGACCAGCGTGTTGGCCCCATCGGCGATGGCCGACCACGCCTGCGTCTGGGCGGCGGTCGGAGACTCGAAGGTGCCCGTGAACCATTCCCGGGTCAGCGCGCTGAACCGGGCCAGGGGATCAGCCGGGTTGGAGCTCATCTAGCCATCGTGCCAAGCGGCACCGACAGGTTTCAGCGACGCTCGGCGGCGACGGCCCCGGCCAGCGCGGAGGGAATGCCGGGCACCCGGGCGATGGCGTCGAACAGCGCGTGCGCGCAGGCGTCGGCGACGTGGTCGGCGTCGATCGACGGGTCGATGATCCGCTGCCCGCACAGCTCGAAGGTGAACGCCAGCCATCCGTGGATCGTGATGCGCGCGTCGCGTTCGAACTTGGAATCCAGCGCACCTGCGGCGGCCTCGGTGATCCGCGCCAGAATCCGATTGGCCTGACGGTCGTTGTCGATGTCTTCGACACCGCGCAGGACGGGATCCGACCGGCCCATGCCTATGTAGGCCGCCCACGCGCCGTGCGGATGTTCCTCGTCGTACCGCACGTAGGCCAGCACGCCCGCCCGCACCTGGTCGAACAGGCTCTCGCCGGGCTGCGGTGCGGTGTTGGTCGCTTCGAACAGGCGCTCACCCTCGGCGCGCACCACCGCGGCGAAGAACGCCCGCTTGTCCGGGAAGTAGTGGTACATCAACGCGCGCGAGACGCCCGCCCGCTCGGCGATCTCGTCGATGCGCACCTCGTCATACGGGCGTTGACCGAACACCTCTGCACCCAGCGCCAGCAATTCGCTGCGCCGGTCGTCGGGTGAGAGGCGGCGTCGGGACTCAGACATGCCGCCATACTACTTAACACATGTCTAACAGTGGCGAAGGCTGGCGCCGCCCGCGCGTAATAAAGCTGGTCAGCGGCTGGGCGGCTGAGGATGAGTGGATCTGGTCAGAAGTGGTACCACATGCGGTACCACTTTTCGACACTCATCGTGACAGACCGCGACGGTACAGACGTGGCTGGTGTCGCTGCGGGGCCGCGGCGCCAAACACTCCAAGCGACTCTCAGCCGAAGTGGACGCCCTGCGCCAACGGCAGTTCGGAGGAGTAATTGACGGTGTTCGTCGCGCGGCGCATGTAGGCCTTCCAGGAGTCCGAGCCGGACTCGCGGCCGCCGCCGGTCTGCTTCTCCCCGCCGAAGGCACCGCCGATCTCGGCGCCGGAGGTGCCGATGTTGACGTTGGCGAGGCCGCAATCCGAACCGTCGGCCGCCATGAACCGCTCCGCCTCTCGGATGTCGGTGGTGAAGATGGCCGACGAAAGACCTTGGGGTACAGCGTTGTTCAACGCGATCGCCTCGTCGAGGTCGTCATAGGTCAGCACGTAGAGGATCGGGGCGAACGTCTCGGCGTGCACCACCGCCGTCTGCGCCGGCATCCGCACCACCGCCGGCGCCACGTAATAGGCGCTCTCATCCCCGACATCGTTTCGTTCGCCCCCGAACACCTCGCCGCCGTCGCCGCGGGCCTGTTCCAGCGCCCTGACCATGTCGCGGTAGGCGGTTTCGTGAATCAACGGACCGACCAGTGTGCCATCCACGGCCGGGTCGCCGATCGGCAACGTCTCGTACGCGGCGACGATCCGCGCGACCAGCCCGTCGGCGACCGACCGATGCGCGATCACCCGTCGCAGCGTCGTACAGCGTTGCCCGGCCGTTCCCGCGGCCGAGAAGACGATGCCGCGCACCGCCAGATCCAGGTCGGCCGACGGGGTGACGATCGCGGCGTTGTTGCCGCCCAGTTCCAGAAGCACCCGGCCGAAGCGCTGCGCCACCCGAGGGCCGACCTGCTGACCCATCCGCACTGAACCCGTTGCGCTCAGCAGCGCGACCCGCGGGTCGTCGACGAGCAGCTCGCCGACCTCGCGACCACCCAGGATCAACCGGCTCACCTCGGGCGGGGCGCCCACGTCGTCGGCGGCGCGTTCGATCAGCGCCTGGCAGGCCAGTGCGGTCAGGGGCGTCAGCTCCGATGGCTTCCACACCACGGTGTCGCCGCATACCAGCGCGACTGCGGTGTTCCAGGCCCAGACCGCGACCGGGAAATTGAAGGCGGTGATCACCCCGACCAGCCCGAGCGGATGCCACGTCTCCATCAACCGGTGTCCGGGCCGCTCTGAGGCGATGGTGCGCCCGTAGAGCTGCCGGGACAGCCCCACGGCGAACTGGCAGACGTCGATCATCTCCTGCACCTCGCCGCGGGCTTCGGAGGTGATCTTGCCGGCCTCCATGGTGACCAGCTGCGCCAGATCGTCCTTGTGGGCGGTGAGCAGCTCGCCGAGCCGCGCCACCAACGCCCCGCGCACCGGCGCGGGCGTGGTCCGCCAGGTGGAAAACGCCTGGGCCGCTTCGGCTATCGCGCGATCGGCCTGATCGGGAGTGGTCTCGGCGATGGTGAAGAGGGTCTCGCCGCTCACCGGCGTGCTCGCGGGAAAGCCGTGCGCGCCTGCGTCGTGCAGTTCGGTCCGGGAGCCGACGGCGTGCAGCGCGTCGCGGGCGCGGGTGCGCAACTGTTCGGCGGTCGGCAGGGGAGCCGTCTGGGTCGTGGTCATTGCAGTTCCGCTTTCTGGTAGAGGTCGTAGGCTGTAGCCGGAATAGTCTCAGCTTCCCCCGCCTCGGCATCGGCGTCCAGGTTGGACCGGAAGATGCCTGCCGCCGAAGCGGGCAGGAAATCCTCGTAGACAACGGGTTTCGCGGGATCGCCGCCGCGGTAGTAGGCCGGCCCGAGCGACGCCATCTCAGCGTCCCCAACGCCGCTGCGATAGTCTCCGGCCATGGCGGAGGCGGGCGACCATCTCGACGAGATCGATCGCGTCCTGGTGCGCGAATTGGTCGCCGACGGCAGGGCGACGCTGGCCCATCTGGCGGCCATCGCGGGGCTGTCGGTGTCGGCGGTCCAGTCCCGCGTGCGCCGACTGGAGTCGCGGGGTGTAGTGAGCGGGTATACGGCGCAGATCAACCCCGAAGCGTTCGGGAACATGCTGTCGGCGTTCGTGGCCATCACTCCTCTCGATCCCTCTCAACCCGATGATGCACCTGCCCGGCTCACGCACATAAAGGCCATCGTGTCGTGCCATTCGGTGGCCGGCGAGGAGAGCTACATCCTGCTGGTGCGGGTCCCGTCAGCGCGGGCGCTTGAAGACTTACTGCAACAGATCCGGACCGCGGCGAACGTCCGAACCCGAAGCACCATCATTTTACAGACATTTTACGACGGACGCGAAGTGATACCGGAATAGTTACTGATGCGAGGCTTTATCACCGTAAATATTGCGATATGATGGCGCAATGACCGCCGTGCTTCTGCCTGATGACGTCGCGATCGATCCCGGTCACGTACACGCAGTGCTGGCCCGCAGCATCCTGGCCGACGGCCTGGATTTCGTGCTCGACCTGGACCGGTCGGCGGGCTCGCATCTCCTCGACGCCCGCACCGGCGAGCGCTATCTCGACATGTTCACGTTCTTCGCGTCGTCGGCGCTGGGCATGAACCACCCGACACTGGCCGACGACGAGGCGTTCCGGGCCGAGCTAGCGCAGGCCGCGATCAACAAACCGAGCAACTCCGACGTGTACAGCGTGCCGATGGCGCGTTTCGTCGACACCTTCGCTCGCGTCCTCGGCGATCCCGCGCTGCCGCATCTTTTCTTCGTCGACGGTGGCGCGCTGGCGGTCGAGAATGCGCTGAAGGCGGCGTTCGACTGGAAGAGCCGCCACAACGAGGCGCGCGGCATCGATCCCGAACTGGGCACCAAGGTGCTGCACCTGCGCGGCGCCTTCCACGGGCGCAGCGGCTACACCCTGTCGCTGACCAACACCGACCCCAACAAGGTCGCCCGGTTCCCGAAGTTCGAGTGGCCACGCATCGACGCGCCGTATATCCGGCCTGACCTAGATGAACGGGCCATGGATGCCTTAGAAACTCAATCGCTGCGCCAGGCCCGGGCGGCCTTCGAGGCCAATCCGCACGACATCGCGTGCTTCATCGCCGAGCCGATCCAGGGCGAGGGCGGCGACCGGCACTTCCGGCCGCAGTTCTTCGCCGCGATGCGCGCACTATGCGACGAGTCCGACGCGCTGCTCATCTTCGACGAGGTGCAGACCGGCTGCGGGCTGACCGGAACCGCTTGGGCCTACCAGCAATTGGGTATCGCACCCGACGTGGTGGCATTTGGGAAGAAGACCCAGGTGTGCGGCGTGATGGCCGGGCGCCGCGTCGACGAGGTCGCCGACAACGTGTTCCACGTCAGCTCGCGGATCAATTCGACCTGGGGCGGAAATCTGGTGGACATGGTGCGCTCGCGCCGGATCCTCGAGGTCATCGAATCCGACGGGCTGCTGGTGCGGGCGGCCAAGGCCGGCCGTTATCTGCTGGACCGACTCGAAGAGTTGGCGGTGGAATTCCCCGGCCGGGTGCTCGACGTGCGCGGCCGTGGACTGATGTGCGCGTTCAGTCTGCCCAGCGCGGCGCAGCGCGACGAGTTGATCCGCGGGCTGTGGGACCGCCGCGTGATCATGCTGGCAAGTGGCGCCGATTCCGTGCGGTTCCGGCCGGCGCTGACGGTGTCTCGCGACGAGATCGATGCCGCCATCGCCGCGGTGCGCGACGCGCTCAGCTGACTTCCGTCGGCGCGGTCAGGCGGCCGATCGTCGCGCGAAGGCGGGATAGTTCAGCGCGCCCCACGAGTTCGCAGCCGTGCAACTCCGCGAGCTTGCGGGCCGCCGGCGTGAACTCGTGGTTGGTCACCACCATCGTCTCCGTGCAGCCGTGCATCGGCGCGCCGGCCACGACTTCCTGCACGGCACCCGCTCCGACCGGACGCGATCGTCGCTTGCACTGAATGGCAAGGCGATGCGGACGGTGTCCGACGATGATGTCCACGCCCCAGTCGCCGGTGAGCGGTGTCATGATCACCGGCACTCCACAGGACCGGGCGACCTGCGCGACGTAGTCCTCGAACTGCCTCCCGGACATGGTTGCGGCCGTACCGGATTCGCCGGGATGCGGGGTGACCGCACCGATGATCGCGCCGCACAGGAACCCGGGTGTGGCCACCAGCACCGCCGGCGCGACGACCGCGATGGCCACGCTCCATGCCGAAGGGGCCCCGAGAAAATGTGCGCCGACACCCGCAACCGCCGCGGCGAACACATACGCCGTTACCCGACTCCGCAAGCGCGCCACGCGCCGATCGTAGGTCGGCGCACCGACGCTCAGGCCTATCGTGGGGTCGTGTCCATAGCCCAGCGCGAACGTGCCGCACTCGTTGAGACTTTCCGCGCCGTCGGACCCGACGCGCCCACCCTGTGCGAGGGCTGGACAACGCGCGATCTGGCCGCCCACCTCGTGCTGCGGGAACGCCGCCTGGACGCTACGGCAGGTATCGCGTTGCCTGCACTGGGGTCCTACACGGCCAGGGTGCAGCGGCAGATCGCCGATTCGACGGATTGGGAGGACCTGGTCGCCAAGGTAGCGGCAGGTCCGCCCATCTACTCGCCGTTCAAACTGCTGGACCCCTTGGTGAATACCAGTGAGATGTTCATTCACCACGAGGACGTCCGGCGCGCGGCCGCCATCAGGCGCTGTGCGATGGCGCCTGTGATTTAGTTCTCGACGCTGTGAGGCCCGGATTCGCCGCCGCCGCTGAGACGCTCGCCGACGCCCAGCAGATCGTCGACATCAACACCGACCACCGGACTCTCGTCGAAACGGCGACACCGGCGCAGTTGGACGCCTGGCGGTCCGTTCGGCCGGCCATCGCGAAGCTGGACGCCACAGGGGCTCTGGTCCGCGAGTTCGGTCCGCGGTCAGGGCATTTCGCGGTCATCGACATGCCGGGCCTGGTCGAGAGCGCGGCGGTCAACGACGAAGCATTGTTCTGCAGCGATGTCGAGCTGGTGAACGCGTCGAAGGTGTTCGGCGCACGGAGGGCCGACCCGATGACCTCACCGTGGCTGCGGACCGCACCCCCGGCTGCAATCTGTCGCCGAAGCCAAGGAGCGGTTCCGCGCATGGTGTGAGGGCGAATGGGAAAACGCACAAGGCAACTTCCAGTCGCGCGGCCGCCTCACCGACGACGGCTTAGTGCCTGAGGTCAGGACCAACCCTTACGCAGTGAGGGCTGAGGCGTAACCGTGGCAGGCAAGCGCCACCGAGACGAAAGCTGCTGTGTAACAATGAATTACGTCTGCTCCGAGTGCGCCAAGCCCGTCGGCTGATGGTTGACGGGGCCGGCCATCCGCAGCCCTTCCGCTGCGTGCACACCCGCCGCGGGGCTGAACCGCAGGTGCCGATGCGGCGCAGCACACCGAAGTTGCCCGAGCCCTCCGACGCGGTGGCCTGACCACATGGCAGGCAAGAAACGCTCGATCCCGGCTGCGATGAACTGAACAATGAGCGACACCGTCAACAAGGCGCAGCTCCAGGTGCTCCGCGCCGCCGACTATCGCTGCGAGGTCAGGCTATACGGCTGTGAACGGGCGGCGGCCACCACCAGCCCCGCGTCGGCAGGCGACCACGTAAGCAGACACCGCGCCGCGTGCGGGCACTGTGCCCGTGCCCGGCGCAGGGCTAGCGGGAGTTTCCGGCCTTGAGTGATCAGT
>JBEVHG010000012.1:0-6260 GCA_040511335.1 Mycobacterium sp. | reverse complement strand
GCGATCGGCTACACCCTCGACGAGATCCTCAACGACATCACCAAGGAGACCCCGGCCTGCTTCGAGCCGACGCTGGACTATGTGGTGGTCAAGGCGCCGCGGTTCGCGTTCGAGAAGTTCCCCGGCGCCGACGCCACGCTGACCACCACCATGAAGTCGGTCGGCGAGGCGATGTCGTTGGGCCGCAACTTCATCGAAGCGCTCGGCAAGGTGATGCGCTCGCTGGAGACCCGCCGCGCCGGGTTCTGGACCGCCCCCGATCCGGACCTCAGCATCGACGAGCTGCTGGACGGCCTCAAGACGCCGACCGACGGGCGGCTTTACGACATCGAGCTGGCGCTGCGCCTGGGTGCGACGGTCGAGCAGGTGGCCGACGCCTCCGACGTCGACCCGTGGTTCGTCGAGCAGATCGGCGGGCTGGTGGCACTGCGGGCCGAGCTGCTCGACGCGCCGGTGCTCGACGAGCAGTTGCTGCGGCGGGCCAAGCACAGCGGCCTGTCCGACCGCCAGATCGCCGCGCTGCGACCGGAACTGGCCGGCGAAGTCGGTGTCCGCGCGCTGCGCGGACGGCTCGGCATCCACCCGGTGTTCAAGACCGTCGACACCTGCGCCGCCGAATTCGAGGCCCGCACGCCGTATCACTACAGCAGCTACGAACTCGACCCGGCCGCCGAGACCGAGGTCGCTCCGCAGGCCGACAAGCCGAAGGTGCTCATCCTCGGCTCGGGACCCAACCGGATCGGCCAGGGCATCGAGTTCGACTACAGCTGCGTGCACGCCGCGACAACGTTGAGCCAGGCCGGTTTTGAGACCGTGATGGTCAACTGCAACCCGGAGACGGTGTCCACCGACTACGACACCGCCGACCGGCTGTACTTCGAACCGCTGACCTTCGAGGACGTCCTGGAGGTGTACCACGCCGAATCCGCCTCGGGTGCCGGCGGCCCGGGGGTGGTCGGCGTGATCGTGCAACTCGGCGGGCAGACGCCGCTGGGCCTGGCCGAACGGCTGGAGAAAGCCGGCGTGCCGATCGTCGGCACCCGGCCCGAGGCCATCGACCTGGCCGAGGACCGCGGACTGTTCGGCGAGCTGCTCAACACCGCCGGGCTGCCGGCACCGCGGTTCGGCACCGCGACCAGCTTCGAGCAGGCCCGCCGGATCGCCGCCGACATCGGCTACCCGGTGCTGGTCCGGCCCTCCTACGTGTTGGGTGGCCGCGGGATGGAGATCGTCTACGACGACGACACCCTGCAGGGCTACATCACCCGCGCCACCGAACTGTCACCCGAGCACCCGGTGCTCGTCGACCGGTTCCTGGAAGACGCCATCGAGATCGACGTCGATGCGCTCTGCGACGGCACCGAGGTGTATCTCGGCGGGATCATGGAGCACATCGAGGAGGCCGGCATCCACTCCGGCGACTCGGCCTGCGCGTTGCCACCGGTCACGTTGGGCCGCAGCGATATTGACAACGTCCGACGGGCCACGGAGGCCATCGCGCACGGGATCGGCGTGGTCGGTCTGCTCAACGTGCAGTACGCGCTGAAGGACGACGTGCTCTACGTGCTGGAGGCCAACCCACGGGCCAGCCGCACCGTGCCGTTCGTCTCCAAGGCCACGGCCGTCCCGCTGGCCAAGGCGTGCGCGCGAATCATGCTGGGCGCGACCATCGCCCAGCTGCGCGAAGAGGGCGTGCTGGCGCGGACCGGCGACGGCGGCAGGACCGCGCGCAACGCACCGGTCGCTGTGAAGGAAGCGGTGCTGCCGTTCCACCGGTTCCGCAGGGCCGACGGCGCGCAGGTTGACTCGCTGCTGGGCCCGGAGATGAAGTCGACCGGCGAGGTGATGGGCATCGACCGCGACTTCGGCAGCGCCTTCGCCAAGAGCCAGACCGCCGCTTACGGTTCGCTGCCGGCCGAGGGCACGGTGTTCGTGTCGGTGGCTAACCGGGACAAGCGGTCTCTGGTCTTCCCGGTGAAACGGCTGGCCGACTTGGGTTTCCGGGTGCTGGCCACCGAAGGCACTGCGGAGATGTTGCGGCGCAACGGCATTCCGTGTGATGAGGTGCGAAAGCATTTCGAGCCGCCCGGTGACGGCAGGCCCGCCACGTCGGCGGTCGACGCGATCCGTGCGGGCGACGTCGACATGGTGATCAATACCCCGTACGGCAACTCCGGGCCGCGTATCGACGGGTACGAAATCCGTTCGGCCGCAGTAGCGATGAACATCCCCTGTGTGACGACGGTGCAGGGCGCCTCGGCGGCGGTGCAGGGCATCGAAGCCGGTATCCGCGGTGACATCGGCGTGATGTCCCTACAGGAACTCCACAGCGCGCTGGAAACCCACTAGCGATGGCGGGTTTCGGATCGCGACTGGCCGACGCGGTTTCCGAGCGCGGTCCGCTCTGCCTGGGTATCGACCCGCATCCCGAACTGCTGCGGGCATGGGGGCTGTCGTGTGACGCCGACGGGTTGGTCACGTTCTGCGCGGTGTGCGTTGAGGCGTTCGCCGGCTTCGCGGTGGTGAAACCTCAGGTCGCGTTCTTCGAGGCGTACGGCGCGGCCGGGTACACGGTCTTGGAATGGACGATCGGCACGCTCAAGAACGCAGGGGTGCTGGTGCTGGCCGATGCCAAGCGCGGGGACATCGGCTCGACGATGACCGCCTACGCCGAAGCCTGGGCCGGCGAATCGCCACTGGCCGCCGACGCGGTCACGGCCTTGCCCTATCTTGGATTCGGATCGCTGCAGCCCCTGCTGGACACCGCCGCCGCACACGGTCGTGGGGTTTTCGTGGTGGCCGCCACCTCCAACCCGGAGGGCGCCGCGGTGCAGCGTGCCGATACCGGCGGGCGCACCGTGGCGCAGTCGATCGTCGACGCTGCGGCAGCAGTCAATCGCGACGCGTTGCCCGAGCCCGGCTCTGTGGGAGTGGTCGTCGGGGCCACCGCCGTTGACCCACCGGATGTGGGCGCGCTCGGCGGGCCGGTCCTGGTACCCGGCGTCGGCGCCCAGGGCGGGCGACCCGAGGCGCTGGGCGGGCTCGGCGGCGCACGCCCTGGCCAGTTGCTGCCGGCGGTATCGCGGCAGGTGCTGCGCGCCGGACCCGACGTTGCGGCGTTGCGAGGCGCCGCGGAGCGGATGCGTGACGCCGTGGCCTATCTGGCCTGAGCATCGCCGCCGACATCCTCGTAGCATGGGGGCACACAGCCGGCGACGACGCAGGTCACTGGACGTCCCGGCCGGCGCCGCTGCGATCGCCTGCAACCTCGTAATCGAGGGGCCGCCATGAACCCCAACATGATCGGCGACCGTGCGGTGGTGCTCGGCGGAAGCATGGCCGGGCTGTTGGCGGCCCGCGTGCTCGCCGATGCGTACAACCGGGTGACGGTGGTCGACCGCGACGACCTGTCCGACTCCGTCGCTCCGCGCCAAGGGGTGCCGCAGGGCAGGCACATTCACGGCCTGATCGCCCGTGGCGGGCAGATCCTGGACGAGCTGTTGCCGGGATTCACCGAGAGTCTGACCGCGCGCGGAGTGCCGACGATGGACCAGCTCCGCGACGCGCGGTTGTATTTCAGCGGACACCGGCTCCGGCAGGCCGACAGCGGCGTGGTGGTGCTCAGCGCCAGCCGGCCTTGCCTCGAGGCGCATGTCCGGGCGCGGGTGCGCTCGCTGCCCGGCGTCACGTTCGCCGACCGGCGCGACATCCTCGGATTGGTCACCACACAGGACCGAGCCAGGGTGATCGGCGCTCACGTGATTCCCCGCGCAGACGGCGGCACCGAGGAGATCGTGCACGCCGATCTCGTCGTCGACGCGACGGGGCGTGGCTCGAGGCTGCCGCTCTGGCTGGAGGATGTCGGTTACGGACGACCCGCCGAGGAAAAGGTGCGGACCCGCGTTGGGTACGCAACCGGTGTGTTCCGCCTTCGACCTGATGCGCTGGGACACGATAAGGCGGTCATCGCCGCCCCGACTCCGGCGCACCCGCGGGGGGAGGGACTCGCGATGATCGAGGGACAGCGGCATGTGGTGACACTGATGGGCATCCTCGGCGATCGACCACCGACGGACCTCGCCGGCTTCCTCGACTTCGCCAAGTCGCTGCACGTCTCCGACGTCTACGATGCGATCGTCGACGCGGAGCCGCTTGACGAGATCGTCGGGTTCGGCTTCCCGGCCAGCCTCCGACGCCGCTACGAGCGCATGCGACGCTTCCCGGACGGCCTGCTTGTCGTGGGGGACGCCGTCTGCAGCCTTAACCCGATCTATGGGCAGGGCATGAGCGTGGCCGCCATCGAGGCGATCACGTTGCGAGTACATCTCGACCTCGGTTGCGAACCGCGTCCCCGCAAGGTCCTGCGCGACATGGCGAAGGCGATCGATGTGCCCTGGGACATGGCGATCGGCGCCGACCTCGCCTTTCCCGGCGTCGAGGGCCCCCGGCCGGTCAAGGCCCGGATGGCCAACGCCTACATCCCGCGCCTGCACGCCGCGGCTGCGGACAACGCCTGGCTCGGGGCGGAGTTCCTCCGGGTGGCCGGCCTTATCAAGCGACCGGGTGCGCTGTTCCGCCCCGGTGTCGTCATGAAAGTGCTGAGGCACTCCCTGCGACACGCGTGATTTCCGGCGGGACTGCGCCTAACCGGGCTCCCGAACCGCTCCCGGTGCCGCGGTTAGGCTTCTACTACGCAATGTAGTTGATAGCTGGTCGCGTCACCAGGCCCGACGGGCCGTTTTGCGTTCATTTGAACCCGCCAACTGACGCGATCGTCAGCGCGACGACACGCCCGACACGCCGTGACCAGGCAAAATTTTCTGCATGCGGCGGGACCCAACGCCGCCGACCGCCATGCCGCACCCAGGCGCCGGGGCACACCCGGCGGCGGGGCACGCCGAAAAGCCTTGATATGCAGGCATATCCACCGCAGCGGTGCGCGCAACAGGCCGAAAGACGACGTCCGGGGCGGCCGCGACAGCCATCTATGCGCGCACTACACGCTGGGCTTTTGAGGCCATAACCAGGGGGTGGGGTTAGCTTTCGTCAGGCTGCGTGGGTACGGTCGTCGTCGCTGGCTGGTTCACCCACCAGCAGAGACAAAACAAGAGATGGCGATGAGACGGAGGAACCCGTGGCCCTTCCCCAGTTGACCGACGAACAGCGCGCGGCAGCGTTGGAGAAGGCTGCTGCCGCACGTCGAGCGCGAGCCGAGCTCAAGGATCGGCTCAAGCGCGGCGGCACCAACCTCAAGCAGGTGCTCAAGGATGCCGAGACCGACGAGGTCTTGGGCAAGATGAAGGTTTCCGCGCTTCTGGAGGCGTTGCCCAAGGTCGGCAAGGTCAAGGCGCAGGAGATCATGACCGAGCTGGAGATCGCCCCGACCCGCCGGCTGCGCGGCCTCGGCGATCGTCAGCGCAAGGCCCTGCTGGAAAAGTTCGACTTCTCCTAGGCGAGGAAGTGAGCGCCGGCCGAGGGGCCGGACAGGGCGACGAGCCATCAGCAGCTCGTGTCGTGGTGCTGTCCGGTCCCTCTGCCGTCGGGAAATCCACAGTTGTCCGCTGCCTGCGAGAACGCGTTCCCGACCTGCACTTTTCGGTCTCAGTCACCACCAGGGCGGCCCGCCCCGGCGAGGTGGACGGCGTCGACTACGCGTTCATCACCTCCGAGCGGTTCCAGCAGCTGATCGATGCGGGCGCGCTGCTGGAATGGGCGGAAATCCACGGTGGCCTGCACCGTTCCGGGACCCCGGCGCAGCCCATCCGCGACGCGACCAATGCGGGACATCCGGTGCTGATCGAGGTGGACCTGGCCGGCGCGCAGGCCGTCAAGAAGGCGATGCCGGAGGCGATCACCGTTTTCCTCGCCCCGCCCAGCTGGGAGGCGCTTGAGAGCCGGCTGTTGCAGCGTGGCACCGAGACAGCCGAGGTGATGGCCCGCCGACTGGAGACCGCCCGGGCTGAATTGGCAGCTCAGGACGAGTTCGACGAGGTCGTCGTCAACAGCCAATTGGAGTCTGCCTGCGCCGAATTGATATCCTTGCTGGTGGGCACAGCGCCGGACACGGCGTGATCCGACCCGAGAGCCACCCAAGCATTCACCCAAACCGCCAGGAGATTTTCTACGTGAGCACCCCGCACGCCGACGCGCCGCTGACCGCCGTGGACGACATCGACTCGTCCGCCGCGGGCGCCTACGACACGCCGTTGGGCATCACCAACCCGCCCATCGACGAGTTGCTGGACCGCGCGTCGAGCAAG
>JBEVHG010000011.1:0-9692 GCA_040511335.1 Mycobacterium sp. | reverse complement strand
CCGCATTCAGCGCTGCGATCATCGACATGACATGAGGCGCTCGTGGTGGGGTTGGGGTTACGTCGAGGAAGCCGCTTCGCAGGCCGAGATCCGGGAACTGGTCGACCGGGTAGCGCAGGCCATGCCGCAGCACGATTTCGCCGACCATCCGCCGCCGGACCCACAGGCGCTCGGATTGCCCGTGCCGCGGATTACCGCACCGGCTAGCTTGTCGGCGCTGTGCTCGGCGGATCCGGTCGAGCGCGCCGGCCATGCGCACGGCAAGGGATTTCGCGACGTCGCTCGCAACCTGCAAGGCCGCCTCGATCACGTCCCCGATCTCGTCGCGCGGCCGCGCGCCGAGCAGGATGTGATCGACCTGCTCGACTGGTGCTCGGAGAACTCAATTGCCGTGATTCCGTACGGCGGAGGCAGTTCCGTTGTCGGCGGGATCGAGCCTCGGTTCGACGGGCCGGCTCTGACGCTCGACACCTCCGCCATGGATGCGGTCATCGAGATCGACCACACCAGCCGCGCGGCACGCGTCCAAGCCGGTGTTCTTGGACCCAAACTCGAGGGCCAGCTTCGCCCACACGGTTTGACGCTGCGACATTTCCCACAGTCATTCGGGTTTTCCACGCTCGGCGGGTGGTTGGCGACCCGTGCCGGTGGCCACTTCGCGACGCTCTACACCCACATCGACGACCTGACCGAGTCGCTGCGGGTCGTCACTCCGGGCGGCGTGTGCGAATCGCGACGATTACCGGGGTCGGGTGCCGGTCCGTCACCGGATCGGCTGTTCCTGGGCTCGGAGGGAACCCTCGGCGTGATCACCGAGGCATGGATGCGCCTTCAGCTCCGTCCGCGGTGGCAGGTCACCGCATCGGTCACCTTCGACGACTATTCGCAAGCGGTCGCCGCCACCCGCACGATCGCCCAGGCCGGCCTTTACCCGGCCAACTGCCGGTTGCTCGATCCAGCCGAAGCGTTCCTCAACGCCAATACCGCGGTCTCCGGCGGGCTGCTGGTGCTGGCCTTCGAGTCGGCCGATCACCCCGTCGACACCTGGATGGAACGGGCCCTGGAGATCACCGCCGAGCACGGCGGCAACACGATCGCCCGACGCGGCCGCAACGAAACCGCCCCCGACGCGGCGAGGAACTGGCGTTCGGCCTTCCTGCGCATGCCATACCAACGCGATGCCCTGGCCCGCCGGTCACTGATCGTTGAAACCTTCGAAACAGCTTGCACCTGGGACACTTTCGAGACGTTCCATGCCGCAATCACTTCGACCGCGCAGCAGGCGATCAATGAGGTCTGCGGGACAGGGATGGTGACCTGCCGGTTCACCCACGTCTACCCCGACGGCCCCGCTCCCTACTACGGCATCTATGCCGGCGGAAAATGGGGCAGCACCGTCGAGCAGTGGGACGACATCAAAACAGCGGTCTCCGAGGCCATCACGTCGCACGGCGGCACCATTACCCACCACCACGCCGTCGGCCGCGACCACCGGCGGTGGTACGACCGGCAACGCCCCGGTCCGTTCGCCGCTGCTCTACGTGCCGCGAAATCCAGCCTCGACCCCGCGGGGATACTCAACCCTGGCGTCCTGCTCGACTGAATGAGCCAAGGGCGCCTCAACATCACGGTTCGGTCTCGGTGCGCCTTCGCCGAATTCGGTCGCCACGCAAATACCATCTGCCACAATGGCAACTCAAACCTCACCAGTATCACGGGCGGGCGGCCTGCTGGCGATCGCCGCAGTTGTCGGAGCCATCGCCACGCTCAGCGCCTGCACACCGAAACCCAATGGGCCCGAACCTGCGGCAGAAGAATTCTTCGCGGCGCTGGCCGCCGCTGACACCGCCGCTGCATCGCAACTGAGCGACCGCCCCGAGGACGCCAGGGCGGCGCTCAACGAGGCGTGGGCCGGGCTGCAGGCCACCCGGTTGGACACCCAGGTCCTGGGCTCGCGCTACGCAGAGGACACCGGCAGCGTCACCTATCGCTACACCTGGCACCTGCCCAAGGACCGGACCTGGACCTACGACGGCCAGTTGAACATGGTCCGCGATGATGGCCGCTGGGAGGTTCGTTGGAGCGCGACCGGGTTGCATCCGAAACTCGGTGAGCACCAGACCTTTGCGCTGCGCGCCGACCCGCCGCCGCGGGCGTCGGTCAACGAGCGCGGCGGCAGCGACGTGCTGGTGCCCGGCAATCTGTACCAGTACGCGCTGGACGCCAAGGCGGCCGGCGGCGAATTGATGCCCACCGCAACGGCGGTCGTCGACGCGCTACGGCCTTTCGATGACACCTTGGACGCGCAGCGGCTGGCCGAGGAGGCGAGCTCGTCGAAGCAGCCGCTGGATTTGATCACGCTGCGCCAATCCGACCACGACCGGGTGGCCCCGGCGATCGGCGCCCGCCCGGGCGTGGTCATCACGCCGCAGGCCGAGCTGCTGCCGACCGACGACAGCTTCGCGCCCGACATCATCAGCCAGGTCAAGAAGGCGGTGATCGACGAACTCGACGGGCAGGCCGGCTGGCGGGTGGTCAGCGTCAACCAGAACGGCGTCGACGTCGACGTGCTCAACGAGGTGCCGGGGCAGCCCGCGCCGTCGGTCACCATCAGCCTCGATCGGGCGGTGCAGGACGCCGCCCAGAACGCCGTCGACATCACCGGCAAGAAGGCCATGATCGTGGTGATCAGGCCGTCCACCGGGGAGATCATGGCCGTCGCCCAGAACGCGGCCGCCGACGCCGACGGGCCCGCGGCCACCACCGGCCTCTACCCGCCGGGTTCAACATTCAAGATCATCACGGCCGGCGCGGCCATCGACCGCGACATGGCCACACCCAACACCCTTCTCGGCTGCCCGGGCCGCATGGACATCGGGCACCGCAGCGTCCCCAACTACGGCGGATTCGACCTCGGCACGGTGCCGATGTCGCGGGCGTTCGCCAGTTCGTGCAACACCACATTCGCCGAGCTGGCCAGCCGGATGCCGCCAAGGGCGCTGACCATGGCCGCCGCCCAGTACGGCATCGGACCCGACTACCAGATCGAGGGCATCACCACGGTGTCCGGCTCGGTGCCCCCGACCGTGAACCTCGCCGAACGCACCGAGGACGGTTTCGGCCAGGGCAAGGTGTTGGTCAGCCCGTTCGGCATGGCGCTGGCCGCGGCGACCGTGGCGGCCGGGAAAACCCCTGTGCCGCAACTCATCGAGGGCCGCCAGACCGTCATCACCGGTGACCGCACACCGATCACCCCCGAGATGTTGGACGGACTGCGGCCGATGATGCGGCTGGTGGTGACGAACGGCACCGCCGACGATCTGCTTCCGGCCGGCGATGTCCGCGGCAAGACCGGTGAGGCCGAATTCGAGGGCGGATCGCACTCCTGGTTCGCCGGCTACCGCGGCGACATGGCGTTCGCCGCGCTGATCGTCGGGGGCGGCAACTCGGAGTACGCGGTCGACATGTGCAAACTGATGCTTGACGGTTTGCCGCCCGACTACCTCGCCTGAGTAGCCTGTCCGCTAGAGGACGGGAAGGCGATGGGCATCAACGAACAATCGGCGGCGTTGCGCATCTCGGATGCGGACCGCAACGGCACGTTGCGGCGGCTGCATAACGCCGTCGCGCTCGGGCTGATCGACATCGACGAGTTCGAGGAGCGCTCGGCGCTGGTCTCGCAGGCCCGGCTGCGATCCGACCTCGACACACTGGTCGGCGACCTGCCCGGACCGGGCGCTCTGGTCACCTCGGCGGCTGACCGCGTGGAGCTGCGCGGGTGGGTCGGTTCGTTGAAGCGGCACGGCGAATGGACCGTGCCAACGCGGCTGGCCCTGGTGCGGCGGATGGGTTCGGTCGAACTGGACCTGACTCGGGCTCGCTTCGCCGGGCCGATGGTGGTGGTCGAACTCGACATGAGGTTCGGTTCGGTGGACATCCGGTTGCCCGACGGAGCGAGCGCATCGATCGACGACGTCGAGGTCATCGTGGGCAGTGCCCGGGACTACCGCAAGGATGCGCCGGCCGAAGGCCGGCCCCATGTGATCCTGACCGGCCGCGTCGTATGCGGCTCGGTGGATATCCGCGGCCCGCGCAAGTCGTGGTTCGGCCGCGAACGCAGTTAGCGACGGTCCAGCACGGCGAAGCTCAACGTCGCACGGGCCGCGAGGCGCTCGCGGCCGACGTCGGTGACGTCAACGGCGATCACCGAGATCGGTTTGCCTGTGCGCACCAGCCTCGCTACCGCCCGCGCCGACCCGTCCACGATCGGTGCGAGGAAGTGCACGTTCATATCGGCGGTCGTGACGTCCTGCGCAGGGCCGACGTGGCGCCCCGCCAGCCGCCCGGCCGCGATGTCGATCAGGGTCGCCACTAGTCGCCCTGTAAGGCACCGCGGATGTTGGTGAGATCGGGCCTGTTGTCCATTTCGATGATCAGGCACTCGTCGTTTTCCAGGACGTCGCGCATGCCCATCTGCTTCAGCAGATGTACGCGTTCGCTCGTCGCCGGCGTCTGCTCACTCAGCATGGCGATACGGTAGCACCATTCTCGAAAAGCGAGATTCCCATTCTCGCTGCTCTGCCTGCTTTCCCCCCCGGGTCTCATCGGTACCCTGAACGTCATGCCTGTTCGCACCGCCCTTCGTCCCGGCGTGCTGTCACCGACGCTGCCGGTGCCCTCCTCGATTCCGCGCCCGGAATATGTGGGCAAGGCGACGGCGTGCGAGGGCAGCGAACCGTGGGTGCAGACGCCAGAGGTGATCGAGAAGATGCGTGTCGCGGGTCGAATCGCGGCGGGCGCGCTGGCCGAGGCCGGTAAGGCCGTCGCGCCGGGTGTGACGACCGACGAACTCGACCGCATCGCCCACGAGTACATGGTCGACCACGGCGCCTACCCGTCGACGCTGGGCTACAAGGGCTTCCCCAAGTCCTGCTGCACATCGCTGAACGAGATCATCTGCCACGGCATCCCGGACTCGACGGTGATCTCCGACGGCGACATCGTCAACATCGACGTCACCGCCTACATCGACGGCGTGCACGGAGACACCAACGCCACGTTCCTGGCCGGCGACGTGTCCGAGGAGCACCGGCTGCTCGTCGAGCGCACCCGGGAGGCGACGATGCGCGCGATCAAGGCCGTCAAGCCCGGCCGCGCGCTGTCGATCATCGGCCGCGTGATCGAGTCGTACGCAAACCGGTTCGGCTACAACGTGGTTCGCGATTTCACCGGCCACGGCATCGGCACCACGTTCCACAACGGGCTGGTGGTGTTGCACTACGACCAGCCCGCCGTCACCACGGTCCTCGAGCCCGGGATGACCTTCACCATCGAACCGATGATCAACCTGGGCTCGCTGGACTACGAGATCTGGGACGACGACTGGACCGTCGCCACCAAGGACCGCAAGTGGACCGCGCAGTTCGAGCACACCCTGGTGGTCACCGACGACGGCGCCGAGATCCTGTCCCAGCTATGACCGTGAACGTGCGTCCAGTGCGAATTTTCCGGCGGATTTTCGCAGTGGGCGCACGTTCGGCGTCAATGTGAGCGGGGCGCTGCTGATAGCCGGCACCACCTCCGACGCCGGCAAGTCGATGGTCGTCGCCGGACTGTGCCGGCTGCTGGCCCGCAAGGGCATTCGCGTCGCGCCGTTCAAGGCGCAGAACATGTCCAACAATTCGGCGGTCACCGTCGAAGGCGGTGAGATCGGCCGTGCACAGGCCATGCAGGCCCGCGCCGCGGGCCTGGCTCCCAGCGTCCGGTTCAACCCGGTACTGCTCAAGCCGGGCAGCGACCGCACCTCGCAACTGGTGCTGCAGGGGCACGTCGCGGGATCGGTGGCCGCCGCCGACTACGTGCAGCACCGCGACCGGCTCGCCCAACTGGTGGCTGACGAATTAGATTCACTGCGAAGCGAATTCGATGCCGTCATCTGTGAGGGTGCTGGCTCGCCCGCCGAGATCAACTTGCGGGCAACCGATCTGGCCAACATGGGACTGGCCCGCGCAGCGCGGCTGCCCGTCGTACTGGTCGGCGACATCGACCGCGGCGGGCTGCTGGCCCACCTGTTCGGGACCGTCGCGGTACTCGAACCCGAGGACCAGGCCCTGATCTCCGGCTTCGTGGTCAACAAGTTCCGTGGCGACCCGGGGCTGCTGGCACCCGGTCTGACACAACTGGAGGACCTGACCGGACGGCCCACCTACGGCGTAATTCCTTACACCGAGGGACTGTGGCTCGACACCGAGGACTCGGTATCGGTACTGGCCCACCGCGCGGTCGGAGACCCGCAGCCACCGCGCGGCGCCGATTGGCTGCGGGTGGCCGCACTACGGCTGCCCCGCATCTCCAACTCCACCGACATCGAGGCGCTGGCCTGCGAGCCGGGCGTGCTGGTGCGCTGGGTCGCCGACCCCGCCGAACTTGCCGACGCCGATGTGGTGGTGATCCCCGGCAGCAAGGCCACCGTGGCCGATCTGGGTTGGCTGCGCGAACGCGGGCTGGCCGACGGTGTCATTGCCCACGCGCGGTCGGGACGGCCGGTGCTCGGCATCTGCGGCGGCTTTCAGATGTTGTGCCGGACCATCGACGACCCGGTGGAATCCGGGGCGGGCCGGATCGAGGGCCTGGGCCTGCTCGACATCGACATCGTTTTCGCGCCGGACAAGACGCTGCGGCACTGGGACGCTCCGCTGCGCGGCTACGAGATCCATCACGGCCAACTCGCCCGCAGCACGGCGGCGGCCTGGTTCGAGGCAGAGTCCGTCCCGCACGGAGTCGCGGACGGCGCGGTATACGGCACGCACTGGCACGGCCTGCTGGACAACGACGCCTTCCGCCGACGCTGGCTTGCCGAGGTCGCCGCTGCGGCTGGGCGACATGGATTCGTCGTAGCCGACGACGTCGACTTGGCTGCCCGCCGTGACGGACAGCTGGACCTGATGGCCGACCTGCTGACGGCCCATCTCGACGTCGACGCGGTCATCGCCCTGCTTCAGAACGGGCCACCGCGGCGGCCAACGGTCCTGACGGCACTGCGTGGGTAGCCTGGGCTCCATGACCAGACGGCGGGTGGCGGCGTCTGCGCTGGCAGTTGTCATCCTCTGGGTGATTACCGGCTGCGCGAACACCGTTGCCGGGATGGCGACGTGGCCGGGCGCACGGCTGGACAAGGTCGTGCTCACCGCCGCGGACTTTCCACCGGGAGTGCAGTACGACCGTATTTTCAAGGCTCGACCCGAGCCCGGCGGCACCGGCGCGCCGCCGGCAATGCTGTCGTCGCCGGAAGGGTGTGCGGACGGACTGACGCGAGTGATCGCCGAGCAGGCCGAGGAAGGGCCCGGCAGCGCCGCCGAATACATCGTTGCCTACGACGGCGCCCGAATGGTGATGACGGTGCTGACGTGGCCGCTGAACATCGAACGGTTGGCTGCCACCGCCGAAAGGTGCGCACACTTTCAGACGTTCTTTGACCCGGCCTCGGAAGGGATTCCGATGACCATGACCCGATTGGAGACGCCGCGCTCGGACGCGTTGGTGTACCAGCAGACGATGAGTTTGGGCAACACCGACAGCAGCGTCTACTTCTCGTTCGAAAACGTCGACAAGATGGCCGTTTTCGGGATCGCGTTTCCGACGCCGAATCCGACGATCGCCGTCAAAGGCGCGCTGCCGCAGACGTTTCTGGAAGTCACCGCCAAACAGGCCGACCGCGCACGGCTGCGCTGACGCATGCGTTAAGACCCGCGTGAAACGGCCCCGCCGACCGGGTGTTTGGCTGTAGCGTTACGAAATGCCTTCCACCATGGTCACCGTCGACGGATTCCCGGTCCCCGTCGACGTGACGGGTCCGGACAAGGGCTCCGTCGTGGTGGTGCTCGGCGCCGCGCACCACGCGCCGTCCGCGTACGACGCCGTGTGCCAGCGCCTGCACACCGCGTCGCTGCGCACCATCGTCATCGGCCCGGACCCTCGGTTGACGGCCAAGTCGGTGATTGGGATTCTCGACGCGCTCAGCGTGCGCTGGGGATTGTTGGTCGGCGACCGCCTTGGTGGTGAGTTGGCGTGGGAGTTGGCGGCGACCCGCCTGGACCGGTTCATCGGGCTGGTGGTCATCGACCGTGGCCATCCGCGCGTCGCCGACCTCACCGGGGTGATCCGCGACCAGCACTGCCCGCCGGTGGAAATGAACACCACCGCCCTAGTCAGCACGCCCGCCGCGCGGGCCGTCGCCAAGGCCAGCCAGCGTTATGTGTACGGCGACTTCCGGCTGGTGGAACTTCTCGGGCGGCGCAATGCGCAGGAGTCCACCGCGCAGCTGGCCGCCGAGATCGTGCTGCGCACCAGCAGCTGGTAGCCGTGCAGCGGGCCGCGACGAAAACCACGCGGCGACAGGGGTATTCGGGGCTACCGCGGCGGCGCCTCTGGAGTCCAGGCCGGTGGCAGGCCGGGCTGTCCGGGAAACAGGAAGTCGATGAAAGCGGCCGCGGTGGGTTGCGGCTCGTGATTGGCCAGGCCGGGACGCTCGTTGGCCGGATGAACACGTAGTCGTCGCCGGTGGCATCCGGGACGAGCAGATCGATCCCGGTGACGGGAATGCCGATCGCGTCGGCCGCGGCGACCGCTACCTGACACAGTTCCGGGTTGACCTCGGCGGTCACCTCGTGAATCGTGCCGCCCTGGTGCAGGTTGGCGGTGCGGCGCACCCGCAACCGGACACCCTCCGGCAACACGCCGTCGAATGACCAGCCGGCATCGGCAACCGTTGCCTCGGTGACTTCGTCGATCGGGATACGGGACTCGCCGCCCGTGGCCGCTGCCCGGCGCCGGCTCTGGGCCTCGATCAGATCGCGCACGGTGTGCGCCCCGGTGCCGATCACCTCCGCGGGCATGCGCAGCGCGGCGGCCACCACCTTGCCGTCGATCACCACCAGGCGTAGGTCGTCACCCGGCGCGCGCTGCTCGATCAGCACCGCAGGGAACTGTTCACGGGCCCGGGCCAGCGCCGCGTCCAGTTCCTCGGTGCCGTCGACACCCACGGTGATGCCCTTGCCCTGCTCGCCGCGGGTCGGCTTGACCACCACTTCGCCGACCTCGGCCAGAAACGCGTGGTCCTGTTCGTCGAAGGTGGCCAGCCGCCCACGGGGCACGACGATGCCGGCCTCGGCGACGATGCGTCGGGTCAGCCGCTTGTCGTCGCACCGACTCATGGCCACCGCCGTGGTGTACTCCGACAGCGATTCGCGGGTGATGACGCTGCGTCCGCCATGCGAAAGTCGTATCTCGCCCGTCTCGGCGTCGAGGACCTCGACCCGGATGCCGCGGCGCATCGCCTCGTCGGCGATGATCCGCGCGTAGGGGTTGAGATCGTCGACCGTCTCCGGGAGATGAGTGAACAGCGGTTCGTTGATCGCATTCTTGCGCTTGACGGCCAGCACCGGGACCCGCCGAAAACCGAGCTTCTCGTACAGCCCGATGGCGGCGGCGTTGTCGTGTGCCACCGACAGATCCATGTACGCGCGACCGCGGTCCCGGAAGCGCGCGGCCAGGGCGCGGGTCAGCGTCTCGCCGACGCCGGGCAGGCCGGCCGACGGGTCGACGGCAAGCGACCACAGGCTGGAGCCGTTCTCGGGATCACCGAACAGCCGCTCGTGGTCGACGCCGGTGACGGTGCCCACCACCGTCCCGTC
>JBEVHG010000010.1:0-10467 GCA_040511335.1 Mycobacterium sp. | reverse complement strand
TCCGCGCAGCGAGCAGCAGGCCCGGGCTGGCGATGGTGTCGCCGGCGCCCGTCCCGATCGCCGACGGGAACGCCATCAGCGTCAACCCACGCAACGCGACGAACCAGCCGAACAGCGAGATCAACACGGCGGTGACGCTGTACCAGTACTGGTGGAACGCGATGACGATGAGGCCCGCGGCGAGCATCATCGCGCCGAGGATCCAGGGCAGTACGGCGTTTGCGAACAGGTCGTCGACCAGCCCGGTGAGGTCGGGCAACCGGATGGCGACGATCACCGTGGCCGCCGCGACGAAGGGCCCGATCACGCGCGCGAATGCGCGGGTGCGCTGGACGGCCTCCTGGCTGGGCTGGGACATTGTCTGCATCCCTATATTAATAAACCGACTGGCGGTCTATTAATAGAGAAGGCTTGGTCGACAGCACCGTCAACAACGTTGGAGGCAAGTCGTGGCCCGACAGGTGAAGCCCGAGGAGTTCGCGGCGCGGCGGCGGGACATCCTCGACACCGCGCTGCAGCTGATGCACGACAAGGGCTACCAGCGGATGACCATCTCCGACGTGCTGGCCGAGACGCACATGTCTAAGGGCGCCCTGTACCACTACTTCGGCTCCAAGCAGGCGCTACTCGAAGGAATCGTGGAGGCGATGAGCGAAAGCGCCTCGCACACCCTAGGGTCAGTGGTCGACGATCCGAGTCTCGGCGCGATCGACAAAGTGCGCAGGTACCTCGATATGTCCACCGCCTGGAAGACCGAGCACATCACCGCCGTGACGACGATGATGCGGCTATGGCGCGACGAGAACAACGCGCTGCTGCGGCAGAAGCTGTCGCAGGAGTCGATACGCACCACGACGCCTCTGCTCGAGGCCATCATCAGGCAGGGATGCGACGAGGGCGTCTTCGACGCCGGCCACCCGCATGAGGCGGCCATCATCATCACCGGCATGGGCCTGCACCTGGCCGATGCCATCATCGACGCCATCGACGCGGACGGGTCGGACGGGATCGACACCGGCGGTTCCCATACCCGGGCTGTGCAGGCCGCTTACATCGAGGCGTTCGAACGGATCCTGGGGGCACCTGCGGGCTCGCTGACGGCCGCGGCGCAATCTAAACCGGTTGCCCCCTAACCGTTTTCGAAGACTCGCCGGTCCGGGTATCCGGCAGATCGCCGCGCTTGGTCCAGAATACGACCGCCACCACCGCAACGACGATGACCAAGGCCAGCCCCAGATCACCGGCGATCCACTTCGTGTAACGGTCCTCGGTCGTCAGCGGCGTGAAGATCGACTGCATCCACAGGTTGTGGCTGGCATGCAGAAACCGCGGGCCAAAGACTGCCAGTCTTCAACCGCAGCCAGGCCAGCGCGAAACTGACGGCCACCGCAGAGAAGGTGAACGACAACAGCCAGAACCAGGCCGGCAAGCCGACATCGCGGTACACCACCGACGTGATCGGATAATGCCAGGAAGCCCAGATCATTCCCGACAGCAGCGCCACACCCGTGAACGGGAGCACCTTGGCCAGTTCCGGCACCAGGAACCCGCGCCAGCCGATCTCCTCACCGGCCGCCGCTCCGACCCCCGCCACCATCCCGGCTGTGCCCTGCACCACCACGAACATGGCGATGACGATCCAGGTGGGCGCGCCGGCCAGCCCCAGCGCCTCGGCGGCCTGATGGACGGCGTCCGTATTGGGAAATCCACCGAAACCGAAGATCCAGATGCCGAGGGACGCCACCAGGCAGTAAATGATCGGGATGAGATAGCCGATAACGACGTAGCGCCAGTTCCACGTCCAGCCCAGGCTGCTCAGTGGCCGCCGCAGGATCCGGCACGTCAAGAGCGCGCTGATGCCGGGCATCCACATCAACAGCCAGATGTAGTACGGGTTCGGGGTCTGTGTGGCGTTGATCAGCACCCAGAAGATGCCGCTGAGGAAACCGGTGAGCAATAGGAACAGGCCGACCGCCCGCCAAGGCGAATCGGCCCGCCGGAGTTGGCCGGTCACCCCGTCCTCTCGGCCATGGTCAGATCGTAGGGCGCAGAGCAGGCCCCGGCGCGGCTTGCGCGCCGTTACTGGAAACCAACCCGTAAGCTCGATGATGTGCAGCGGCGAATCATGGGCATCGAGACCGAATTCGGTGTCACCTGCACGTTCCACGGCCATCGTCGGCTCAGTCCGGACGAGGTCGCCCGCTACCTGTTCCGGCGGGTGGTGTCATGGGGCCGCAGTTCCAATGTTTTCCTGCGCAACGGCGCTCGGCTGTACCTCGATGTGGGCTCACACCCCGAGTACGCCACCGCCGAATGCGACAGCCTGGTGCAGCTGGTCACCCATGACCGGGCCGGCGAGCGGGTGCTGGAAGACCTGCTGATCGACGCCGAGCAGCGGCTGGCCGACGAAGGCATCGGCGGGGACATCTACCTGTTCAAGAACAACACGGATTCGGCCGGCAACTCCTACGGCTGCCACGAGAACTACCTGATCGTGCGCGCCGGTGAATTCTCCCGCATCTCCGATGTGCTGCTGCCGTTCCTGGTCACCCGCCAGTTGATCTGCGGCGCCGGCAAGGTGCTGCAGACCCCGAAGGCCGCGACGTTCTGCTTGTCCCAGCGCGCCGAGCACATCTGGGAAGGCGTGTCGAGCGCAACGACCCGATCACGCCCCATCATCAACACCCGCGACGAGCCGCACGCCGACGCCGAGAAGTATCGCCGCCTGCACGTCATCGTCGGGGACTCCAATATGTGCGAGGCCACCACGATGCTCAAGGTGGGCACCGCGGCGCTGGTGCTGGAGATGATCGAGTCCGGGGTGCCGTTCCGCGACTTCTCGCTGGACAACCCGATCCGTGCGATCCGCGAGGTCAGCCACGATCTGACCGGCCGTCGCCCGGTGCGGCTGGCCGGCGGCCGGCAGGCCAGCGCGCTGGACATCCAGCGTGAGTACTACAGCCGCGCCGTCGAGCATCTGCAGACCCGCGAGCCCAACTCGCAGATCGAGCAGGTCGTCGACCTGTGGGGCCGCCAGCTTGACGCGGTGGAGAGCCAGGACTTCGCCAAGGTCGACACCGAGGTCGACTGGGTGATCAAGCGCAAGCTGTTCCAGCGCTACCAGGACCGCTACGATATGGAGCTGTCCGACCCGAAGATCTCCCAGCTCGATCTGGCCTACCACGACATCAAGCGCGGCCGCGGCGTGTTCGACCTGCTGCAGCGCAAGGGCCTGGCCGCCCGCGTCACCACCGACGAGGAGATCGAGGACGCGGTCAACACTCCGCCGCAGACCACCCGCGCCAAGCTGCGCGGCGAGTTCATCAGCGCGGCACAGGAAGCCGGCCGGGACTTCACCGTGGACTGGGTCCACCTCAAGCTCAACGACCAGGCCCAGCGCACCGTGCTGTGCAAGGACCCGTTCCGCTCGGTTGACGAGCGGGTCAAGCGGCTGATCGCCAGCATGTGACCGACCCCTTAGGCTAAGGCGAGTGGCGATCTCCAAAGTCGAACGGCTGATGAATCTCGTTATCGCCTTGCTGTCCACCCGCACCTTCCTCACCGCCGAGCGGATCCGCAAGGTCGTCGCCGGGTACGCGGACAGCCCGAGCGACGAGGCGTTTTCCCGGATGTTCGAACGCGACAAGAACGAACTGCGCGATCTGGGCATCCCGCTGGAGACGGGACGGGTGTCGCAGTTCGACCCGACCGAGGGCTACCGCATCAACCGCGACGCGTACGCACTTCCGGCCGTGGAGCTCACCGCCGACGAGGCCGCCGCGGTGGCGGTGGCGACGCAACTGTGGGAATCGCCGGAGCTGATCACCGCAACTCAGGGCGCCTTGCTCAAGCTGCGCGCCGCCGGCGTGGATGTCGACGCGTCCGACGCAGGGGTGGCGATCACGTCGACGGCAGCGCTGCCGGGCCTGCGTGGCTCCGAGGACGTGTTGGGAATTCTGTTGTCGGCCATCAATTCCGGACGGGCCGTCCAGTTTCCGCACCGCCCGGCGCGCAGCGAACCGTACACCGTGCGCACCGTCGAGCCGTGGAGCGTCGTCACCGACAAGGGTCGCTGGTATCTCGTCGGCCACGACCGCGACCGCAACGCCACCCGCACGTTTCGGCTCTCGCGCATCGGCGCCGAGGTGAAGGCCATCGGTCCGCCCGGTGCGGTGCAGCGGCCCGACGGGGTCAACCTGCGCGAGATCGTCGCCCGCGTCGTGGAAGACACCCCTACCGGAACGCAGGCCAGGGTGTGGGTCGCCGAGGGGCGCGCCACCGCGCTGCGGCGCCGCGCGACGGTCGTCGGCCCACGGAAGTTGGGTGACCGCGACGGTGAGGAGATCACGCTCGACATCGGCATGACCGACCGGGTGGCCCGCGAAATCGCCGGCTACGGCCCGGACGCCGTTGCGCTCGAGCCGCAGCCGCTGCGCGACGATGTACTGGCCCGGCTGCGGGCCCAGGCCGGCCAATCCGACGGGGTGACGGCATGACCGTCGTGTCGACGCGGCTGGTCCGGCTGCTGAACATGGTTCCGTACTTCCAGGCCAACCCGAAAATCACCTACGCCGAGGCGGCCTCAGACTTAGGCGTCAGCGTCAAGCAGCTCCAGGACGACCTGAACCAGCTGTGGATGTGCGGTCTGCCCGGCTACGGTCCCGGCGACCTGATCGATTTCGAGTTCTCCGGCGACACCATCGAAGTCACGTTCTCGGCGGGCATCGACCACCCCCTGCGGCTGACATCGCCGGAAGCCACCGGGGTGCTGGTGGCGCTGCGGGCGCTCGTCGACGTGCCCGGCATGGTCGACCCGGAGGCGGCCCGCAGCGCAATCGCCAAGATCGAGTCGGCCGCGGGCACGGTCGGTCAGGACCTCGAGGGCGCGGTGGCAGCGGTCGATGAACCCGCTCCGATGGAAAGCGAGGCCGCCGCGGCGGTGCGGACCGCGGTGCGCAACGCCCACGCGCTGTCGATCGAGTACTACTCGGCCTCCCACGACATGCTGTCCAGCCGCGTCGTCGACCCGATCCGCGTGGTCTTGGTGGCCGACCACAGCTACCTGGAGGCGTGGTGCCGCTCCGCCGAAGGGGTGCGGCTGTTCCGGTTCGACCGCATCGTCGACGCTCAGGTGCTCGACGAGCCGTCGGCGCCGCCGGAGCCAGCGGTGCAGGCGCCGCCCGACACCTCGTTGTTCGACGCCGACCCGTCGTTGCCGTCGGCGACGCTGCGCATCGACCGCTCGGCGTCCTGGATGTTCGACTACTACCCGCTGCGGGTACTGCGCGAGTTGCCCGGCGGCGCCTGCGAGGCCGCGATGACCTACGCCTCCGACGAATGGATGGCCCGGTTCGTGCTCGGCTTCGGGTCGGCGGTGCGGGTGCTGGCGCCCGAATCACTGGCCAACCGGGTGCGCGAGTCCGCCGCGGCGGCGCTCAACATCTACGAAGTCGGCGATCGGGATGCGGACAGGTAGACTCGGCGCAGACGTCTGGAGGTGACCAAATTGGGCGGTCTACAACCCTGGCACTGGGTAATCGTCATCGCGGTGTTCGTCTTGCTCTTCGGTGCCAAGAAGCTCCCGGACGCGGCGCGTTCACTTGGTAAGTCGATGCGGATCTTCAAATCCGAAATCAAGGAGATGCAGGCCGACTCCACGCCGGAAGCCCCAGCGCCGCCCGCAACCCCGATCGCCTCGGAGCGCGTCGACGGCGCCGCCCCGCCCCCGACGGAGCACCCCACCGACAAACGCCCGGCCTGATCCACGGCAACCCGTGGGCCGCGGCATGATGCCGCGTCGTTAGGCCGCGTTCTCAGGCATGCCCGTGCAGACCCCCGGATTCCTCAAGAAACTCGATCCCCGCCGTCGTCGTTCGCGGCTCAATCCCGACGGCACCATGTCGCTCGTCGATCATCTGCGCGAGCTGCGCACCCGGCTGCTGATCGCGATGGCGGCCATCGTGCTCACCACGATTTTCGGCTTCGTGTGGTACACCCGCGGGTTCTTCGGTCTGCAGAGCCTGGGCGATTGGCTGCGCGGCCCGTATTGCGCCCTGCCGGAGTACGCGAGGGCCGACATCACGCCCGACGGCCAATGCCGACTGCTGGCCACGGCGCCGTTCGACCAGTTCATGCTGCGGCTCAAGGTCGGCCTGACCGCCGGCATCGTGCTGGCCTGCCCGGTGTGGTTCTACCAAATGTGGGCGTTCATCACGCCCGGGCTGTACCGAAAGGAGCGGCGATTCGCGGCGGCCTTCGTTGTCTCGGCGGCGACGCTGTTCGTGACCGGCGCCGTGCTGGCCTATCTGGTGCTGGCCACCGCGTTGGACTTTCTGTTGACGGTGGGCAGTGACGTCCAGGTCACCGCGCTGTCCGGTGACAAATACCTCGGGTTCCTGATCAACCTGTTGCTGGTGTTCGGCGTCGGCTTCGAGCTGCCGCTGCTGATCATCATGCTCAACGTGGTCGGCGTGCTGAGCTACCAGCGCCTCAAGGCGTGGCGGCGGGGCCTGATCTTTGGGGCGTTCGTGTTCGCGGCGTTCTTCACACCGGGGTCCGATCCCTTCTCGATGCTGGCCCTGGCCCTGGCGTTGACGCTGCTGCTGGAGCTCTCCATCCAGGTCGCCCGCATTCACGACAAGCGCAAGGCCAAGCGCGAGGCCGCCGCGATCCCTGACGATGTGGCGTCACCGATCGAGCCGGCACAGCCCATCGAACCGCCGTCGGCAGTGCCCACCGCATCTCATGACGACGTCACCTAGTACCCAACTCGCCAGCTTCACCGAGCAGCTGCCCTTCCAGCTCGACGACTTTCAGCAGCGCGCGTGCCAGGCGCTGGAGAACGGACACGGCGTGCTGGTCTGCGCACCCACCGGCGCCGGCAAGACCGTGGTTGGTGAGTTCGCCGTGCACCTTGCACTGGTAGCGGGCCGAAAGTGCTTCTACACCACACCGATCAAGGCCCTGAGCAACCAGAAACACAACGACCTGGTACGCCGCTACGGGCCCGAACGAATCGGCCTGCTCACCGGCGATCAGTCAATAAACGGTGGCGCGGATGTGGTGGTGATGACCACTGAGGTGCTGCGCAACATGTTGTATGCGAATTCACCTGCACTGCAAGGGCTTTCCTATGTCGTCATGGACGAGGTGCACTTCCTCGCCGACCGGATGCGCGGTGCCGTGTGGGAGGAAGTGATCCTGCATCTGCCCGAGGATGTGAGGCTGGTCAGCCTGTCGGCGACGGTGAGCAACGCCGAAGAATTCGGCGGCTGGATCCAGACCGTGCGCGGGGACACCACGGTGGTGGTGGACGAGCATCGCCCGGTTCCGTTGTGGCAGCACGTCTTGGTGGGCAAGCGGCTGTTCGACCTGTTCGACTACCGGTCGACATCCGCGGCGAAGAACGGCCGCGAGCTGCTGGTCGACCCCGAGCTGCTGCGCCACATCGCCCACCGGCGCGAGGCCGACCGGCTGGCCGACTGGCAGCCACGCGGCCGCGCTCACGGTGGCGGGTATCGGGGACGTCCGAGCATCTACCGGCCGCCCTCGCGGCCCGACGTGGTGAGCACACTTGACGCTGAGGGACTGTTGCCGGCCATCACATTCGTGTTCTCCCGGGCCGGTTGTGACGCGGCGGTCAAGCAGTGCCTGCGGTCGTCGCTGCGGCTCACCACAGACGAGGAACGGGCCCGCATTGCCGAGGTCATCGACCGTCGGTGCGGCGACCTGGCCGAAGCCGACCTGATCGTCCTGGACTACGACGAATGGCGCGAAGGACTGCTGCGCGGGCTGGCCGCCCACCACGCCGGGATGCTGCCGATATTCCGCCATACCGTCGAAGAGCTGTTCACCGCCGGACTTGTCAAGGCTGTATTCGCCACGGAGACACTGGCTTTGGGCATCAACATGCCGGCCCGCACGGTGGTTCTTGAGCGTCTGGTGAAATTCGACGGTGAGCAGCACATGCCGCTCACACCGGGTGAGTACACGCAGCTGACCGGACGGGCGGGCCGACGCGGTATCGACGTGGAAGGCCATGCCGTGGTGCTCTGGCATCCGGACGTCGAACCCGCCGAGGTTGCCGGCCTGGCCTCCACCCGAACGTTCCCGCTGCGCAGCTCGTTCGCGCCGTCGTACAACATGACCATCAATCTGGTGCATCAGATGGGGCCGGTCCAGGCACACGCGCTGCTGGAACGGTCCTTCGCGCAGTATCAGGCGGACCGTAGCGTGGTCGGGCTGGTCCGTGGGGTCACCCGTGGTGAGCGGATGCTCGACGAGATCGCCGCCGAACTCGGCGGTCATGACGCGCCGATCCTCGACTACGCGCGGCTGCGCGCGACCGTCTCCGAACGCGAACGCGCCCAGTCCCGGGCGTCGAGGTTGCAGCGCCGCAAGGCGGCCAACGACGGGCTGGCCGCGCTGCGGCGCGGTGACATCATCACCATCACCCAGGGCCGCCGCGGCGGCCTGGCCGTGGTGCTCGAAGCGGCGCGCGACAGCGACGACCCGCGTCCACTCGTGCTGACCGAACACCGTTGGGCGGGACGCATTTCGTCCGCCGACTACTCGGGGGCGTCCGCACCGATGGGCTCGATGCCGTTGCCCAAGCGGGTCGAACACCGGCAGCCGCGGGTGCGGCGAGATCTGGCCTCCGCGTTGCTATCGGCCGCGGCCGAACTGGCTCTACCATCGGCCAAGGGCAAACGCAGCGGCGCCCCCGAACGTGATGTCGACCCCGAACTGGCGGCGCTGCGCGAGCAGCTGCGCCACCACCCCGCCCACCACCTGCCGGGCCGCGAGGCCAAGGCCCGCCTCGCCGAGCGCTACCTGCGCATCGAACGCGACAACGCACAGATCCAGCAGAAGGTGGCCACCGCCACCAACTCGCTGGCCCGCACCTTCGACCGGATCGTCGTGCTGCTCACCGAGCGCGGATTCATCGACGACGGCGGCAGTGACCCCAAAGTCACCGACGACGGCCGACTCCTGGCCCGGATCTACAGCGAGAGCGACCTTCTGGTGGCCGAATGCCTGCGCAGCGGCGCCTGGAATGGTCTCGAGCCCGCCGAATTGGCGGCGGTCCTTTCCGCGGTGCTCTACGAGTCGCGCGGTGACCCGCCCGGGGCACCGCAGGGTGTCGACGTGCCGACCGGCAAGTTGCGACGCGCGCTGAACCACACCCGCAGGCTGTGGACGGACCTGCGCGCCGACGAGCAGCGGCACCGGATCACGGCCAGCCGCGAGCCCGACGACGGCTTCGTCGCCGCGATCTACCGCTGGGCCACCACCGGTGACCTGACCGCCGCACTGGCCGCGTCCGACGTCGGCGGGACCGGTTCGCCAGCCGGTGGAGCTATGTCCGCGGGCGATTTCGTGCGGTGGTGCCGCCAGGTCCTCGACCTACTCGACCAGGTGCGCAATGCCGCCCCAGCACCCGCCCTGAGGGCGGCGGCGAAACGCGCCATCAACGACATTCGGCGCGGCGTCGTCGCTGTTGACGCGGGGTAGGGTGTGGCAGACGCTACGGTTAGATCGACCCAGCACCAAGGAGAAACGATGAGCGGACCGCAGGGACCCGATCCGACGCCGTCGTGGCCCGGTCAGGAGCCCGGCAAGGACCAGCCAACCGGCGAGCCGTCGAGCACGCATGAGTGGCAACCGCCGTCGTCGGGATCCGACCAGCCGACCACCGACTCGCCGTCGTGGCATCCGCCGGCCTACTCGCCGCAGGAGTATCCGCAGTACCAGCAGCCCAGCCAGCCTGCTCAGCCGTACAGGCCGCCGCAGCAGTACCCGCCGACCGAGCAATTCGGCCAGCAGCCCGCCGAATACGGCCAGCCGACTTATCCGCCCGGTCAATACGGCCAGCCGACCCAGTACGGCCAACCGGGTCCGTACGGTCAGCCCACCCAGTACGGCCAGCCGCCGACCCAGTACGGCCAGCCGGGTCCCTACGGCCAGCAGCCGGGTCAGTACCCGCAGTACACCGCCCCGGGTGCGGAGGAGGGTTCCAAGAGATCGATGGCCGCCGTCGGCGGCATCATCGGCCTTTTGGCCGCGCTGATCGTGGCCGCGGTGGGGGTGCTGGGCTTCTGGAAGCCCGGGTTTTTCGTCACCACCAAGCTCGACGTCGATGCGGCTCAGTCCGGTGTCCAGCAGATCCTGACCGATGAGGCCAACGGCTACGGGGCCAAGAACGTCAGGGACGTCAAGTGCAATAACGGCCAGAGCCCGACGGTGAAGAAGGGTGACACCTTCAACTGCGAGGTCAGCATCGACGGCACCAAGCGACAGGTCACCGTGACGTTCCAGGACGACGACGGCACCTACGAGGTCGGCCGGCCTAAGTAGGCTTGCGGAACACCACGACGACGCGGTCGAAGATGCCCGACTGCTCGTGGAAATTGGTCGACTCGACCTCGAGGCTGGTGTATCCCTCCGCCGCCGCCCACTCGGCGGTCT
>JBEVHG010000009.1:0-24224 GCA_040511335.1 Mycobacterium sp. | reverse complement strand
CAAGCGTCGCCTCCATGCCGGTGACGTAGTGCGTGTCCGGGTCGCTGATGCGCAATAGCTGCTTGGACCCGACCCACACCCACCAGGTTGGACGGTGATCCTGGCGGTACTGCGTAACCAGCGTCGAGCCGCTCTGCGGTTCGAAGCGGTAGCCCCAGGTGACGAGGTAATTCAACGGCCAGACCAGATGCACCACGAACTCGAATAATCGGCCCGGTTCTGCGGCAGTGACTTCGACGTTGGTCGTCCACCGCGCCAGGCCGCGCGCGTTGCGCCCCTTAAAGCGTCCGCCAACCGTCGGGCCGCTCCCGCGACGCCATCTGCCGCCGACGTTTTCGGGCGACCATTCCCCCATGCGAGAGAGGTCGGTCACCATTGCGTACAACACGTCGGCCGGAGCAGCGATCACGCGGGACACCTCGCAGCGTTGCCCGCGCGACAGCCATTTCTTCATGCCCGCATAATAGTGCCCGGCAGGTAGTTGGCGATCCCGCCAGTTGGCCACACCGTTCCAGAACGTTATGGGTAATTGATGGCAGCGAGTGTGTGAAGAACACTTCAGAGTCCGAGCTGCTGAGCAGCGCGGGGATGCAGGTCAAGCTCGATTCCCGCGTCTGAGTGCGGTCCTGGCGCATGAACACGGACACCCGCGTGTCATCGCATGATGAAGCGTCGCAGAATGGAAACTCAAGTGGTTTTAGGTACAGGGTATCCCGTGTGGACCCCCAATCCAGTGACCGGGCGGGGAGTGCCAGGGGCACCATTTCTTGACCTGTCCGGGCGAGCCCCAATTGATTCCCGGATCCCAATCAACCCAATCTCCCGGCCCCGGAATCCACGGAATGTTCGGGCCCCAACCAGGATCAGCCTGTGCTGAACCCGTTCCGAGTCCAAGGGAGGCAGCGCCAAGCGCACCGGCGATCATTGCTGTCCCCGCGATTTTCTTCAGATTCACGTGTGGTCTCCTTCCTGCTCGTCGCCGCTGCCTCCGAGATGGGGCAGGGCGTTGACGCGCGGTATAAGGAAGCCGGTCTGCCGCCTCTGTGCTGGACGGCAAGACCAACGTCACGACCCCGTGTAATTAAGGTACCCCTCTGTTTGTGGGTTTAAAACGCTGGCTACGGCGGATGAGGCCAGCCTTGGGAGAGTAGCTGAGGTCGCGAACTGAACTGATTGTCCGGCGGGTAGGTCGTGGTAGGACTTGCAGTGGTAGTTGAGGGTATTGACCCAGTCTTTGGGTGCGGATACACCAAGAACACTCCAAGAAGGAGCCGTCGCCCGTGATCCACTCATCGTCGATGCCCAGGGGGCGAGCACCGTATGCTACGGCCAAACTATTGCAGGGGCGGAACTACTTCTTCTTCTTATTTGAGCCGGGCACCGCGCTCTGCGCGGGCTTGGCCTTGGTTTGCGGTTCTGCCTTGTTGGGTCCGCGAGGATCGGTCTTCTTCTCTTCAGCCATGTCTCCATAGTAGGTGGTGAGTTCGGCAGTACAACTTCAGATCCGACGTAGCACCGAGCGGATAGGGCACCGTGTGGTCGATATCGCATACCTGGGCCGGGGCATCGCAGCCGGGGAACCGGCACGTCAGATCACGCCACCGCACATACTCGGCCGACGTCGCGACGGCCGATATCCCGGCTCCGGCTCGCCGTTCGGCACCGTCAAAGGTTTGAGCTTGGCCGATGTGGCCAAATCCCGCACTGATTCAGCGGGCAGGATCCCGGGCAAGTAGCCCGGGTGATCACTCGTGCCGTCGAGGGTCGCCTGCTCGGCAAGCACATGAATTACCGCCGCGGCCGCCGCGTTTCGTTCAGCAACAGCGGGGCAGTCAGGCGCACCGCACTGGCACTCCAACTGATCCTCGAGCCGAGCCAAGGGCCCGCACGCGTCGGCGCGGCGTTGCTCCCGGGTGCGCGGATCGGTGTCGCAGACCTTGCTCGCGAGCGCGTCGAGCCTCTGATCCAACGCCGCGGCGTCGGGGGCGTGAATGTTGGCCCAGATCCCGGCCATCCGCGGACTGGTCTGCTCAATCTCGACATAGCGGTTGTTGTCGATCTCGGGCGGCACCCGCACCCCGGCGGGTCGAACATGGTCACCCACAGATCAATACGGTCGCGCAGTTTGGGCTCGGAAAGCCTCATCCACTTCACGGCATGACGGGCCAGCGCTTCATCCAGCAGGGGCATGACGGTCGCATCGACATTCTCTGTGCGCGTGATGATCGTCGCGATCATCCGAAAATCAATCGCCCCAGTGGCGAACTCCGCCATCACCGCCGGCAAATTGTCCCGCAGCGCCCGGGCATACCGGATCTGCCCCGACGCCCGCGCCCGGCTGATGTTCTGCGCCGCCGACACCTCGGCGGACCTCCTCGAACGGATCGGTACGCCAGAGGATGCTCTCGGCCAGATCTTTGGCGCGACGCGCATCCAACTCCCCCACCGCTACCAACCGCTACGCGATGGCCGCCGACTCCGACCGAGACGCCACACCCATGGCGTCTATCGAGGCCACGTCGGACATGCCTTCGAACATGTGTTTGATTCTGCCAAGCTCCACCGACACCGACCAGGGAGTAACACCCCGCCTGTGGACAGAAGTCGCTCTGTGGATAAGTGAGGCGCGGAGCTGTCAGCGGCCCCTGCGACCGCGCCACCAACGACGGAGGCGACTGCCAGACTCGTCCGCCGCGTGGGGTTCTTTGGTCTCGGCGTCGTCGGTCTCCGCGTCGTCGGAATCGGGTGCTTCAGAAGCCACCTCGGTAGCAACCGTCTCCGCCTCAGGTTCGTCGGCTTCGTCGGCAACCTCCGGCTCGGACGCGACAACTTCCGGTTCCTCGGCGGCAACTTCAGCAGCCACTGCCTCCGCCTCCTCAACGCCCGCTACTGCCGCCTGATGAACCTCAGCCGCCGCCTCCTGAGCCTCAACGGTCTCCTCGCCCTCAACCGCACCCAAACCCTCGGCTGCTTCGGCAACCTCCGGCTGAGGCACAACAGCATCGGCCTCCGCCTCGGACTCCTCGGCTTCGTCGGCAACCTCCGGCTCAGGCTCGACAGCTTCCAGTTCGACGGATTCGACAGCTTCCGGCTCGCCAGCTTCCGCTTCGGCTTCGGCGGCTTCGGCTTCCTCACCTGCGGCGGCGAACTCCTCGGCTTCGACGATGTCCTCGGACGGAGCTTCGGCTACATCCTCGGCAAGCGCTTCGGCTTCGACGGCCGCCTCCGCGACCGGTTCTGCGGCCTCGTCGCCTGCCACCTCCACGGCCTCGGGCTCCCCAACATCGGGCTCCATAGCCTCGGGCTCCACAGGTTCGGATTCGTCTGCAGGCTCAGCCCCGACCTCCGCTATCTCGGCTTCCGTTGCACCCGCCTCGGCTTCGGCTTCGGCATCGACGGCCTCGGCGTCCTCACCCGCGGCGGCGAACTCCTCGGCCGCGACGATGTCCTCGGACGGAGCTTCGGCTACAGCCTCGGCAAGCGCTTCGGCCTCGACGGCCGCCTCCGCGACTTTTTCTGCGGCCTCGTCGCCTGCCACCTCCATAGCCTCGGGCTCCACAGGTTCGGGTTCCGGAGCTTCGGTCTCCAGGGTTTCCTCGGAAGCCTCCGCCTGGGCCACAACATCCTCAGGCGCAATGGCCTCGGTTTCCGTTGCGTCCGCTTCGGCTTCTGCGGCCTCGGCTTCCTCCCCCGCCTCGGCGAACTCCTCGGCCTCCTCAATGACCTCAGCCGGAGCTACGGCGACATCCTCGGCAAGCGCTCCGGCTTCCGCAGACACCTCGGCGACTGGCTCGGCGGCCTCGTCGCCCGCCAGGTCCACGGCCTCGGGCTCCGCAACATCGGGCTGCATAGCCTCGGGCTCCACAGGTTCTGAGGCTTCGGCCTCGACCTCTGCTACCTCGGTTGCGCCCGCCTCGGCTTCGGCTTCGGCGGACGCCTCGGGCTCTTCGGTCACGTCGCCGACGGCCCTGGCGTCTTCGTCTTCCTTGTCGCCAGCGACCTTTGCCGCGGCCACCACGCCGGTCGTCGACGCCACACCTGCCAGTTCCTTGACGAACTCTTCGACAGAAGTTTCTGCCTCCTCCTCCTCCTCGACTTCCTCAGACTCGCCGGCAAGCGTGGACGGGTCTTCGCGGCCCTTGGGGGCGACCATGATGTAGATCGCCGCGCCGATGAACACAAATGCCGACGTGAACGAATTAATCCGGATGCCATCGATAGTGGTGGCCTCATCGGTACGCATCAGCTCGATCCAGAACCGGCCGGTGCAATAGCCCGCCACATACAGCGCGAACAGCCGACCATGGCCGATCTTGAACCGCCGATCGACGACGATCAGAACAACGAAAACCAGGATGTTCCAAAGTAATTCGTACAGGAACGTCGGGTGGACCGCTTCCACCCCTGGGATCAAGGGCTGGCCCGTCGACACACCGTTGAGCGAATCGAGCGCACCACTCGCATCACGCCGCTCGTAGATCTCGAGCCCCCACGGCAGCGTCGTCGGGCGACCGTACAGCTCCTGGTTGAAGTAGTTGCCGAGCCGGCCAATGGCCTGCGCCAGCACGATTCCGGGCGCAACGGCGTCGCCGAACGCCGGCAGTGGAATCCCGCGGCGACGACACCCGATCCAGGCGCCGACACCGCCGAGGGCCACCGCGCCCCAGATGCCCAGACCGCCATCCCAGACCCGCAGCGCCGCACCCAAGCCGGCACCGCCGTCGCCGAAATAGGTCGTCCAGTCGGTGATGACGTGATAGAGCCGCCCACCGATCAGACCGAACGGCACCGCCCATAGCGCGATGTCGTAGATGACGCCGCGTTCGCCGCCCCTGGCTTCCCAACGCCGGTCGCCGATCACCAGCGCCACGACAATGCCGACGATGATGAATAGGGCATACGCGCGGATCGGCAGCGGACCGAGATGCCAAACGCCCTGCGACGGGCTGGGAAGGTAGGCGAGCGTTGTCGTTGTCACGCGGAAATCCTCTGCCGGACACCGTCGGCCAGTTCCTCGGTCAGCGCCCGCAGCGCGGGGAGGCCGTCGCTCAGCGCCGAGACCAGAGCCGAACCCACAATGACGCCGTCGGCGTATGTCCCGATCTGGGAGGCCTGCTCGCGCGAGCGCACACCGAGCCCGACACCGACCGGAATGTCTGACACCGCCTTGACCCGGCCAACAAGTTCGGGCGCGGCCACCGATACCGCGTCACGGGCGCCGGTCACGCCCATTGTGGATGCGGCGTAGACGAATCCGCGTGAGGCCTTGATCGTCGCGGCCAGCCGCTCTGGGGTTGACGACGGCGCCACCAGAAAAATCCGGTCCAGGTCATGGGCATCCGAGACGGCCAGCCACTCCTCGGCCTCGTCGGGGATCAGGTCGGGCGTGATCAGACCGAGCCCGCCGGCCGAGGCCAGATCACGCGCGAATGCGTCTACGCCCCACCGCAATACCGGATTCCAGTATGTCATGACGACGGCCCGCCCACCGGCATTGCTGATCGCCTCGACAGCGGACAGGGTGTCCCGCACCCGCACCCCACCGCGCAGCGCGGCCTCGGCGGCAGCCGCGATGGTCGGACCGTCCATCCCCGGATCCGAGTAGGCAATACCGACTTCCACGACATCACAACCGGATTCGACCAGAGCCGTCATCGCTGAGATCGACGTCGGCACATCGGGAAATCCGGTCGGCAGATACCCGATCAGCGCCGAACGGCCCTCTGCGCGGCAGGGGTCGAACACGGCAGACAGTCGACTCATGGCGTGCCCTTGTCCAGCAAGCCAAACCATTTCGCAGCCGTCTCCACGTCCTTGTCGCCGCGACCCGACATGTTGACCACGATAATCGCCCCGGAGCCCAGTTCCGGACCGAGCTTCAGGGCGCCGGCCACCGCGTGTGCGGACTCGATCGCGGGGATGATGCCCTCCGTCCGGCACAGCAACGCGAACGCTTCCATCGCCTCGGCATCGGTGATCGGCCGGTACTCGGCGCGGCCGGTGTCCTTCAAGAATGCGTGTTCGGGGCCCACCCCCGGATAATCCAGACCCGCTGAGATCGAATGCGACTCGATGGTCTGCCCGTCCTCGTCCTGCAGCAGATAGGAAAACGATCCCTGGAATGCTCCCGGCGAGCCACCGGTGAAGGTCGCCGCGTGCCTGCCGGTTTCGACGCCGTCGCCGGCCGCCTCATAGCCGACCAACCGAACACCGGGATCGTCGATGAATGCGTGGAAGATGCCGATCGCGTTCGACCCGCCGCCCACGCACGCGGTCACCGCGTCGGGCAGCCGGCCCGCCTGGGCGACAATCTGCACCCGGGTCTCCAACCCGATGACACGCTGAAAATCGCGAACCATCGTCGGAAACGGATGCGGTCCGGCCGCGGTGCCGAAGCAGTAATACGTGTTGTCGGCGTTGGTGACCCAGTCGCGGAACGCCTCGTTGATGGCGTCCTTCAACGTCTTCGAACCGGCCTCCACCGACACCACTTCCGCCCCGAGCAGCCGCATCCGCGCCACGTTCAACGCCTGCCGCGCGGTGTCGACCGCACCCATGTAGACCACACACTCCAGCCCCAGCAGCGCGCACGCCGTCGCGGTCGCCACCCCATGCTGTCCGGCGCCGGTCTCGGCGATCACCCGCGCCTTGCCCATCTGGCGAGCCAGCAGTGCCTGACCCAACACGTTGTTGATCTTGTGAGATCCGGTGTGGTTGAGGTCTTCTCGCTTCAGGAAAATCCGGGCACCGCCGGCGTGCTGGCTGAGCCGACTGGCCTCATATAGCGGCGAAGGGCGGCCGCTGTAGTGCCGCTGCAACCGGTCGAGTTCGTCGAGGAACGCCTGGTCGCCACGCGCCTTTTCGTAGGCGGCCGTGACCTCCTCGATCACGGCCATCAGCGCTTCGGGGACGAATCGCCCGCCGTAGACCCCGAAATGACCTCTCGCGTCGGGATCGTGCACGGTGGGCTCGGCCACGGCGGCGCTGGAACGCGGCAGGTCCGGCCCGGCGAGATCGCCCACTTTTCAGCGCGCGGGTTTCGGGCAGGACGGATGCGTACCTGCGGTGACTAAATCGGCGACGGCGCTGCGCGGATCACCGCTGGTGACCAGACCCTCCCCGACGAGCACGGCATCCGCACCCGCACCGGCGTAGGCCAGCAGATCGTTCGTGCCGCGGATGCCGGACTCGGCAATCCTGATGACATTGCTCGGCAGCCCGGGAGCGATGCGCGCGAAGCAATCCCGGTCGACTTCGAGTGTTTTGAGGTCGCGCGCGTTGACACCGATCACCTTCGCACCGGCCTGCAGTGCGCGGTCGGCTTCGGATTCGGTGTGCACCTCGACGAGCGCGGTCATCCCCAACGATTCCGTGCGGTCCAGCATTGACACCAGAGCGGACTGCTCAAGCGCAGCCACGATCAAAAGCAGCATGTCGGCGCCGTGCGCGCGGGCCTCATGGATCTGATAGGGCCTGATAATAAAGTCCTTGCGCAATACCGGGATCGACACGGTGGCGCGCACCGCGTCCAGGTCGTCGAGCGAGCCGTTGAACCGCCGTTGTTCGGTGAGCACGCTGATGATCCGTGCGCCGCCCTCCTCGTAGGCGCGGGCCAGCTTCGCCGGGTCGGAGATCGAGGCCAATGCGCCGCGGGACGGGCTCGCCCGCTTCACCTCCGCGATCACACCGATGCCGGGTGCACGCAACGCGGCCATCACGTCCAGCGGTGGCGGGGCCGCGTTGGCCGCCGCTTTGACGTCGGCCAGGCTGACGACGGCCTCACGGGCGGCTACATCGGCGCGAACTCCTTCGATGATGGAGTCGAGCACGGTCGCCGAACTCATAAGCCGTCGGTTCCCTTTCCATGTGTCTTCGATCGATCCCGGATGCCCTTCATCGAAGGGTAGCCGCCACGAGCGCACCATCCGTCACCGACCCTCGGTGTCCGGTTTGGTCGGGTCGCGGCCCTCGTCGAGGGCATCCCAGATCATCCGCTCCGACATCGCGGAGGCGGCCTCGTCGCGTTGCGCCGCCTCCCGCCGAGACGCGCGGGCCACGTACCTCGTCACGCCGGAACGCGCCCTCGGCGCCGAGCGCATGAGCAGCACCGCGCCGACGAGCGCGCACACCGCGGCCACCAATGTGATCGCCGCACCCCAGTAGTACCGCTGGGTGCCCACCAGCGACGCCACCGGGACCTGCGCCAGATCGGCCGCACGGACCGCCACATCGCGAATTACCCACAGGCTGATCGCCAGGTACGCCATCCCCGCGCTGGCCACCGCGACGAGTACGGCCAGCAGCCGCAGCGGCCAGCCCCGCACGGCCAGCGCGGCGACGGCCGCGGCGAGCACCAATAACGCCAGGGGCACCAGCGCCGTCGACCACGCGGCCCCGGAAAGCGTCGCGGTCTTCGGCTGGCCCAGCCCATCGAACGAACGGACCTGCACCCACGCCAGCCGGGACGCCACCCACAGCCCGAGCGCCGCAAGCACCAGCAGCAGCTGGGCTATCCGGATCATGGCTGCATCAGTGTTTCCGCTGCGGCGATCGCGTTCAGTACCGCACGGGCCTTGTTCGCCGCCTCGGTGTACTCGTAGGGCCCGTTGGAGTCGGCAACGACTCCCCCGCCGGCCTGCACATAGGCGGTGCCGTCACGCATCAGCGCGGTGCGGATGGCGATCGCGAAGTCGGCATTACCGGCGAAGTCGAGGTACCCGAGCACGCCGCCATAAAGCCCGCGGCGGGTCATCTCGACCTCCTCGATCAGCTCCATCGCCCGCACCTTGGGGGCGCCCGAGAGCGTGCCCGCCGGGAAGCAGGCGGTGACAGCGTCGAGGGCGGTCTTGCCCTCGGCGAGTTCCCCGGTCACCGTCGACACCAGGTGCATGACGTGGCTGTAGCGCTCGATGTGGCTGTAGTCCTCGACCCGCACCGTGCCGGGCACGCAGACCCGGCCCAGGTCGTTGCGGCCCAGGTCGACCAGCATCAGGTGCTCGGCGCGTTCCTTGTCGTCAGAGAGCAGCTCCTTTTCGAGCAGCACGTCTTCTTCGTCGGTCTGCCCGCGCCAGCGGGTGCCGGCGATCGGATGCGTGGTCGCCCTGCCCTCCTTGACCGTCACCAGCGCTTCTGGGCTGGACCCGACGATCGAAAAGTCCAGTCCGCCACCCTCATTGGGCACATTCAGCAGGTACATGTACGGGCTGGGATTGGACACCCGCAGCATCCGGTAAACGTCGATCGGATCGGCGTCGGTGTCCATTTCGAACCGCTGCGACGGCACCACCTGGAATGCCTCACCCGCCTCGATCTCGCCGACCAGCCGCTCGACGATTGCCCCGTACTCCTCGACCGTGCGCTGCGCGCGGTGCAGCGGCTCGGGCCGGCTGAACGTCGCCACCGACGACGGCAGGTGCTCGCCCAGCGCCGCGGTCATCACGTCGAGCCGGGCGACCGCGTCGTCGTAGGCCCAGTCCACCCGCTCGTCGGTGCCGTTCCAGTTGACCGCGTTGGCGATCAGCGTGATGGTGCCCTCGTGGTGGTCGACGGCGGCGACGTCGGTGGCCAGCAGCAGCAGCATGTCCGGCAGCCCCAGGTCGTCGACGGCCAGTTCGGGCAGCCGTTCCAGCCGGCGCACCAGGTCGTAGGAGAAGAAGCCGACCAGCCCGGACGACAACGGCGGCAGGCCGGACAGCGCCGCGGTCTCCAGCAGTTCCAGTGTTGCGCGCAGGGCCTGCAGCGGATCGCCGCCCTGCGGGGCGTCCTGTGGTGTCGCGCCCAGCCACACCGCCTCGCCATTACGCACCGTCAGCGCCGACGGGGCGCCCGCCCCGATGAACGACCACCGCGACCACGACCGACCGTTCTCGGCCGATTCCAGCAGGAACGTTCCGGGCCGGTTGGCGGCCAGCTTGCGGTAGGCCGACAGCGGGGTCTCGCTGTCGGCCAGCACCTTGCGGGTCACCGGGACCACCCGGTGCTCGGCGGCCAGCGCCCGGAAGTCCTCGCGAGGCGTGGTAAGTGCGAGGTTGGCGGTCGTTTGCACGGATCAATCCTCCCAGACCGGCTCCGGGGCGCTGGCGTAGCGTGACTCCCATGAAACGTGGTGACCGGGTAGTCGAGTTCGAACTGCCAGACCACACGGGCACGATGCGCAGCCTCACCGGTTTGCTCGCCGACGGGCCGATCGTGCTGTTCTTCTACCCCGCGGCGATGACACCTGGCTGTACCAAGGAGGCCTGCCACTTCCGTGACCTGGCTTCGGAGTTCGCCGCCGTCGGCGCGAACCGCGTCGGTATCAGCGCCGATCCTGTTGCGAAGCAGGCGAAGTTCGCCGACATCGAGCACTTCGATTACCCGTTGCTGTCCGACACCGACGGCACCGTCGCGACCCAGTTCGGCGTCAAGCGTGGACTACTGGGAAAGCTCATGCCGGTCAAGCGGACCACGTTCGTCATCGACACCGACCGCACCGTCCTCGAAGTAATCGCCAGCGAGTTCAGCATGGACACCCACGCCGACAAGGCGCTGGAAGTGCTACGGCAGCGGCAGTCTGCCTAGCCGGGACACACGCCGGGTAGTCACCCACTATGACGCACCTCTTGACCGAGGAGTCGCCGTTTCGATTCCGGATCGAACCGGTCGGCGCCATGAAGGTGCCCGGCGTGATCTTCGCGTCGCGGTCATTGCTGCCGGAGACGGATGTGGATGCGGTGGCGAAGCAGGTAATGAATGTGGCCACGCTGCCTGGCGTCGTCGAAGCGTCGTATGCAATGCCCGATGTCCATCTTGGGTACGGCTTTCCGATCGGCGGGGTGGCTGCCACCAACATCCGGCACGGCGGGGTGATTTCTCCGGGCGGCGTCGGGTTCGACATCTCGTGTGGCGTGCGATTGCTGGCCGCCGATATTGATCGGCGTGAGTTCGCGGCGGTCGCAGAGACGATTATGGACCGATTGAGTCGACGAATTCCCCGCGGCGCCGGTCCGGGAGCGGTGTGGCCCAAACCGACTCGCGGTGAGCTGGACAAGGTGCTCGACGGCGGTTCGCGGTACGTGGTGGGGCGCGGTGATGGGACGCAACGGGATCTGGACCGGTGCGAGGACGGCGGAGCGCTCGACGGTGCCGATGCCGCGCGATTGAGCGAACACGCACGAGCCCGGGGCATGCGTCAGCTCGGCAGCCTCGGTTCGGGAAACCACTTCCTGGAGGTACAGGCGGTGGTCGAGGTGTTCGACGAGCCGGTTGCCGACGCGTTCGGACTGCGCGCCGACCAGGTTTGCGTGATGATCCACTGCGGTTCACGAGGACTCGGTCACCAGATCTGCTCGGACCACATGCAGGTGATGGATCACGCCATGTCACGTCACGGCATCGATGTGCCGGACCGGCAGTTAGCCTGCGCCCCGGTCGATTCCGATGAGGGACGTTCGTATTTGGGCGCCATGTATGCGGCGGCCAACTACGCGCGCGCCAACCGTCAGCTCCTCGGAACCGTGGTCGCGTCGGTGTTCCGGTCGACGACCGGTCGTGGGTTGGAATTGGTCTACGACATCTCCCACAATCTCGCCAAGATCGAGCGGCATCAGATCAATGACCGGTCGCGTGAGCTTTGCGTGCACCGCAAGGGCGCGACCCGAGCGTTACCGCCCGGACACCCGGACCTCCCGTCGGATCTGGTCGATGTCGGGCAGCCGGTGCTCGTGCCCGGCTCGATGGGCACCGCGTCTTATGTGCTGACCGGCGTGCGGGGTGGTCATGCGTTCCACTCCACATGCCATGGTGCCGGCCGGCGACTCAGCCGGCATCGGGCAGCGCGGACGGTGAGCCCGAAGGTGCTGCGCGATGAACTCGAACGTCGACAGGGCATCCTCGTCAGAGGGGCGTCGAGCCGTGGTCTGGTCGAAGAAGCGCCGTTGGCCTACAAGGATGTCGACGAGGTCGTCAGGGTGGCCGAACAGGCGGGGTTGTGCCGTAGGGTTGCCCGACTCGTGCCGCTTGGCGTGGTGAAGGGGTGACCGTCGCGGAACGCGGGCACCGCGCGGTTCCGCATCCCGCCGATGTAACGATCGAGGCGTGGGGACCGACTCGGGACGCCTGCCTCGCGGAAGCGGTGATCGCACTGGTGGACACGTTCGCCGACACCACGCATGCGTCGCCATCGAACGTCGTGGTGTCGGAGCTGACTGCTCGCACCGACCGCGACCGTCTCGTCGCCGTGCTCGATCAGCTGATATTTCTTCTCGACACCGAGGGATGGATTCCCCTCGGGGCCGACGTCGATGTCGGACCGGAGACGGTGCGGTTACGCATGCCGGTCACGTCGATCGACGACGCTGAGCCGATCGGGGCCGCGCCGAAGGCAGTAGCGCTGTCCGGGCTCGCCTTCGACCGCGTCGGCCACAAGTGGGAGTGCCGCGCGACCATCGACGTCTAACTGAGGTTCTGCTCGAACCAGGCGGTCGCCAGCCCTGCCACCCTCTCGAGTGCGCCGGCTTCTTCGAATAGGTGGGTGGCACCGGGAATCACCACGATGCGGTGCGGCGCCCGCAGCTCGCGACTGGCCAGACGGTTCGCGTCGAGGATTCGGGAATCTCGGCCACCGACGATCATCAGCGTCGGCGCCTCCACGTCGCGCAGCGCATCTCCCGCCAGATCAGGACGCCCACCGCGTGACACGACGGCCCGCACCGATTCATCTCCGGCGGCGGCGACCAGCGCGGCCGCGGCGCCAGTGCTGGCGCCGAACAGCCCAACAGGAAGTCCCCGGACTTCCAGATGCTCCCGCATACGATCGAGCGCCGACAACACGCGGTCGGCGAGCAGGCCGATGTCGAACCGGAATTCGCGGGTTTGCAGGTCTTGTCGCTCCTCGGCGTCGGTCAGAAGGTCCAGCAACAGCGTGGCGAAGCCGTGGTCTCTGAGCACCCGCGCTACGAGACGGTTGCGCGGGCTGAAGCGCGAGCTCCCGGTTCCGTGCGCGAAGACCACGAGCCCGCTGGCGCTGGGCGGCACGTCGAGGTCGCCGAGCAATTCGACGCCACCTGAGCCGACGGCGACCGGTAAGGACATGTCGACAGGGTTGCCGACCGGGCCGAGGTCAAACCTCAAGCCCTGCATGAAATGACACTTGCGCCGCAGGGCTGTAGTTTCTGCCTCGGGCACGACCGTGGTGCAGAACTCGGTGAGATCCACCCGCGTGGTGCGAGCGGTCTTAGTCGCGGGACCTACTCTTCCGGCCCCAGCAATAGATCCGCGTCGAAGCAGGTGTGGTCGCCGGTGTGGCAGGCGGCGCCGACCTGGTCCACCTCGAGCAACACGGTGTCGCCGTCGCAGTCCAGCCGCACCGAATGTACGTACTGGGTATGTCCGGACGTCTCGCCCTTGACCCAGTGCTCGCCGCGCGAGCGCGAGTAGTACGTGGCCTTGCGGGTTTGAAGCGTGCGGGCCAGCGCGATGTCGTCCATCCAGGCCACCATCAGCACCGCACCAGTGCCGCGCTCCTGTGCGACCGCGGTGAACAACCCGTTCGCATCGCGTTTCAGCCGTGAAGCGATGCCTGCGTCCAGTACCGTCATCGGACGGTGATCCCTTCTGCCGCCATCGCCGCCTTCACCTGCCCGATGGTCAGTTCCCGGAAGTGGAACACGCTCGCGGCCAGCACGGCGTCGGCACCGGCAACAACGGCGGGCGCGAAATGTTCCGGGGCTCCCGCGCCACCGCTGGCGATCACCGGGACACTGACGGCGCCGCGCACCGCCTTGAACATCGGAAGGTCGAATCCGGCCTTGGTGCCGTCGAAGTCCATCGAGTTGAGCAGGATCTCGCCGACGCCCAGTTCCGCGCCGCGAGTCGCCCATTCGATTGCGTCAATGCCGGTGCCCTGCCGGCCGCCGTGGGTGGTGACCTCCCAGCCCGACGGCGTGGGCTGCGAGCCCTGGGGGGCCGTGCGGGCATCGACGGACAACACGATGCACTGCGAACCGAACTGGCTGGCCAGTTCGGCCAGCAGCTCCGGCCGGGCGATGGCCGCGGTGTTGACGGCGACCTTGTCCGCACCGGCGCGCAGCAGCACGTCCACGTCGGCCACCGAGCGCACCCCGCCGCCGACGGTGAGCGGGATGAACACCTGCTCGGCGGTGCGGCGCACCACCTCGAGCATGGTGGCCCGGCCCGACGACGACGCCGTGACGTCCAGGAACGTCAACTCGTCGGCGCCTTCGGCGTCGTAGGCGGCGGCGAGTTCGACGGGATCGCCCGCGTCGCGGAGATTTTCGAAGTTGACGCCCTTGACCACCCGGCCGTCATCGACGTCCAGGCACGGGATGATGCGGACCGCGACATCCATCAGTAGTCCTCCGGGTCGCCGACCGAACGCACGATGTCGAGGATCTGGGTGTGCACACCGGGCGAACCGGCCAGCGCCGAGCGCGACGTCATCGTCCAGTCGTTACCGGCCAGGTCGGTGACGATGCCGCCCGCCGCCCGCACCAACGCCACGCCGGCGGCGTGGTCCCAGATGTGGTGGCCGAAACTGATTGCGCCGCCGAGGACCCCTGCCGCGGTGTAGGCCAGGTCGATACCGGTGGCGCCGTGCATCCGTACCCGTGAGCATCTGCGGCTCAGGTGCTCCAGCGTGGCGAGGCGGTAGCGACCCGGGAAGCGCCCGCGGGAGTCGACGTTGAAGGTGCCGATGCCGACGATGGAGTCGGCCAACTCGGCGCCCTGCAGCGGCAGCTGGGCAATCCCGTTGGCGTACAGCGGCTTCCCGACGATCGCGGTGTAGCGCTGGTCGGTGAACGGCAGCCAGGTCAGCCCGGCCACCGGTTCGCCGTCGCGCAGCAGGCCCAGCAGAATGGCGGCCATCGGTGACCCGGCCGCGTAATTGAACGTGCCGTCGATGGGGTCGAGCACCCACACCAGCGGCGAGTCGATATCCGCGCCGCCGAACTCCTCGCCGTGCACCTCGATGCCGGTGGCCGACACCAGCGCGTCGACGACCTGGCGCTCGATGGCCAGGTCGACCTCGGTGGCGAAGTCGTTGCCCTTCTTGCGCACCGCCGACTCCGCTCGGTGACCGGCGATGAACGGCTTGGCAGCCGCGTCGAGGATGACGGCAGCCTGGGCGACCAGAGCCTCGAGGTCGGCCTCGTCCAGCGCCATCGCCGTCCTACTGTCCCACCGCGGCGAGCGCTTGCGGCAGCGTGAATCGCCCGGCGTACAACGCCTTTCCGACGATCGCGCCTTCGACGCCGCTGTCGGTGAGGGTGGCGATGGCCCGCAGATCGTCGAGGCTGGACACGCCGCCGGAGGCGATCACCGGGGCGTCGGTTCGTTCGGCGACGCTGACCAGCAGCTCGAGGTTCGGCCCGTTCAAGGTGCCGTCCTTGGTGACATCGGTGACGACGAAGCGTGAACAGCCTTCGCCGTCAAGGCGTTCCAGCACCTGCCACAGGTCACCACCGTCGGTTTCCCAGCCGCGTCCGCGCAGCCGGTGCTCGCCGTCGACGATGCGCACGTCGAGGCCGACGGCCACCTTGTCACCGTGGTCGGCGATCACGCGGGCGCACCATTGCGGGTTCTCCAGCGCGGCCGTGCCGAGATTCACCCGGGCGCAACCGGTGGCCAGTGCGGCCTTCAGCGACTCGTCGTCACGGATACCGCCGGATAATTCGACCGCGACGTCGAGTTTGCCGACCACCTCGGCGAGCAGTTCGCGGTTGGATCCGCGGCCGAACGCGGCGTCCAGGTCGACCAGGTGGATCCACTCGGCGCCGTCGCGCTGCCAGCCCATCGCGGCGTCCAGCGCCGAGCCGTACTCGGTTTCGCTTCCGGCCTGGCCCTGAACCAGGCGCACGGCGCGGCCGTCGACGACGTCGACGGCGGGAAGAAGTATCAATGGCTTTTCGACCGACACGCCGCTCAACCTAGAGCCCTTCGACCCAATTGCCCAAAAGCGTGGCGCCGGCATCACCGCTCTTCTCCGGGTGGAACTGGGTGGCGGCGAGCGGGCCGTCCTCGACCGCGGCCAGGAACGGCACGTGGTGGGTGGCCCAGGTCAGCAGCGCGTCGGGGTTGCCCTCCCACTGCTGCGCGGCATACGAGTGCACGAAGTAGAAGCGGGTGCTGGAGTCCAGGGCCTTGAACAGCCTGCTGCCGGCCGCGGCGTCGACGACGTTCCAGCCCATGTGCGGGATCACCGGGGCGTCCAGTCGGACCACGGCGCCCGGCCATTGACCGCAGCCCTCGGTTTCCACGCCGAACTCCACGCCGCGGGCGAACAGAATCTGCATGCCGACGCACACCCCGAGCACCGGACGGCCGGCCGCGACCCGGTCGGCGATGATCTTCTCACCGCCGATCTTGCGCAGCCCGTTCATACACGCCTCGAACGCCCCCACCCCGGGCACCACCAGGCCGTCGGCCGACGACGCCGCGGCCGGGTCGGCCGTCACCTCGACGTCCGCGCCGACGCGCTGCAGTGCCCGCTGCGCGGACCTCAAGTTGCCCGAACCGTAGTCCAGCACAACGACTTCCTTTGTCACAGCGTGCCTTTGGTGGACGGCACACCGGTCACCCGCGGATCGAACTCGACGGCCTGACGCAGAGCGCGGGCCACGGCCTTGTACTGGGCCTCGGTGATGTGGTGCGGGTCGCGCCCGTAGAGCGTCCGCACATGCAGCGCGATGCGGGCGTTCATGGCCAGCGACTCGAACACATGCCGGTTGATCACCGTGTGGTAGGGCACCTCGCTGCCCGCAATGGTGGTGTGCAGCAGGTGTTCCGGCTCGCCGGTGTGCACGCAGTAGGGGCGGCCGGACACGTCGACAGCCGCATGTGCCAGCGTCTCGTCCATCGGAATCCACGCGTCGCCGAACCGGCGGATGCCCTTCTTGTCGCCGAGCGCCTCGCGCAGCGCCTGGCCCAGCACGATGGCGGTGTCCTCGACGGTGTGGTGCCCCTCGATCTCGACGTCGCCCTTGGCCCGCACGGTCAGATCGAAGCTGGCGTGGCTGCCCAGCGAGGTGAGCATGTGGTCGTAGAACGGCACCCCGGTGTCGACCTCGACGATGCCGGTACCGTCGAGGTCGAGTTCGACGACGATGTCGGACTCCTTGGTCTTGCGTTCGACTTTCGCGCGGCGCGGTTCGGTCACGGTGCTCCTACTGGGCTGCTGGTGGCTGGTGCGAGTTCGGTGGTGGCGAGGCGGGCACTGGCGGCAAGCAGCGCGTCGTTCTCCTCCGCGAGACCGGTGGTGGCGCGCAGGTATCCGGGGATGCCGACGTCGCGGATCAGGATGCCGGCATCGAGGTAGCGCTGCCACGTCGCGGGCGCGTCGGCGAACTCACCGAACAGCACGAAGTTGGCGTCGCTGGGAATCACCCGAAACCCCATGCCGGTCAGGGCCGCTGTGACGCGCTCGCGTTCGCCGATCAGTTTGGCGACGCTGCCGAGCGTGTCATCGGCGTGACGCAGCGCGGCGCGGGCGCCGGCCTGGGTCATCGACGACAGGTGATACGGCAACCGCACCAGCAGCATCGCGGCGATCACCGCAGGCGCGGCGATCAGATAGCCGAGCCGACCGCCGGCGAACGCGAACGCCTTGCTCATGGTCCGGGTGACGACGAGTTTGGTCGGGTATTCGTCGACGAGTGCGATCGCGCTGGGCTGCGACGAGAATTCGCCGTAGGCCTCGTCGAGAATCAGGATCCCGGAACCCATCGCGTCGAGTAGCAGGCGCAGGTCACCGAGCGAAACGCTCTGTCCCGACGGGTTGTTTGGGCTGGCGACGAACACGACGTCGGGGTGGCGCTCCTTGATAGCGGCGACGGCCACATCGACGTCGAGGCTGAAGTCGTAGGCGCGGCTGGCCACCAGCCATTCGGTCTGGGTGCCACCGGCAATGATCGGGTGCATCGAATAGGACGGCACGAACCCGATCGCGCTGCGACCGGGACCGCCGAAAGCCTGCAGCAGCTGCTGCAAGATCTCGTTCGAACCGTTGGCGGCCCAGAGGTTTTCGACGCTGACCGCGACGCCGTTCTGCGCCGTCAGATAAGCGGCCAGGTCGGTGCGCAACGCGATCGCGTCGCGATCGGGATACCGGTGTAACTCCGTTGCGATTGCTCGGACGGAGGCCGCTACGTCCTCAACGAGTGCCCGCGTCGGGGGGTGCGGGTTCTCGTTGGTGTTCAGCCGCACCGGGACGTCCAATTGCGGTGCGCCGTAGGGCGATTTCCCGCGCAGGTCCTCGCGCAGCGGCAGGTCATCCAAGGTGACCCGCTGTCCCGGGATGCTCACCGTTCGAACCTCCGCCGCACCGCCTCGCCGTGGGCGGGCAGATTCTCGGCCTGTGCCAATGTGATGACGTAGCCGGACACGTCCTTCAGCGCCGCCTCCGTGTAGTCGACGACGTGGATACCGCGCAAAAACGTCTGCACCGACAACCCGCTGGAATGCCGGGCGCAGCCTGCAGTGGGCAGCACGTGGTTGGAGCCGGCGCAGTAGTCGCCGAGGCTGACCGGCGAGTACGGGCCGACGAATATCGCACCGGCCGAACGAATCCGGGCTGCGACGTCGGACGCGTCGGCGGTCTGGATCTCGAGGTGCTCGGCGGCGTAGGCATTGACGGTTGCAATGCCGGCATCGAGGTCGTCGACAAGCACGATCGCCGACTGCCGCCCGGTCAGCGCCGCGGTCACCCGCTTCCGGTGCACGGTGGTCTCCAGCTGAGCCGCGAGTTCGCGGTCGGTGGCGTCAGCAAGCTCGGCGCTGGCGGTGACGAGCACGCTGGCGGCCATCTCGTCGTGCTCGGCCTGGCTGATCAGGTCGGCGGCCACATGGGAGGGGTCGGCGGTGTGGTCGGCCAGGATCGCGATCTCGGTGGGCCCGGCCTCGGCGTCGATGCCGACCTGCGAGCGGCAGATCCGCTTGGCGGCGGTGACGTAGATGTTGCCCGGTCCGGTGATCATGTCGACGGGCACCAGCTCGACGCCGTCGGTGTCGGTGCCGCCGTAGGCCAGCAACGCCACCGCCTGCGCGCCGCCGACGGCCCACACCTCGTCGACGCCCAGCAGGCGAGCGGCGGCCAGGATCGTCGGGTGCGGCAAGCCGGCCCATCGAGCCTCCGACTGCGCCTGCGGCGGACTGGCGATCACCAGGGAGTCGACCCCGGCGGTCTGCGCGGGCACCACGTTCATCACCACGCTCGACGGGTAGACGGCGTTGCCGCCGGGCACGTAGAGGCCGACCCGCTCCACCGGCACCCAACGTTCGGTCACCGTGGCACCGGGCCCGAGCGTCGTCGTGGTGTCGGCGCGGCGCTGATCGGCGTGCACGGCGCGGGCGCGCTCGATTGCCACCTCAAGCGCGGTGCGCACGCTCGGGTCGAGGTCAGCCAGCGCGCCGTCGAGCTTTTCTGCGGGCACTCGGACGCCGGCCGGTCGCACCCCGTCGAACTCTTCGCCGTATTCGAGGGCGGCCTCAGCGCCGCGTTCGGCGACCGCGTCGACGATCGGACACACCTTGGGCACCACCGCGTCCACGTCGACGCCACCGCGCGGCAGCGCGGCCCGCAACCGGGCGGCGGACAGCTCCGCGCCACGCAAGTCGATGCGGGCCATCTTCGGAGCCGCGCCGGCGGCGACATCTGAACCCGGTGGCGATACATTCACGCTGACCATTGTCCCAGAGCAGCACAAATCGAATTGGGAGCTGTCATGTCTGACTTGCCCAGAATGTTTCCACCGTGGTTTGACCGTGTGCAGATCAAGTACATGAACCCTCTGATCAGGCCGCTCGCCGGACATATGCCGGGCCTTTCGGTCATCGAACACTGCGGCCGCACATCCGGTCGGAGCTACGAGACCGTGGTTACCACATACCGCACGGGCAACGAGCTGGCGATCGTGCTCGGCCATGGCAAGACGGACTGGGTCAAGAACGTCCTCGCAGCGGGTGAGGCCCAGGTGCGTTCGTTCCGCAAGAGCGTGCACATCGTCAATCCGCGAATACTTCCCGCCGGCAGTGACATCTCGGCGCTTCCGGCGATCGTCCGGCTTCAGGCCCGCGGCGTCGCGGTGTTCGTCGCGGATATCACGCCGCGCGGGTGAAGACCGTCTTGCCGGTCATCGTGGGCCACACCGACGGGGCGTCCTCCCAGGCCACGACGCGCTCCACCGCCGGCGACAGATCGCACACCCCGGCGAGCAGTTCGAGAACATCCGGGATGACCGCCCGTGCGTTGACCCGGCCGGTCACGAATCGCACCCCGCGGGTGTACATCGGCAGCAGCGGCATCTCCACCGCCTGGTAATAGATACCGGTGTCGGTGCACACGCCGTCCGGCCACGTCGCGCGCAGCGTGGCCGCCAGCAGCGCCGGGTCCGCGGAGGTGTGCACGGTGACCGGGTAGGGGTCCCAGGTTTTGTCGGGCTCGGGGCGGTCGTGCACGGCGGCGCCCAGCTTCTGGGCGGCGGCGAGCCGGTTCTCGTCGGTGTCGACGTAGTCGACCTGAGCGCCCAGCGCGGCCGCCAGGGCCGCCGCGTACAGGCCGATGGACAGCCGGCCGACCACGAGGACGCGGCGGTCGACGGCATCGAGGCTGGCCAGCTCCGCCCGGTACGGGCCGACGCCGCGCCAGCCATCGGGAATGTTGTCCGACAGCGAAGCGATCGTGATCGGATCAAGGGTGCCGGGAACTGGCAGCAGCATCGCGTCGGCGTAGGGCACCAGCACCAGGTCGGCCATGAACCCGCCGCCGTCCAGCCCGGCCAGCGGCGCCATCCCATACATCGCCATCAGCGGCAGCGAGGCGCACGAGCCCGTCACGCCACGACGGCAGGCGCGGCACTGCCCACAGCTGATCTGGAACGGCACCACAACGCGATCACCGACCCGGACGTCGCGGACCGCGTCGCCGACGGCGACTACTTCACCCACGCCCTCATGACCCACGGCGTGGCCGGGCGGCATCGGCAGCCGGCCCTGACACACGGCGACGTCGAGGTCGCAGCACGCCACCGCCAGCGGCCGCACCAGCGCGTGTTCGGGGGCCGTTATCTCGGGGTCGGGAACTTCTTGCCAGCCGTACCGTCCGGCCTCTTCGAACACGAGCTGCTGCATGACCAATTCTTGAGCGACCTTTCTAGTATTGTCAAGAGATGCCCCGCCCGGATCGAAGTCGCGCCGCCCTGGTCGAAACCGCGGCCCTGCTGTTCCGACGGCAGGGCTACGCGGCGACCGGTGTGAACCAGATTCTGGAGACGGCCGACGTCAAGGCCGGCTCGCTGTATCACCACTTCCCCAACGGCAAGCAGGAACTCGCCGCCGCAGTCGTCGACGCCGTCGGTGGCGGCATCGAGCGGCAATTGCGGGGATTCCTCGCGGACGAGACCCCGGTGGCCGACGTCGTCGACGGCTGGATCGACGTGCTCATCGCTGGACTCGCGTCGGACCCGCGGGACGGCTGCCCCGTCGAGCCGATCGCCACCGAGGCGGTGCACGCCAGTCAGCAGGTGCGCGAGGCGTCGACCCGGGTGTTCAGCGGCTGGTGTGACGCCGTCGCCGACCGCCTGCGCAAAGACGGTTGGGGTCCCACCGAGGCAAACCAGACAGCGTTGGCCGTGATCTCACTCATCGAGGGCGCGTTGCTCCTGTCCCGCGTCGCGAGCGATGCCGCCGCACTGGATTCGGCGAAGCTGGCGGCGCGCACGCTGTTGACGGACGGCATCAACGGTCAGCGCGAGTGATCTGTTTTTGGGGGCGCCGGCGGTCTGCACGGTCCACGCTGGAGGAATGACCGCAAACCCACAGCGCATTGACGTTCACCACCACATCCTTCCGCCCGATTTCGTGTCGGCGCTCAACAGCCTGAACATCGACTGGACCGGCGGGCCGGAAGTCCCGAAATGGAGCCACCCGTACGCCCGCAAAACCATGGAGCAGACGGGCATTGCCGCGGTCGTGGCGTCGGTGTCACCGGGCGTGTACTGGGGCGGCGACACCGCCTTTGCCGTGTCGCTGGCGCGTGACTGCAACGAGTTCCTGGCCGGCGTGGTACGCGACGATCCGGAGCATTTCGGCGGTTTCGCGACGATGCCGCTGCCGGACGTAGACGCCTCGCTGCGCGAACTCGAATACGCATACGACACACTGGGTTTGGACGGTGTCGTGTTGTTCACCAGCCAGGGCGACCGCTACCTCGGCGACCCGCTCTACGAACCGTTCTTCGAAGAGTTGGAGCGCCGCCAGGCCATCGTGTTCATCCATCCGACCACGATCCCGCCCGGCGCCAACGTGCCGAAACTCGACATTCCATATGGCGTGGTCGAATTCACCTTCGATACCACACGCTGCGTCACCAACCTGCTCTACAGCGGGACGCTGGAGCGGTACCCGTCGATCCGCTACATCGTGTCCCACGCCGGCGGCACCGTGCCCTACCTCGCGTGGCGCATTGCCGGCGCGGGTTACCTGCCTGATTTACGCGACCGTGCGCCGAGGGACCCGATGACTCAGCTGCAGCGGCTGTACTACGACACCGCGCTGTCGACGTCGGAGTTCGTGTTCGCAGCGCTGCGCGAATTCGTGCCGACCTCGCAGGTTCTGTTCGGCAGCGACTTCCCGTACGTGCCGGATGTGGTGATCCAGGCGGAGACGACCGGATTGGAGAACAGCAGGGTGTTGGACGACGAAACCCGCGGCGCCATCGACCGCGGCAACGCGCTGGCATTGTTCCCGAAGTTCACTCGTCAGCCTCGATAGTGCGCTTGATAACCGCGCCGGCCTCCTCCATGCTCGCGCGAAACGATTCGGCGAGTTCGTCGGGCAGCACATCGCGGGTCCAAATGAACCGGCACCGGTCGGCGCCGTCCGGGACGATCTGCATGGCCGCGTTGTCGTGCTCGGGTCGCACGGTGCCTCCGACCATCGAGTAGACGATCCGACGCGCCTTGTCGTCGCGGGTGACCAGCCGCTCCCGGGCGATCATGCCGTCCGCGAACGTCACGACGCGCACGCTGCCCTCGGCGTCGGACGAGACCACCAGCCCGCATGCCATCCGGACCGGACCATCCGCCCAGTCGCCGATCACCTGCCATACCCGCGCGGCGTCGACGCCAATCGGGAATTCGGTGCGTATTGATGCCATGGGGCCAACCTAGACGTCCAGTCCGACATCCAGTACCCGCACCGAATGGGTGAGGGCGCCGACGGCGAGGTAGTCCACGCCAGTCCCGGCGTACGCCGCGGCGGTGTCCAACGAAAGTCCGCCGGAGGATTCGAGCAAGGTGGCGGGCGCTTGGGCGTCGCGGCGCTGCACGGCGATCTGTGTCTGCCACACCGGAAAGTTGTCCAGCAGTACGAGTTCGACGTTCTGGCTCAGCACGTCGTCGAGCTGTTCGAGTGAGTCGACCTCGACCTCGCAGGGCAAATCCGGTGCGGCACTGCGCACTTCGTTCAGTGCGGCCAGCACCGAGCCGGCGGCCGCGACGTGATTGTCCTTGATCAGCGCGGCGTCGCCCAGGCCCATCCGGTGATTGACGCCACCGCCGACCCGCACCGCGTACTTCTGCAGCGCGCGCAGTCCGGGCAGCGTCTTGCGGGTGTCGCGGATCTTGGCGTCGGTGCCGGCCACCGCGTCCACCCAGGCGGCGGTGGTGGTCGCGATGCCGGACAGGTGGCACACCAGGTTGAGCATGGTCCGCTCGGCGGTCAGCAGGCCGCGGGTGGTCGCCTCGACGGTAAGCAGTGAGTCACCGGAGTGCAGCCTGGTCCCGTCGGTGCAGCGGCCAACCACCCGGTAGCCGTCGGGTCCGAGCACCTCGTCGAGCACCAGCAGCGCAATGTCGACGCCGGCAATCACCCCCGGCTCGCGGGTAACCATCGACGCGGTCGTCCTCGCATCGGCGGGCACCGTCGCCAGCGTGGTCACATCTGGGCCATAGCGCAGATCCTCGTCGAGCGCACGCAGGATCGTCGCGCGGGCCTCGGCCAGCTCGCGCTCGCTCAGCTGCATCAGCAGCGGGCTCCGACAGGCACGAGGCTGCGCGCCAGCGCCGGATCGGTTTCGGGAAAGTCGGATCGGTGGTGACATCCGCGGGTCTCGGTGCGTGCCAGCGCAGCGGAGGCGACAGCGCCCGCGGTCAGGGTCAGGGCGACGTCCTCGAAGTCGGCACGAGAGTGGACGTCGCGCGGTGTCGCGGCGTTCAGTACCTGTCCCAGGC
>JBEVHG010000008.1:0-17448 GCA_040511335.1 Mycobacterium sp. | reverse complement strand
GCCGAGCTGCTGGCGACCATCGAGGAGTCGGTCGACCAGTTGACCGCGCTGGTCGGCAACCTGCTCGACTCGTCGCGGTTGGCGGCCGGAGTGGTCCGGCCAGAACTGCATCGGGTGTACCTGGAGGAGACGGTGCAGCGCGCACTGCTGGGAATCAGCAAGGGCGCCACCGGCTTTGGCCGCGAGGGACTCGACCGGGTCAAGGTCGAGGTGGACGATGCGGTGGTGATGGCCGACAGCGGCCTGCTGGAAAGAGTGTTGGCCAATCTGATCGACAACGCACTGCGCTATGCCCCGGACAGTGTGGTGCGCGTGAACGCGGGCCAGGTCGGCGACCGCGTGCTGATCGCGGTGGCCGACGAGGGGCCCGGCATACCGCGCGGCACCGAAGAGCAGTTGTTCGAGCCGTTTCAACGCCTCGGCGACCGGGACAACAGCATCGGCGTCGGCCTGGGTCTGTCGGTCGCCCGGGGATTCGTCGAGGCGATGGGTGGGACGATCACCGCCTCCGATACCCCAGGCGGTGGCCTGACCATCGAAATTGATCTTGCCGCGCCGCCGAAGGCTGGCCGGCCATGACCAGAGTGCTCGTCATCGACGACGAACCGCAGATCCTCCGGGCGCTGCGGATCAACCTGTCCGTGCGCGGCTACGAGGTGGCCACCGCCCCGACGGGTGGCGCCGCCCTGCGCTCGGCCGCCGAGCACCGGCCCGACGTGATCGTGTTGGACCTCGGCCTGCCCGACATGTCCGGCATCGAAGTGCTGGAGGGCCTGCGCGGCTGGTTGACCGCGCCGGTGATCGTGTTGTCCGCACGCACCGACTCGTCGGACAAGGTGGAGGCGCTGGATGCGGGTGCCGACGATTACGTGACGAAACCGTTCGGCATGGACGAGTTCCTGGCCCGGCTGCGGGCGGCGGTACGGCGCGCGGCGGCCGCCTCCGACACCGATGAGCCGGTTATCGAAACATCATCGTTCACAGTGGATTTGGCGGCGAAAAAGGTGACCAAGAACGGTTCGGAGGTGCACTTGACGCCCACCGAATGGGGCATGCTCGAGATGCTGGTCCGCAACCGCGGCAAATTGGTCGGCCGCGAAGAGTTGCTCAAGGAAGTGTGGGGGCCGGCGTACGCCAAGGAGACCCACTATTTGCGGGTGTATCTCGCACAGCTGCGACGCAAACTTGAGGACGACCCGTCGCACCCCGTCCATCTGTTGACCGAGGCCGGGATGGGCTACCGATTCCAGCAGTAGTCGCCTACTTGCGTGAGACGCAAAGGCGCCCAAATTCCGGCATGTCGCGGCGCTTTTGCGTCTGCTGGGCATAGGAAACCAACGCCGGAGGTATACCGTGCCGATATGGGCGGGTATCGCGAACTGTTTGACGCCAGCATCGAGGACCCCGCGGCGTTCTGGGCTGACGCCGCCAAGGCGGTGACCTGGACGCGCGAGCCGCAGCGTGTCCTCGACGACAGCAATCCGCCGTTCTACCGCTGGTTTCCCGACGGGGAACTGAACACCTGCGCGAACGCGCTGGACCGCCACGTCGACGGTGGCCGCGCCGAGCAGCCGGCGCTGATCTACGACTCACCGGTGACCGGCTCGCAACGCACCTACACCTACCGCGAGCTGCTCGACGAGACGGCGCGGTTCGCCGGTGCGCTGCGCGGCCTCGGGGTCGGCAAGGGCGACCGGGTCGTCGTGTACATGCCGATGGTGCCCGAGGCCGTCATCGCAATGCTGGCGTGCGCGCGACTGGGCGCGGTGCACTCGGTGGTGTTCGGCGGGTTCGCGGCCCACGAGCTGGCTGCGCGCATCGACGACGCGCGCCCTGCGGTCGTGGTGTCGGCCTCGTGCGGGATCGAGACGACGCGGACCGTCGACTACAAGCCGATGCTCGACGCCGCGCTCGAGCGCGCCGAACACGCGCCGCCGGTGTGCGTCATCCTGCAGCGCGAGCGGCGGCCGTGCGAACTGACCGCCGGACGGGACCGGGACTGGCGCGAGCTGATCGCATCTGCGGAACCCGCCGACGCAGTGCCCGTCGCGGCGACCGACCCGCTCTACGTGCTCTACACCTCCGGCACCACCGGCAAGCCCAAGGGCATCGTCCGCGACAACGGCGGGCATGCCGTCGCGCTGCTGTGGAGCATGCGTCACGTCTACGACAGCCAACCCGGCGACGTGTACTGGGCGGCCTCCGATGTCGGGTGGGTCGTAGGCCACTCCTACATCGTGTACGGCCCACTGCTGCTGGGCGCGACGACCGTGCTCTACGAGGGCAAGCCGGTGGGCACCCCGGACGCGGGTGCGTTTTGGCGGGTGACATCCGAGCACGGTGTGAAGGCGTTGTTCACCGCGCCGACCGCGATCCGCGCGATCAAGAAGGAGGATCCCGACGGACTGCATCTGAGCTCCTACGACCTGTCGGCGCTGAAGTATCTGTTCCAGGCCGGCGAACGGCTCGACCCCGGCACCTATCACTGGGCGTCGGAGAAGCTGGGCATCCCGGTCGTCGATCACTGGTGGCAGACCGAGACGGGCTGGGCGATCGCCGCGAACCCGATGGGTGTCGAGCCGCACCCCATCAAGCCCGGGTCGGCGACGCTTCCGATGCCGGGTTATGACGTGCGGATCCTTCGCCCAGACGGTTCCGAGTGCGACGCGCACGAGGAGGGCGCGATCTGCGTGAAGCTGCCGCTACCGCCGGGCACGTTGCCGACACTGTGGGGTGACGACGACCGCTACGTGGCGTCGTACCTCTCGGCGTTTGACGGCTACTACCTCACCGGCGACGGCGGCTACGTCGACGACGACGGCTACCTGTTCGTGATGGGCCGGACCGATGACGTCATGAACGTTGCGGGACATCGCATGTCGACCGGATCCATCGAGGCAGTGCTGGCCGGACACCCGGCGGTGGCGGAGTGTGCAGTGATCGGCGTCGCCGACGAGATCAAGGGTCAGGTGCCGCGCGGTTTCGTCGTGCTCAAAGCCGGCGCGTCGGCGGAGCGACTCGCCGACGAACTCGTCGAGGCCGTCCGAGACAACATCGGCGCGGTGGCCGCATTCAAAACGGTCGACGTCGGTCCCGCGCTGCCCAAGACCCGGTCCGGGAAGATCCTGCGCAAGACCATGCGCGGCATCGCCAACGGCCGCGACGAGCCGCCGCCGTCGACCATCGAAGACCCGACGGTACTCGACGCGCTGCGGCCGATCCTGCGGTCCTGAGGACTTCGCGAACGCGAGCCGACTGGATCATTCAGGGGCGAGCTGGTCGTCATCGGCGAAGAGCAGCGTTCCGGTATCGAGCTGCACCGCCCACCGTCGCGCAGCATCCGCAATGTGGTGATCGCCGATATCCACAGCGACGCCCGCGGCCTCAGCGAAATCGTCGATGACGACGCCATGCACCTCGGCGTCCGTTCCCGGGTACGCACGTACGCGCGTGCCCACCGCCACGCCGGTGTCAGCGTCGCCACTGGTGTCAACTGCCTTATCGGTCATCGCCACCCCCAGATAACTGGAACAATTAACCAAGACGTCAGTACAACACATTCGACCTGCGCACGTTCCGTAATGACGGGTAGCGAGGCAACCTTGGCGGCCGGCACAAAGCCGTCGGCGTCGTCGCGGGTCCGCAAATCAGCGTTCATTTCCTTTTCTGCTCGAACGGACGCGACTATCGTGATGTAGTCATATGTTGATATCCGTCCGAGTTGCGAACTCTGCTCCCACTTCGAAATCGGAGTGGTCAGAGCGAAAGAGGAGTTGAACTGCGATGCGCGTATCAGAAGCCAAGGCGGGATCCGGTTGTACCTGCCGGTGCAATGCGTGTGATGGCGGACATCACTGCGGCAACCTCAGCAGCGGCTGCCGCGTCCGCAAATAACCCGCCTTCGTCACTGCCAAGCGATTAACCGCGCCGCTGCCGGGGTACTTCTCTAACCTGCCGACCCGTCAATAAGTGTCGGCGGCAAGGGAGGTGCGGCGATGGCGACAAGGCCCAAAGTCATGGCCGTCCAGGGCGCCGCAGTGTTGGTCGGCGCCGCATTCCTGGTGGCCGGCATCTCTGGGTTCATCCCCGGCATAACGACCGACTATCACGCGCTGGAATGGGCGGGGCGCCACTCCGGTGCGAAGCTGTTCGGGGTCTTCGCAGTATCTGTACTGCACAATGTCGTGCACCTGGTGTTCGGCGTCGCGGGCCTGCTGATGGCGCGCACGTATGCTGCGTCGCGCGCATATCTACTCGTCGGCGGCCTGGTCTATCTCGCGCTGTGGGTATACGGGATCCTGATCGATCACACCAGCCCGGCGAACTTCGTTCCGCTCAACAGCGCGGACAACTGGCTGCACCTGGGACTCGGCGCGGTCATGGTGCTGCTCGGCGTGACGCTGGCCGCCACGCGCGACCCGACGAAGCCCAGGAGGAGGCTCAAGGCTAAGTCGCACACCTAAGCTCCCTGTTGTGCTGGAAGCGATTTCATGGGGTTTGGTCGCCGCATCCTCGTTGATCATCGGCGCGGTAGCGGGTGTCATACGCGACTGGAATCGGCGCCTGGTCGGACTGGTCCTCGGCTTCGGCGCCGGCGCACTCGTGGCCAGCATCTCATTTGAGTTGGCGGAGGAAGGTTTTCGGCTCGCCGGCGCACTGTCGGTGTCCATCGGCCTCGCATCGGGAGCGGTCGTCTTCTACTTCGCCGACATGGGCGTGGCCCGCGTGGGCGGCCGAACCACCCAATCGGCGGGCTCGTCACTGGCGCTCGGAGCCCTGTTGGACGGCATACCCGAGCAGGCCGTCCTGGGCATCGGAATCGCCGGCGGCGCGGGCGTCAGTCTCGCGCTGCTGGTGGCGATCTTCGTCTCCAATCTGCCGGAGGCGATCGGGTCGGCCTCCGATATGAAGCTCGCGGCACATCCGACGAAGACGATTCTGCTGCTGTGGACCGCCACGGCAATGCTGTGTGCTGCCGCGACGGTGGGCGGTTACCAACTCCAAGAGGTCGCCGGCAAGGAACTGCAGGGCGGAATAAACGAATTCGCCGCCGGCGCGTTGCTGGTGATGCTGGTGGGGTCGATGATCCCCGAGGCGAGCGAAAAGGCAAAGGACCAGGCCGGTTTGGCTGCGGTGCTGGGTTTCGCGGTTGCCGCCGGACTGTCATTGGCGAGCTAGACGATCGACAGGGCGATGCCGTCGAGGATGTCGTGCTCACTGACCGTCAACTCGTCGATACCGGCGCGGTTGCCCAGCGCATACGCCAACTCCTCGACGATGATCGCGCCGCCGCCGATGACATCGACGCGGCCCTCGTGCATCGGCCCCAGCGCGGCACGCTGTTGATGGGTCATCGCGATCAGTTCTTCGCACACCGGAAGCAGGTCGGAGAACCCGACGCGGGACAGGTGGATGGCCGTCGCGTCGTAGGTCGTCATGTGTTGCGCCAGTGCCGAGATCGTTGTCATCGTGCCGGCCACCCCCACCCAGGTGCGGGCCCGATCGACGGGCACCACGCGTAACGCCTCCCCCATCGCCTCACGCACGACCTCACGCGCGGCGGCGACCTCGACGGCGGTGGGCGGATCGGTGTGCAGGCAGCGCTCGGTCAGCCGCACGCAGCCGACGTCGGCAGAGAAGCTGGCCTGCACGTCGCGCTCGCCAAGTACCACCTCGGTGGATCCCCCACCGAGGTCCACCACCACGAAAGGTCCTGCGGCCGAATCTAATTCGTTGATCGCACCGCGGAATGACAGTTCGGCTTCCTCGGCGCCGGTGATCACCTCGGCGACTGCGCCGGGCACGACGGCGCCCAACACTTCGGACGTCATCGCGAAGAACACGTCGCGGTTGGCGGCGTCCCTGGTGGCTGACGTCGCGACCATGCGCACCCTGGGCACCGAGTGACGGCGCAGCAACCCGGCGTAGTCGGTCAGCGCCGCCTGCGTGCGCGCCAGTGCGTCGGGCGCGAATTGCCCTGTCGCGTCGACACCTTGGCCCAGCCGGACGATGCGCATCTCGCGGTGCACGTCGCGCGGCCCGCCGTCGACTATGTCGGCGATCAGCAGCCGGATAGAATTGGTGCCGCAGTCGATCGCGCCGACCCTGCTCACGCCCATGTGCCCGGCTCCAGGATGCCCGCCATCTCCGCTTCGGTGCTCAACAACGCCAGCGCCTCATCGCCGAGCGGATTCACCCCCGGGCCCTTGGCGAGTGAGTGCGCGATCAAGACGTGCAGGCACTTGACCCGGTCGGGCATTCCCCCGCCGGAAAACGTTGTGCCCAAAGATTCGATCGCGTCGCGCTCGGCCAGATAGGACTCGTGCGCGCGGCGGTAGGCGGCCGCCAGGTCGGGATCCTGTTGCAGCCGGGAAGTCATGTCCCGCATCAGGCCCGACGACTCCAGCCGGCTCGCGGCTGCCGTCAGCACCGGATGCGTCAGGTAGTACAGCGTCGGAAACGGTGTGCCGTCTGGCAGTCTGGGCGTGGTCTTGACGACACCGGGCTCACCGTTCGGGCAGCGGTAGGCGATCTCGAGGACGCCGCGGGGCTCGCGGCCCAACTGCTGCGCGACGGCATCGAGATCGGACCGCTCAACCACCGGGAGGAGGTACACCGGGCGGGGCGGTGGTCGGCGGAACAGGGGGTGCAGGGCCACCTGGGGCGATGGGAGGTGAAACACCATGTGGCGCATCGGCGATCGTGTGCCACAGCGACGTGTACCAGGGCTCGCCGGGCCGGGCCGTCACGGCTTCGGAGCCGGGCGTACCGGGCAGCGCCGCGGACGGGGGGAGCTGCACCTGATACGGAATGTCGCCGGGCATAACGAATCCGAGCCGCTCCCGGGCCTGCGCCGCGATGTACACCGGGTCGGCGAGCTTGACCTTCTGCTGCTCGAGTTCGGCGATCTGTGCCCGCAGCCGGGCCTCGGTGGCGGCCAGCTGTTTCATCTCGGTCCGTTGGGCAAAGTAGGTACGCACCGGCCCGGTGATGGTCAGGGTGAGCACACACACCACGGCGGCGAGGATCGCTGCCCGCCGGGCCGCCGAGCCGAACCGCTGCTCGGATTGCTGCTCGGCCGACGCCGCAATGGATTTCCGAATCGAATCGGCGCCGTTGTCCGGTTCGGGGGCCGGCGCCGGCCGCGAATCGTTCGCGCGCGGTTCACGGCGCGCCGGAGCCGCGCCCCGTGGTCGGCCCCGCCCCGAGTCACCGGCCTTTGCCGGCCGGGAGGCCGGGGACCGCCGCTTGGGATCGGGCCGTTTCGCTTCGGGCACGGGTTATTTGGCCTCCGAGGAGAAGCGCGGAAACGCCAGGTCGCCGGCGTAGCGGCCGGCGTCGCCGAGGGTCTCCTCGATCCGCAGGAGCTGGTTGTATTTTGCGACGCGTTCGCTGCGCGCGGGCGCACCCGTCTTGATCTGGCCGCTGCCCACCGCGACCGCAAGATCGGCGATGGTGGTGTCCTCGGTTTCTCCGCTGCGGTGGCTCATCATCGTGCGGTAGCCGCTGTTGTGCGCCAGCGCCACCGCGTCCAGCGTCTCGGTGAGCGTGCCGATCTGGTTGACCTTCACCAGCAGGGCATTGGCCGCGCCCCGCTCGATGCCGTCCTCGAGACGTTCGGGGTTGGTGACGAAGAGGTCGTCGCCGACGATCTGGACCCGGTCACCGATCGCCGCCGTCAGCGCCACCCAACCGTCCCAATCGTCCTCGGACAGCGGGTCCTCGACCGACACCAGCGGATAGGCCTCGATGAGGCCGGCATAGAACTCCGTCATCTGTTCGGAGCTTCGGGTTTCCTTCTCGAAGCTGTAACCCGTTGAATCGGAATAGAATTCGGTGGCGGCGACGTCAAGTGCCAGCGCCACGTCGGCGCCCGGTTTGAAGCCGGTCGACTCGATGGCCGAGATGATCAGGTCGAGCGCCGCCTTGGTCCCGGACACGTCGGGAGCGAAACCGCCCTCGTCACCGAGGCCGGTGGCCAGGCCCTGCTTCTTCAGCACCGACTTCAGCGAGTGATACACCTCGGCGCCCCAGCGCAGCGCCTCCTTGAAGGAGGGTGCACCGATCGGCGCCACCATGAACTCCTGAACGTCCACACCGGTATCGGCGTGCGCGCCGCCGTTGAGGATGTTCAACATCGGGACCGGAAGGACATGCGCGTTGGGCCCGCCGATGTAGCGGAACAGCGGCAGCCCGGCAGACTCCGCCGCGGCCTTCGACACCGCCAGCGACACGCCCAGGATCGCGTTGGCGCCCAGCCGTGACTTGTCCGGGGTGCCGTCGAGGTCCAGCAGCGTCTGGTCGATCACCCGCTGGTCGTCCGCGCTCAGACCGATGATCGCCGGAGCGATCTCGTCGAGAACGGCCTGCACCGCCTTCTCCACGCCCTTGCCGCCATAGCGGGCCGCGCCGTCGCGCAACTCCACCGCCTCGTGCTCACCCGTGGACGCGCCCGACGGGACCGCCGCCCGCGCAAACGTACCGTCGATAAGGGCCACCTCGACTTCCACCGTCGGGTTACCCCGGGAGTCGAGGATCTCGCGGGCTCCGACCTGCTCGATGATGGGCACTGTCGTCTCCTTGGTCGTGGGCTGGACGGACTTCGACCTTGAGCCTAGAGCTTGCACGCCCGGACAGCGGGGCTATAGGGGGTGACCGTTGGCGTAGGCCGTGGCCCAGTCCCGCACGGTCCGGGCGTACTGCTCGGAGTGGTTGTAGGCACTCAGCGCGTTCATCCACCCCCTGGGTGTCGCCAGGTCCTTGCCGCGCCAGCACAGATAGCCCGCCGCCGACAGCGCCGCGTCGTCGATGTTGTCCGGGTCGATCTTGCCGTCGTTGTTGGCGTCCACCCCGTAGAGCCGCCAGGTCTCCGGGATGAACTGCATCGGTCCCATCGCGCGGTCGATGTCCGGATCGCCGTCGAGTTTCCCGGAGTCGCTGTCGACGATCTCAAGGTTGCCCATGGAGCCGTCCAGCCGCACTCCGCGAATCGGCGGCGTCACGTCACCGTTCGGGGCGATCGTCGCGCCGCGATAGGTGCCGTGGTGGCTCTCCACCATGCCGATACCGGCCAGCGTCGGCCACGCGAGGTGGCAGTCGGGATTCTCCACCTCGGCGACCCGGGCGGCATAGGCGTATGCCTCCAGCGCGGTAACCGGTATCGCCAGCGCCCGGGCGCGTACGGCCGCCCACTCGTGCAGCTGGTCGGCCGGCCGGCCCTTGGCATGTGTGTCGACCTGTGGCACCGCATCACCCGCCGGCGGCGGCACGCCCTCGAGAATGGGCGTGCCCAGCTGCCATGAACAGCTGGAAGCCATCAGTAGCGCCGCCGCGGCCATCACCGCAACAGCCCGCAGCCAACGCACTGGCGACACCGGACTCCCTCAAACCCACTTCGGTCGTTGCCCATCGTCCCATGCGTTTGGAGTTCGACAACGCTGGCGGACCCGTACCGCACCGAGTCAGGCACTGATAAGGTGAGGCACGCCTTGCTATGGCAAGCCATAGCTTGGTACGGGGATTCGGTGTAGCGAGGACACGTTCATGACTGCCGTTGCGGACTTGCAGGTCAGCATCCAGGCCGCCGCTCCCAATGTCACCTCGCAGCTGTTAGGCAGCGGTTTGATCGGACTGCGGGAAGGCCTCGAGGCCGGCATCGTGGTGATGATCCTGGTCGCATTCCTGGTCAAGGCGAACCGTCGCGACGCGCTCAAATGGGTATGGCTGGGCGTCGCCGCAGCAATCCTCATGACGGTCGCCGTCTTCCTCGCGATTCAATTCAGCGCCTACACCATCACCGGCCTGGGCGCGGAGGCCATCGCCGGTATCGCATCGCTGGTGGCGGTCGCGATCGTCACGACGATGGTGCTCTGGATGAAGACCGCCGCAGCCGGACTCTCAGGTGAACTGCGCACCGAGATGGCGCGCGCCCTGGAGACCGGATCGCTCGCGGTGCTGCTGCTGGCCTTCCTCGCGGTGGGGCGCGAGGGCGTCGAGACCGCCCTGTTCATGGTCGGCTACGCCGAGGCCGAAACCGCGTGGCCGCTGGTCGGGCTGGTGCTCGGCGTGCTCGCCGCGGCCGCGATCGCCTACGGCATGTACGCCGGCGCCATCCGCCTCAACCTGAGCAAGTTCTTCACCTACACCGGGATCTTCCTGATCTTCGTCGCCGCCGGAATCCTGGCCTACGGCATCGGCGCCCTGCAGACGGTCGGCTGGCTACCCGGTCTGAGCAACACGGCGTTCGACATCACGTCCTGGTTCAACTGGTCATCCTGGTACGGCGAAATCATTCAGGGCATCTTCAACATCACGCCCAACCCGACCGTCCTGCAGTTCGCGGCGTGGCTCGCCTACCTCGTCATCGTGCTCGCGTTCTTCCTGCGCCCGATCAAGACACCGGCCAAGCCACCCGATTCGCCGTCCACTACCTCCGAGCGGACCTTCGACCCGGAGACCACCACCGCATCCGAAAGGTCGACTACGTGAACAATTACGCTCCCCTCGCCAAGGCCGGTATCGCCGCGGCCGCTCTGCTCGCCGGGGTTTCGCTGACGAGCTGCACCGCCAAGGAATCCGCGTCCACCGACGAGGGCACGGCCGGGCCCGCGGAGATCACCGTGGAGGCCTCCGACACGGAGTGCGACCTGTCGGGCACCGAGGCCGCCACCGGCCCGAGCACCTTCGTCGTCACCAACAACGGCACCAAGGTGACCGAGTTCTACGTCTACAGCGAGGGCGAGCGGGTGATGGGCGAGGTGGAGAACATCTCCCCCGGGCTGCAGCGCAAGCTGATCGTCCAGCTGAGTGAGCCCGGCACCTACCAGACGTCGTGCCGGCCCGGGATGGTCGGCGACGGCATCCGGTCGGACTTCACCGTCACCGGCGACGCCGTCCAGGTCGACACCGAGGGCAAGTTCAAGGAGGCCGCCGACAGCTACAAGCGCTACGTGAACAGCCAGAGCGATGCCCTGGTCCCGGCGGTCGAGGCCTTCGTCGCCGCGGTCAAGGCCCGCGACATCGATTCGGCCAAGGCGCAATTCCCGACATCGCGGGTGTACTACGAGCGCATCGAACCGGTGGCCGAGTCGTTCCCGAACGATCTCGACCCGCGGATCGACCTGCGCGAGGCCGACCTGGAGCCCGAACAGAAGTGGACCGGATTCCACCGCATCGAGAAGGATCTGTGGGTGACCGGCCCGCAGCCCGACACCGACGCGATCGCCGACCAGTTGGTCGCCGATGTCAAGGAGCTCAACGCTGGTGTGAAGGCGCCGGACTACACCATCGACTCCACCCAGATCGCCGGCGGCGCCCAGGGCCTGCTCGACGAGATCGCGATCAGCAAGATCACCGGCGAGGAGGACATCTTCAGCCACACCGACCTGTGGGACTTCAACGCCAACCTGCAGGGTTCGCAGACCGCGGTGGCGTCGGTGCGGCCGATCCTCGACGAGCGCGACGCCGAACTCGGCAAGCGCGTGGACCAGCGCTTCGAAGAGGTCGAGGCGCTGCTCGAAAAGTACCGTGAAGGCGACGGTTTCGTCTCCTACGACAAGGTGACCGAGCCGCAGCGCCAAGAACTGTCGCGCGCCATCGACGCGCTGAGTAAAGAAGTAAGCCAGGTGCAAGGTGTCATCGCCCCGCAGTAACCCAGAAGAATCGCCGTCCTCCGAGTCCAGCGCCGACCCGCCGCGCACCGGGCTGTCCCGGCGCAAGCTGTTCGGCGCTGCCGGGGTGACGGCAGCCGTCGTCGGCGCCGCCGGTGCGGGCGCGCTGGCGGGCCGCGCGTCGGCGGCCAGCACGCCGACCTGGGCCCCGCACAAGGTCGTTCCGTTCCGCGGCGAGCGGCAGGCCGGCATCGTCACGCCCCAGCAAGACCGAATGCATTTTTGCGCGTTCGACATCACCACGGACAAGCGCGACGAAGTCGTGGCTCTGCTGAAGCAATGGACCGCGATGGCCGAGCGGATGACCCTCGGTGAGGAGGCGGTGGCCAACGGCGCCGTCGGCGAAAACCCTTACGCGCCACCGTCGGACACCGGCGAGGCGCTGGGCCTGCCGGCGTCGCAGCTGACCCTGACCATCGGGTTCGGACCGTCCTTCTTCGAGAAGGCCGGCAAGGACCTGTTCGGCATCGCCGACCAGCGGCCGGCTGCGCTGGCCGACCTGCCGAAATTCACCAACGAGACGCTGGACCCGGCGAGCTGCGGTGGGGACATCTGCGTGCAGGCATGCGCCAATGACCCGCAGGTCGCGGTGCACGCCGTCCGCAACCTGGCCCGCGTCGGGTTCGGCACCGTCGCGGTGCGCTATTCGCAACTGGGCTTCGGCCGGACGTCGTCCACGACACGCGAGCAGGTGACGCCGCGAAACCTGATGGGCTTCAAGGACGGAACCAAAAACCTCAAGGCCGAGGACACCGGCGGCCTGGACCAGAACGTCTGGGTGGCCAAGGGCGACGGCCCGGACTGGCTGGCAGGTGGCACCTACCTGGTGACGCGACGCATCCGGATGCGTATCGAAAACTGGGACCGCACCACGCTTCTCGAGCAGGAGCGGGTGATCGGTCGACAGAAGGGCAGCGGCGCGCCCAACGGCTACGACGACGAGTTCGAGCCGATGGACTTCAACCTCAGGGACGCCGAGGGCACACCGCTCGTCGACGTCGACGCCCACGTCCGGCTGGTCTCGCCGGATCATCTGGGCGGGATCAAGATGCTGCGGCGCGGCTACAACTTCACCGACGGCTCAGACGGATTCGGGCACCTGGACGCCGGGCTGTTCTTCATCGCGTTCGTGCGCAGTCCCGCCACGAATTTCATTCCGGTGCTGGCGCAGATGTCCACCGACGCGCTCAACGAGTACATCACCCACACCGGTACCGCGGTGTTCGCCTGCCCGCCCGGGCTGCGTGAGGGCGACTCGTCGGGCTACTGGGGCTCTACGCTTTTCGGCTGATCAGCGAACGTGCGCGTAATGCCAAATTCGGGCGCATTTCTCGCAGTGACTGCACGTTCGGCGATAGGGAGATCGCCTACGTAGTGAACTTCTCGCTCGACTCGTCGCCCTCGTCGGCATCGTCGGTGAGGGCTTCTTCGGTCGAGACATCTTCGGGCGACGGCTCGGGAACGTCGGTGGGCGTCGGCTCGGGCACTTCCACGGGTTCCGGCTCGGGGACTTCCACCGGCGCCGGTTCGGGCAAGTCGGCGGGCGTCGGCTCGGGAATCCTGTCCGGAGCCGGTTCCGTCTCCGCCTCGGCCGGCCAGTATGCCCGCCATTCCTCTTCGGTGATCACTCCCAGTGCGGCCACGTCGAGTTCCTCGGAAACGTCGTCGCCGCGACGGGCCGCTGCGATGGCCTTCTCGGCGTGCCGCACGGTGTCCATGAACTCCAACACCACTGTACGCAAGGCGTTTTCGGCATCCACGTCCGCGGATACCGTGACCGAGGTGAGCGCGGCCGGGATCAGGTCGGCCGGCAGCCCGGCCTGACTGACCCGGGCAATCACCTTCTGCGCCAACGCCAAAGCGGGTTGCGTGGTGGGCACGTCGTCCATCGAAGAGTTCCGCGACTTCGCTGACTTTTCTTGAGCCTTGCGCTCCTCCCACTGCGCGAGCTGATCGTCAAGCGAGATCGCCTCCCCGGCAAGCACGGCGGGCACGCGGTTGCCGAGCTTGCGCATCAGCGAATCGGCGACGTCGTCGATGGTGAACGCGTGCTGGGGTGCGTCCTCGGCGATGCGGGCATGAAAAAGCACCTGCAGCAGCACATCTCCGAGTTCCTCGCGCAACTCATCGGCGTTGCCGCTGTGCACCGCGTCGAACAACTCGTAGGTTTCCTCCAGCAGGTAGCGGCGCAGCGAGTCGTGCGTCTGCTCGCTTTCCCACGGGCCCGCGCTGCGCAGCTTGTCCATCATGGCGACCGCGTCGACGAGCCGTTCCCCTGGCTGCGGGTCGGGCGCCGCGATCAGCCTGTCACCGGCTGCGAGTCGGGACTTCACGGCTGGATGGTCGGGATCCGACGACAGCAGGACCGGCGCGTCGTCGCCGGAATGCGCCGGCCGGGCGGCGGGCAGCGACCACGGCACCTTGGTCGGCATGTCTTCGGTGTACTGCACGTCACCCGCCAGCAGCAGTTTGATCGCCTCGACCGGGACCAACGACGGGCGGCGCGGGTCGACCAGCACAACTGTCATGGTGCTTTTTGCTTGTCGTTCATGGTCGATGCACCTCCGAAGTTCGTTATATCAACATCTGACTGCGGTCTTCCATCAAGTGCCAATACCAAACCGGCCACCATTGCGACGAGTTCAAGATCGCGGATCCGCGGCGCACCGACCCCGCCGCCGGATCGGGGTATCGGCACTTGAACGGTCGCTGTCGTGGCCCGGTAGTGCGCGCTTGGGTACATCCGCTTGAGCCGTAGTTGCTGAGAATCCAACAAATGCAACGGAGATAGCCGCAGCGTGGACTCCGACACCGCGCTGATCTCGGTGATCGAGTACTCGCGGCACAGCAGCCGCAACCGCGCCACCGCGACCAGTCGTTGCGCGGTTTCGGGCAGCGGGCCGTACCGGTCGACGAGTTCCTCGACCACGGCGTCGACCGCGGCCCCGTCGGAAGCGGCCGCCAACCTCCGGTAGCCCTCCAGCCGCAGCCGGTCACTGGCAATGTAATCCGGCGGCAGGTGCGCGTCGACCGGCAGATCGATCCGCACATCCTTCGGTTCCTCCACGGCGGCAACGGTTTTCCCGTCCGCCACAGCGCGATACGCCTCGACCGCCTCACCGACCAGCCGAACGTAGAGGTCGAACCCGACGCCGGCCACGTGCCCGGATTGCTCTACGCCCAGCACATTTCCCGCGCCGCGGATCTCAAGATCTTTCATCGCGACCGCCATGCCCGCACCAAGCTCGTTGTTCTGCGCGATGGTGGCCAGCCGGTCGTAGGCGGTTTCGGTCAGCGGAACCTGCGGCGGATACAGGAAATAGGCGTATCCACGCTCGCGGCTGCGGCCGACCCGTCCGCGCAGTTGATGTAGCTGCGAGAGCCCGAAGGTGTCCGCGCGTTCCACGATCAGGGTGTTGGCATTGGAGATATCCAGTCCGGTCTCGACGATCGTCGTGCACACCAGCACGTCGTGTTCGCGGTTCCAGAAGCCCTCGACGGTCCGTTCCAACAAATCCTCGGGCAGCTGGCCGTGCGCGACGACGACGCGGGCCTCCGGTACCAGCGCGCGCACCCTGGCGGCGGCCCGGTCGATGGAGCTGACGCGGTTGTGGATGTAGAAGGCCTGCCCGTCGCGCAGCAGCTCGCGCCGCAGCGCGGCAGCCACCTGCTTCTCATCCTGTGGCCCCACATAGGTGAGCACCGGGTAGCGCTCCTCGGGCGGGGTCAGGATTGTGGACATCTCGCGGATTCCGGCCAGGCTCATCTCCAGCGTGCGCGGTATCGGGGTGGCGCTCATGGTCAGCACGTCGACGTGCGTGCGCAGGCTCTTGATGTGCTCCTTGTGCTCGACGCCGAACCGCTGCTCCTCGTCGACCACGACAAGGCCGAGGTCTTTCCAACGCACCCCGGTCTGCAGCAACCGGTGCGTGCCGATCACGATGTCGACGCTGCCATTGGCCATCCCGTCGAGCACCGTTTTGGATTCGGTGGCGTCGGTGAACCGCGACAGGCCCTTGACGGTGACGGGGAAACCGGCCATCCGCTCGCTGAAGGTCTGCAGATGCTGGTCGGCGAGCAGCGTGGTGGGCACCAGCACCGCGACCTGCTTGCCGTCCTGCACCGCCTTGAACGCGGCGCGCACGGCGATCTCGGTCTTGCCGTAGCCGACGTCACCGCAGATCACCCGGTCCATCGGGATCGGCTTCTCCATGTCGGCCTTGACCTCGGTGATGGCGGTGAGCTGGTCGACGGTCTCGGTGAAGGAGAACGCGTCCTCCATCTCGGCCTGCCACGGGGTGTCGGGGCCGAACGGGTGTCCCGGTGATGCCTGGCGCTTGGCGTACAGCGACACCAGTTCCCCGGCGATCTCGCGGACCGCCCGTCGCGCTTTCGTTTTCGTGTTCGTCCAGTCACTGCCGCCCAGGCGGCTCAGCGTCGGCGCCTGCCCGCCGACATAGCGCGACAGCTGATCCAGGGAATCCATCGGCACATACAGCCGGTCGGCGGCCTGACCACGCTTGCTCGACGCATACTCCAGCACCAGGTACTCGCGGCGCGCCCCGCTGATGGTGCGCTCGGTCATCTCGACGAACCGGCCGATGCCGTGCTGGTCGTGCACGACCAGATCGCCGGCGGTCAGCGCCAGCGGGTCGACGACGTTGCGTCGCTTGGCCGCCAGCCGCTTGCCCTCGGTGGCGGCGGCCCGGTTGCCGGTCAGGTCGGTCTCGGTGATGACGACGAGGCCCGCGCCCGGCACCACCACGCCGTCGTGCAGCGGTCCCTTGAGCACTCCGACGACACCGGGCTTCAGCGCGGAACCGGGCTCCAACATCGTTGCGGGAGTGTCGGATTCGGCCAGCTGCTCGACGACGCGGTGCGCGGTGCCGGTACCCGGCGTGACGACCGCCGCGCACCCGCCGGTGGCGACGTGGGCGCGCAGCATCGCAAAGATCTCGTTGATGTTGGACTGCTGGCCGCGCGCCGAGGGGGCCGGGCGGATCTCGACTGCCAGCGCCGACTCGTCACTGAGCTGACTCAGCGTCCACCACGGATGTCCACCCGCGCGGGCACCCGAGCGCGCGTCGTCGAGCTCGCGGAATCCCGACGCGCCAAGCGCCTCGATATCGATCGGCGCGTCCCCACCCACCGCGGCCGTCGACCATGAGGCTTCCAGGAACTCCCGGCCGGTCTTGATCAGATCCGCGGCGCGGGTGCGGACCTTCTCGGGGTCGCAGACCAGAACCGGGGCGCCTTCGGGCAGGTGGTCGGACAGCATCGAGGGTTCGGTCGGCCGCAGCAGCGGCAGCAGCGCCTCCATGCCGTCGACGGGGATGCCTTCGGCCAGCCTGGCCAGCATGTCGGGGACGCCGCCGACCACCTCGTTCCCCGCTTTGGGATGCTGCGCCGACAGCTTGGCGGCCCGCTCCCGCACGTCTTCGGTGAGCAGCAGTTCGCGACAGCCGACGGCGACCAGCGTGTCGACCGCGATCTCGGGTATCGACCGTTGGTCGGCGACGGCGAACATCCGCATCTCGGAGATCTCGTCACCCCAGAATTCGACGCGCACCGGGTGCTCGGCGGTCGGTCCGAAGATGTCCTGGATGCCGCCGCGCACCGCGAACTCGCCGCGGCGGCCGACCATGTCGACGCGGGTGTAGGCCAGCTCGACCAGCCGGGCGATGACGTCTTCGAACTCGGCCTCGGCGCTGACGGTCAGGGTGACCGGCTCGATCTCGGCGACGTCGGGGGCCATCGGCTGCAGCAGCGAACGCACCGT
>JBEVHG010000007.1:0-8100 GCA_040511335.1 Mycobacterium sp. | reverse complement strand
GCAAGGTCTACCGCGCGCTCGTCATCGGCAGCGGCGGACACCGCATCGTCGTGCGGCGGATGCTCAAACGCATTGCGGCAGAAACACGCCCGCTCGGGGCGGCGGCGTCGTGAGGCCGGGCCTGAACTGGGGTGCGACGCACCCGGAACGCGCAGAGCCGCTGCCGTGCGACGCGCTGGCCCCGCACGCCGCAACTCGCGCGGACCGCGCGATCAGCATCGACGCGCCACCACCGATCGTTTTCGGATGGTTGTGTCAGCTGCGCGTCGCGCCGTACAGCTATGACCTCCTCGACAACTTCGGCCGCCGAAGTCCCCGCAGCCGCAATCCCACGCTGACCCGCCTCGAGGTCGGCCAGCGGTTCATGACGATGTTCGCGTTGCAGTCGTTCGTCGACGGCGAGCGCGTCACGCTGCGGTCGACAGGCGTGGCGGTGACGTACGCGGTCCGGCCGCAGGGGGCCGGCTCACGGCTTCACGTCCGTGTTCTGTTCGAGGGATCGCCGATCGTCGGGCGGATTCTTGCGTTGGGAGATCTGGTGATGATGCGCAAGCAGCTACTCACGTTGAGGTCGCTCGCCGAGCGGGAGGCCGCACCAACGATCGACGACCGCCGATAACGCGACGTTCGTCGGCAGCCGTTCGCTGGCCCAGGCAACGTAGCCGTCCGGGCGAACCAGCACGGCGTCCGGCAGGTCCGGTTTGGCGTCGACGGCATGAACGATTTCGGGCCGATCGATATCCACCGGCGCCGCCGTCACCAGTACGAACTTCCCGTCACGCAGCAGCTCGTAGAGTCGCTTGCCGTCGCACTCGATATCGGGCATGCGTCTGCCGACCATCGCGTCATCGCCGCGTGAGCGCGGATAGGCGATGCCGATCCCGCTGAGGCGTTCGGCGATCAGTCGGCGGCTGCGCGGAATCCGCAGGATGGTTGCTATGGCGTAGCCGCGCAGTGCTCGCCGCACCGCCGAGCGGCCGAGCACCAACTGGTTGAAGGCATCTGTCAGCCTCAGCACGCCGGCGCCGACGGGATGGCGCTCGCTCTCGTAGGTGTCCAACAGCCAGGGCGGCGCGCAGCCGCGCGTCGCTGCGGCCAGCTTCCAGCCCAGGTTGATCGCGTCGCCGATGCCGGTGTTCATCCCCTGTCCGCCGAGCGGCGAGTGCACGTGCGCGGCGTCGCCGGCCAGAAACACCCGGCCGTCTCGATAGTGCCTTGCCTGCCGGCGCTCGGACAGAAACCGTGAGCTCCAACGCATCTCCCCCATGCCGAAGTCCCCACCGGCGATGCGGCGGAACGCGTCGCGGATCTCGTCCAGCGTGACCGGCTCGGACAGCGGCGCCTGCTCGCGCAACCGGTCCCAAGCGATCGCACGGAACCAGCCGTCGCCGAACGGTATGAACAGCACCACGCCCTCGGAGCCGGTCCTGGCGAACAAGGTCTCGGCGGGCGGCGAGGCAAGCCGGACATCGGCCAGCAAGATATGGGTTTCATATTGCTTGCCGACGAAGTCGATGCCGAGCAGCCGCCGCACGGCGCTGTGCGCGCCGTCGCAGCCCACCACATAGTCGGCGCGCACGGTGTCGCCACCCGCGAGATCGACGGTGACCCCGCCGCCGTCCTGCCTCAACCCGACCACCTCGGCGCCGCGGACGATCTCGACGCCGAGTTCGTTGGCGCGCGCTTCTAACGCACGCTCGGTTCCGCTCTGCGGGACGATGAGGACCATCCCGAACCGGGTACGCAGCTCCCGCAGGTCAAGCGTCGCGCCGCCCGGCGGCGCAATCTCATAAACCTGCACCCCGTGAGCGAGCACGTCGTCGGCGAGGCCACGCGCGTCAAGCAGCTCCAAAGTGCGCGCGTGCACGGCGAATGCCCTGGTCACATTGGGCATATCGGTGCGTTCTTCCAGCAGGCGGGCCTTGACGCCGCCCAGGGCGAGTTCGCAGGCCAGCATCAGGCCGGTCGGTCCGGCGCCGACCACGACAACCTCGGATGTCGCCACAACACCCGACATTAGCCCCGGGCAGCATCCGTAGACTGCATTCGACAAAGCCACTGAGGCTGACACCCCGACCGGATCGGAGTGCCATGCTCGCCATCCTGTACGCCCACGCGGTCGCTACCGCGTTGGCTCCCGTTCTGGTGGCCAGGTGGGGACGGATGGCGTTCTACCCGCTGGCGATGGTGCCGGCGGGCTCGCTGGTCTGGGTGGCGCTCAACTGGCCCGGATCGGGCCGGCCACCGACCGTCGACCTGCAGTGGGTGCCCGAGCTGTCGATGAATATCGCGCTTCGGTTCGACGCGCTCGCGGCAATCATGAGCGTGCTGGTGCTGGCGATCGGCGCGCTGGTGCTGTTCTACTGCGCGGACTACTTCCATCACCACGACGGGCACATCGAGAAGCGGTTGCCCAGCTTCGCCGCCGAGCTGGTTGCGTTCTCCGGCGCCATGTTCGGCCTCGTGGTCAGCGACAACATGCTGGTGCTCTACGTCTTCTGGGAGCTCACCACCGTGCTGTCGTTCCTGCTGGTGGGTCACTACGCCGAACGCGCCACCAGCCGACGCGCCGCCACCCAGGCGCTGCTGGTGACGACGGCGGGGGGGCTGGCCATGCTTGTCGGCATCGTCATCCTCGGCAACGTCGCCGGTACCTATCTGTTGTCCGAACTCGTCGCGGCGCCGCCGACGGGCGTAGCGGCATCGGTCGCCGTAGTGCTGGTGCTGTTCGGCGCGCTGAGCAAGTCGGCGATCGTTCCGATGCACTTCTGGCTTCCGGGGGCGATGGCCGCGCCGACACCGGTCAGCGCGTACCTGCACGCCGCGGCGATGGTCAAGGCCGGTGTGTATCTGGTGGCCCGGATGACACCCGGCTTCGCCGATCTTCCGCCGTGGCGGCCGATGGTGGTGACCCTCGGCGTGGTCACCGTGCTGCTGGCCGGTTGGCGTGCGGTGCGCGAATACGACCTGAAGTTGATCCTGGCGTTCGGCACGGTCAGCCAGCTCGGCCTGATCTCGGTGATGGTGGGCACCGGCGGCGGGGACATGATGCTGGCCGGGCTGACCATGCTCTGCGCGCACGCCATGTTCAAGGCCGCGCTGTTCATGGTCGTCGGCGTCATCGACCATGCCACCGGAACCCGCGATATCCGGCGGCTGGCCTGGCTCGGTCAGCGCAGCAGGCCGCTGTTGGTCATTGCGATCGGCGCGACGGCCAGTATGGCCGCGCTGCCGCCATTCCTGGGTTTTGTCGCCAAGGAGGCCGATTTCGAAACCCTGGCACACAGCGCGTCGCTGGGCGCCGCGGCGCCTTATGTGCTGGCCGGCATCGTGCTCGGCTCGGTGTTCACCACCATCTACAGCCTGCGTTTCCTGTGGGGCGCGTTCGCGCGAAAGGGAAGGCCGTCGCCCAGCAAGCTGGTCGCGGAGATGCACCGCCCGCCGGCCAGTTTCCTGGTCGCCCCGGCCATCCTGGCCGCAGCCGGCCTGGTGTTCGGGCTGTGGCCGGCCGGGCTGGACAACGTGCTGCACAGCTACGCCGACACCGTTCCCGGCGGTGAGGACTACGAGCTCGCGCTGTGGCACGGGGTGGGCCTGCCTCTGCTGCTGTCGGTGCTCGTCCTCGCCGTCGGCACCGCGGCATTCCTCGGCCGGTCCCGACTGCGCCGCTTCCGGCTGGGCTACCTGCCGCTGGGCAACGCCGACCGCATTTACGACGCCGTCGTGCACGGGGCCGACCTGCTGTCGTGGCGGCTTACCGGGTCAACCCAACGCGGCTCGATACCGGCGACGCAATCGGTGGTGCTGTGCACGCTGGTGCTGGTGCCGGTGGCGGTGCTGGCACTGGGCGCCCGCGACCGGCCGGAGTTCGCGTTGTGGGACTCCCCGCTGCAGGTGGTGGTCGGGCTGCTGATCCTCGCCGCCGCACTCGGTGCGACGGTGATGCGAAATCGGCTGGCCGCGGTGCTGTTGATCGGGGTGACCGGCTACGGTTGCGGCGCGATCTTCGCGTTCCACGGCGCACCCGACCTGGCGTTGACCCAGTTCCTGGTCGAGACACTGACTTTGGTGATCTTCGTGCTCGTGCTGCGCACGCTGCCCGCCGAGGCGGACCGGGCCGACATCAACCGCAATCGGTTGCCGCGTGCGGCGCTGGCGCTGGCGGTGGGTGCCACCGTCACGATCCTGGCGGTGTACGCGATGGCCGCCCGCACCGGAGTCGGAATCGCCGAGCTGCTGCCCGACGCCGCCTACTACCGCGGCCACGGCGCCAACACCGTCAACGTGCTGCTGGTGGACATCCGCGCCTGGGACACCCTCGGCGAGATCTCGGTGCTACTGGTCGCCGCGACCGGCGTGGCGTCAATGGTATTCCGGCACAGACGGTTTGGTGCCGCGCCGCGGGTCGCCGATGCCGGCGAGCCGGACATAGACGAGGGTGCCATCACCGGTCGCAGTCCCGCCGCCGGCGACATCACCTGGCTGCGGGGCAGCGAGTTTCGTCACCCGCTGCACCGGTCCCTGGTGTTGGAGGTCGCCACCCGGTTCATCTTCCCGCTCATCATGGTGCTGTCGGCGTACTTCTTCTTCGCCGGGCACAACACCCCCGGCGGCGGGTTCGCCGGCGGACTGACCGCGGGCCTGGCGCTGGTGCTGCGCTACCTCGCCGGGGGACGCTATGAGCTTGGCGAAACACTTCCCCTGGACGCCGGAAAGATCCTGGGCGTCGGGCTGGGCCTGGCCGCGGGCACGGCGGTGGGGTCGCTGCTATTGGGCGCACCGGTGCTGTCCTCGGCGGTGCTGCAGTTCGACCTTCCGGTGCTCGGCTCGGTCAAACTGGTCACCGCGTTGTTCTTCGACCTCGGCGTGTACCTCATCGTCGTGGGTCTGGTGCTCGACGTACTGCGCAGCCTGGGCGCCCGCGTGGACGTCGAATTGTCGGAACAAGATTCCGGCCGGTCACCGGAGGTGCCCGCGCGATGACGACCTATCTGGTTCCCCTGATACTCATCGGCGGCCTCACCAGCGCGGGCGTGTATCTGCTGTTGGAACGCAACCTGACCCGAATGTTGTTGGGGCTGTTGCTGATCGGCAACGCCGTCAACCTGCTGATCCTCACGGTCGGCGGCCCATCGGGCAATCCGCCGGTGCGGGGCCGCACCAGTGACGGGCATACCACGACGGCCGATCCGTTGGCGCAGGGCCTGATCCTGACGGCCATCGTCATCACCATGGGTATCGCGGCGTTCGTGCTGGCGCTGAACTACCGCTCGTACCGGCTCACCACCGCAGAGGAGGTCGCGAACGATCTCGAGGACACCAGGCTCTCGCAACTCTCCGAAGAGGAGGCCGCCGCGCTGGAAGAAGACCTTCCGCAACCCGTTCGCGCCAGGGACACCGACGAACCCGACGAACTGGACGCGCTGCCCGGCCTCGAGGGGTCGCGATGACGCTCGCCGCCATGCTCACGCCGCTGCCGGTGCTGATCCCGACCGTCGGCGCCGCGGTGACGCTCTTCGCCGGGCGCAGACCCCGGCTGCAACGTGCCATTACCTTGGCCGCCCTGGCCGCAGTGGTGGCGGTTTGCGCGGTGCTGCTCTACCTGACCGACCGGGACGGGACGCTGGCGCTGCATGTGGGCGGCTGGGGTCAGAGTGTGCCCGGTATGGGCCCGCTTGGCATCACGCTGGTGGTGGACCGGCTCTCGGCGCTGATGCTGGTGGTGTCGTCGATCGTGTTGCTTGCGGTGGTTTGGTACGCGATCGGCCAGGGTATCCGCGACGGCGACGAGCGCCAGCCGGTGTCGATCTTCCTGCCCACCTACCTGGTGCTGTCGGCCGGCGTGTGCAATACGTTTCTGGCCGGCGACCTGTTCAACCTGTTCGTCGGGTTCGAGGTGCTGCTGGCCGCGAGTTTCGTGCTGCTGACGATCGGCGCCAGCGCGGACCGGGTGCGTGCCGGAATCGGCTACGTGATGGTCTCGATGGTGTCGTCACTGATCTTCCTGATCGGCATCGCGCTGATCTACGCGGCGACCGGGACGCTGAACATGGCGGAGTTGGCGCTGCGGCTCGAGGATGTGAGCGCGGGAACCCGCAGCGCGTTGTTCGCGGTGCTGCTGGTCGCGTTCGGCATCAAGGCCGCGGTGTTTCCGCTGTCGGCCTGGCTGCCCGACTCCTATCCCACCGCGTCGGCCCCGGTCACCGCGGTGTTCGCCGGCCTGCTGACGAAAGTCGGTGTTTACGCGATCATCCGGGCGCATTCACTGCTGTTCCCCACCGGCGGACTGGACCGGATGCTGCTGATCGCGGCTCTGCTGACGATGCTCGTCGGAATTCTCGGCGCCATCGCGCAGAGTGACATCAAGCGCCTGCTGTCTTTCACGCTCGTCAGCCACATCGGTTACATGGTGTTCGGCATCGCGCTGTCGAGCCAGCTGGGCTTATCGGGGGCGATTTACTATGTCACGCACCACATCCTGGTGCAGACGACACTGTTCCTGGTGGTCGGCCTGATCGAGCGTCAGGCGGGGGCATCCACGCTGCAACGGCTCGGCGGACTGGCTGCCGCCAGCCCACTGCTGGCTTTCGTGTTCGTGGTGCCGGCGCTCAATCTCGGCGGCATTCCGCCGTTTTCGGGATTCATCGGCAAGGTGGCGCTGCTGGAGGCGGGCGCGCAGAACGGCTCGGTGCTGGCCTGGACCCTTGTCGGCGGTGGCGTGCTGACCAGTCTGCTGACGCTGTATGTGGTGGCGCGGGTATGGACCAAGGCGTTCTGGCGGTCCCGCGCCGACGCCCCGGAGGGGCATCTGGCGGCCGCGGCGCCCGAGGCGCTGTTGGACGATTCTGAGGATGTCGCGTTCGCCGAGCGCGGCAGTGTGGGACGGATGCCGGTGGGCATGCTGGCACCGACGGGGGCGCTGATTGCTGTGGGCCTGACGCTGACGGTGCTGGCCGGCCCGATCGTCGCCTACAGCGACCGAGCCGCCGGTGAGGTACTCGATCGCGGAAATTACATCTCCGCCGTGCTGGGGGGTGATCGCCCATGAGGCGATACGCCCTGCGGGTCTGGATGGTGTGCTGGCTGATTCTGGTGTGGATCCTGTTGTGGGGCACCGTTTCCCCCGCCAATATCCTCAGCGGCCTGGCGATCGCGTTGGTGATCACGCTGCTGCTGCCGCTGCCGGTGGTGCCGGTGGAGGGCCGGGTTCACCTGTTGTCGCTGCTGCGGCTCATCGCCCAGGTCGCCTACCTCCTGGTGCTGTCGTCGGTGCAGGTGGCGTGGCTGGCGGTCAAGCCGGGCCCCCCGCCGCTCACCGCGGTGCTGCGAGTCAGGTTGGCGGTCAAGTCGGATCTGGTGCTCGCGTTGGGCGCTAACATCATCACGCTGATTCCGGGCTCGATCGTGCTGGAGATCGACCAGACCCGCAGGCTGCTCTATACACATGTCATCGACGTCGGCTCGGATACCGCCGTGGACCGGTTCTACCGCCAGATCTCCGATCTCGAACGCCTGCTGGTGGCCGCCTTCGAGCGCGACACCGAATGGCGGCCCGCGAACAAGGAGAGCGCATGACAACCGTGTGGATAATCGCCGCGGTGATGCTGAGCGCGGCGGCGGCCGTCACCATGTTCCGGATCCTGGCGGGGCCGAGCTCACTGGACCGGCTGGTCGGGCTGGACACCCTTGTCGCGGTGACGATGGCCGCGATCGGCACCTGGGCGGCATTCAGCCTGGACACCACGGTGACCTACAGCCTGACCGCGCTGGCATTGATCAGCTTCGTCGGCTCGGTCAGTGTGGCACGATTCCGCGTCCCCGACACCAACCGGCCGCGGGCCCGAAGGAGGCCGCGGTGAACGCCTTGGACATCGTGGTCGCCGTGCTGGTGCTCGGTGGCTCCACATTGGTGCTCACCGGCGCGATCGGCGTCGTCCGGTTCCCCGACACCCTGTCCCGGATGCACTCGGCGACCAAGCCGCAGGTGCTGGGGCTGCTGCTGGTACTGGTCGGTGCGGCGATCCGGCTGCGCGGCAACGCCGACGTCGGCATGGTCATCCTCACCGGCTTGTTCACCCTGATCACCGCGCCCGTCGTCGG
>JBEVHG010000006.1:0-20139 GCA_040511335.1 Mycobacterium sp. | reverse complement strand
CGAGATGTTGATCGGTTTGGGGAAGGTCCGCTTGACGTCCTCGAACCGAGTTTCGGGGCGACCGTTGGACATCGCCTGGTTCTGCAGCGGACACTCACCGCCCTTGTCGCACACCGGGCAGTCGAGCGGATGGTTGATGAGCAGGAGTTCCATGACACCCTGCTGCGCCTTGTCCGCGGACTCGGAGGTGAGCTGGGTGCGCACCACCATGTCGGGCGTGACGGTCGTCGTGCAGGAGGCCATGGGTTTGCGTTGGCCTTCGACCTCGACCAGGCACTGCCGGCAGGCGCCCACCGGATCCAGCAGCGGGTGGTCGCAGAAGCGCGGAATCTGGATGCCGATCAACTCGGCGGCCCGAATCACCAAGGTCCCCTTGGGAACAATGACCTCAACGTCGTCGATGGTCAGCTTCACCATCTCCACTTCGGTTGCCTTGGGGCCGGCGTCGGCGGTCTGCGTCATCTATACACCCACCCCCCACATGCGCGAACGTGCAACCATTGCGAAAAATGAGCAAAAATCTCGCACTGGGCGCACGTTCGGCGATTCGCTGTCATCACACACCCACCCCCTCGGTCGCCATCAATGTCGAGGCGTGCGGATCGAACGGGCAGCCGCCGTCGAGATGCGCGACGTATTCGTCGCGGAAGAACTTGATCGACGACAGGATCGGGCTGGCCGCGCCATCGCCCAACGCGCAGAACGACTTTCCGAAAATGGTGTCGGAGATGTCCAGCAGCTTCTGGATATCGTCCTCGGTGCCGGCGCCGGTCTCCAGCCGTTCGTAGATCTGGGCCAGCCAATAGGTGCCCTCCCGGCACGGTGTGCACTTGCCACAGGATTCGTGCTCGTAGAACTGGGTCCAGCGGCGCACCGCACGCACCACGCATGTGGTCTCGTCGAAGATCTGCAGTGCCTTGGTGCCCAGCATCGACCCCACCCCGGCCATGCCTTCGTAATCCAATGGCACGTCGAGGTGTTCGTCGGTCAACAGCGGCGTGGACGACCCACCGGGAGTCCAGAATTTCAGCGAATGCCCGGCGCGTACACCGCCCGCATACTCCAGCAACTCGCGCAGGGTGATCCCCAGCGGGGCCTCGTACTGACCCGGTGTGGTGACGTGCCCCGACAACGAGTACAGCGTGAAACCCGGCGATTTCTCCGAGCCCATCGACCGGAACCAGTCGATCCCGTTGAGCAGAATGGGCGGGACGCTGGCGATGGATTCCACGTTGTTCACCACAGTCGGGCAGGCATACAACCCGGCGACCGCGGGAAACGGCGGCCGCAACCGTGGCTGGCCGCGGCGGCCCTCCAGGGAATCCAGCAGCGCGGTCTCCTCGCCGCAGATGTAGGCGCCCGCCCCGGCGTGCACGATCAACTCCAGGTCGAACCCGGAGCCGCGAATGTCGTTGCCGAGGTACCCGGCTTCGTAGGCTTCGGCGACCGCGGTCTGCAGCCGGCAAAGCACCGGGATGACCTCGCCGCGCACATAGATGAAGGCGTGGTGCGCGCGGATCGCGTACGCCGCGATGATCGCGCCCTCGACCAGGAAGTGCGGCGTCGTCAGCATCAGCGGAATGTCTTTGCAGGTGCCGGGTTCGGACTCGTCGGCGTTGATCACCAGGTAGTGCGGTTTGGCGCCGGCACCGGTTTGGTCCTGTGGGATGAACGACCACTTCGTGCCCGTGGGGAACCCGGCTCCGCCGCGGCCGCGTAGACCCGAATCCTTCACCGTCGCAATGACATCGTTGGGTTCCATGCCCAGCGCCTTCTCCAGCGCCCGGTATCCGTCGCGGCGGCGGTAGGTGTCCAACGACCAGGGCTCCGGCACGTCCCAGAACCGGCTCAGAACGGGCGTCAACGGGGTCATCTGTCCGAATCCGTTGCGCTCGGGTCGGTTTCGGTCTTGCTCGGCTTGGGTGGCACGGTGGCCGACGGTGCCGGCGCGGGTTCGTCCTTGCTGGACTCGACCGCCGCCGGTTCGGTGCCCACCGCCGTCATACCGCGGGGATGGGCCGCATCCGGGGCGGCCGGTGCCGACAATCCCCGCTCCTGGGCCACCCGCAGCCCTGCGAGGGTGGCGGCCCCGGCCTGGCCCTGGGCGTGGCTGCGCGTGTCGGGCAGGCCGGCCAGGGTGCGCGCGGCCTCCCGGAAGGTACACAGCGGCGCACCGCGTGTCGGGACGGGAGGTTGGCCGGCGCGCAGCCCGTCGACCAGATCGCGGGCCGACGATGGCGTCTGATTGTCGAAGAACTCCCAATTGACCATCACCACCGGGGCGTAATCGCAGGCGGCGTTGCACTCGACGTGGTCCAGCGTGATCCGGCCGTCGCCGGTGGTTTCTCCGGCGTGAATTCCGAGATGGTCCTGCAGCGCTTCGAGAATGACGTCGCCGCCCATCACCGCGCACAGTGTGTTGGTGCACACCCCGACGAGGTAGTCGCCGGTCGGGGTGCGCCGGTACATCGAGTAGAACGTGGCCACCGCGGTGACCTCGGCGGCGGTCAGGCCGAGTTGGGCCGCGCAGAACGCGAGGCCCGCCGGGGTGAGGTAGCCGTCTTCGGCCTGCACCAGATGCAGCAGCGGAAGCAGCGCCGAGCGCCCCTGCGGGTAGCGCGCGACGATCTGCCCGGCCTCGGCTGCCAGCCGCGCCAGCACGTCGACCGGGTAGGCGACCGGGCCGCTGATCGGCGGCCCGGCCTCGTCGGGACGCTGCCCCAACTGCAGGAACACGGCCTCGGTCATCGGTCGACCCCGCCCATGACCGGGTCGATGGAGGCCACAGCGGCGATGGCGTCCGCGACCATGCCGCCCTCGCACATCGCGGCCACCGCCTGCAGGTTGGTGAACGACGGGTCCCGGTAGTGCACCCGGTAGGGCCGGGTCCCACCGTCGGAGACCATGTGCACGCCGAGCTCGCCACGCGGGGATTCGACCGCGATGTACACCTGACCGGCGGGCACCCGGATGCCTTCGGTTACCAGCTTGAAGTGGTGGATCAGGCCTTCCATCGAGTGGCCCATGATCTTGGCGATGTGCTCGGGCGAGTTGCCCAGTCCGTCGGGTCCGAGCTTCAAATCGGCCGGCCAGGCCAGTTTCTTGTCGTCGATCATGACCCGTCCCGGCTTCAGTCGGTCCACGCACTGTTCGACGATCTTCAGCGACTCCCGCATCTCCTTGACCCGGATCAGGTAGCGGCCGTAGGAATCGCAGCCGTCGTCGGTGATGACGTCGAAGTCGTAGGTTTCGTAACCGCAATAGGGTTGCGACTTACGCAGGTCGTGCGGCAGCCCGGTGGAGCGCAGCACCGGGCCGGTGATACCGAGGGCGATGCATCCGGTCAGATCCAGGTAGCCGATGCCCTGCGTGCGGGCCTTCCAGATGTAGTTCTCGTTGAGCAGGTTTTCCAGGTCGCTGAGCCGCTTCGGTAGCAGGTCGAGCAGGTCGCGCAGCTGCGGGACGGCCTCGTCGGGCAGGTCCGCGGCCAGCCCGCCGGGCCGGACGTAGGCGTGGTTCATCCGCAGCCCGGTGATCGTCTCGAACACACTCAGGATCAGTTCGCGTTCGCGGAACCCATAAAACATTGCAGACATCGCACCTAACTCCATCCCGCCGGTGGCCAACGCGACCAGGTGTGACGAGATGCGGTTGAGTTCCATCAACATCACCCGAATGACGCTGGCGCGTTCGGGGATGTCGTCGGTGATGCCGAGGAGCTTTTCGACGCCGAGGCAGTAGGCGGTTTCGTTGAAAAATGGTGAGAGGTAGTCCATTCGGGTCACGAACGTGGTGCCCTGGATCCAGTTGCGGTATTCGAGGTTCTTCTCGATGCCGGTGTGCAGGTAGCCGATTCCGCAGCGGATCTCGGTGATCGTCTCGCCTTCGATCTCCAGGATGAGCCGCAGCACGCCGTGCGTGGAGGGGTGTTGCGGCCCCATGTTCACGACGAGGCGCTCGCCCGCGGCCGCTGCGGCGTTTTCCCTGGCGGCCGTGACGACTGCGTTCCAGTCCTGGCCGCCGACCATGACGACGGTGTCGGAGTCATACGGAGAAGCACCGCCCCCCTCGGGCGGGTCGATGGGAGTACTCATCAGTTGTAGGCCCTCCGCTCGTCGGGCGGGGGGATCTCGGCGCCGTGGTACTCCACCGGGATGCCGCCCAACGGGTAGTCCTTGCGTTGCGGATGCCCCACCCAGTCGTCGGGCATCTCGATGCGGGTGAGCGCGGGATGACCGTCGAAGATGATGCCGAAGAAGTCGTAGGTCTCCCGCTCGTGCCAGTCGGTCGTCGGGTATACGCCGAACAGCGACGGGATGTGCGGATCGGCGTCGGGTGCGGCGACCTCCACCCGGATACGGCGGTTGTGGGTGATCGACATCAGCGGATACACCGCATGCAGCTCCCGATCGGTGTCGTCGGGGTAGTGCACCCCGCTGACCCCCAGACACAGCTCGAACCGCAGTCCGGGGTCGTCGCGCAGCACCTGCGCCACCGCCGGCAGCTGCTCGCGGCGCACTTCCAGGGTCAGTTCGTCGCGGTACACCACCACCCGTTCGATGGCCGCGGTATAGCCGTCTTCGCCCAGCGCGGCGGTCAGCGTGTCGACCACCTCGTCGAGGTAGCCCCCGTACGGACGGGGCGAACTGACCGGCAGCGCGACCGGCCGGACCAGGCGCCCGTAGCCGGACGTGTCGCCACTGCCTTCGGCCCCGAACATGCCCCGGCGCACACCGATGACCTCGGGAGCCGCTGGGTCGGCGACATCGGACCCCGGGTTGCCTTCGCCCTTACCGTTCGTGGTCGCGCCCGTCACCGCAGCAGACCTTTGAGCTCGATGGTGGGTGTGACGGCCAGCGCCGCCTGTTCGGCTTCGCGGACCGCCTCGTCGCGGTTGACGCCCAGCGGCATCTGCTGGATCTTCTCGTGCAGCTTCAGGATCGCGTGCAGCAGCATCTCCGGTCGGGGCGGACACCCGGGCAGGTAGATGTCGACCGGCACCACGTGGTCAACGCCCTGCACGATCGCGTAGTTGTTGAACATCCCGCCCGAGGATGCGCACACCCCCATCGCCAGCACCCATTTGGGCTCGGCCATCTGGTCGTAGACCTGCCGCAGCACCGGCGCCATTTTTTGACTGACCCGCCCGGCGACGATCATCAGGTCGGCCTGCCTGGGCGTCGCCGAGAACCGCTCCATCCCGAACCGCGCGATGTCGAATCGCGGCCCCGCTGTCGCCATCATCTCGATGGCGCCGCAGGCCAGCCCGAACGTGGCCGGCCACAGCGAGCCTTTGCGGACGTAACCCGCCACCGTTTCGACCGTGGAGAGCAGAAAGCCGCTGGGCAGCTTTTCCTCTAGTCCCAACTCAGGCCTCCCCGCCGCCACACATAGGCATAGGCCACGAACACGGTGAGCATGAACAGCAGCATCTCCACCAGCGCGAACACGCCCAGGCTGTCGAACGACACCGCCCACGGGTAGAGGAACACGATCTCGATGTCGAACACGATGAATAACATCGCCGTCAGGTAGTACTTGATCGGGAATCGCTGTCCGGTGGGTAGCGGGCCGGTGGCCCCGGGCGGCATCGGCTCGATGCCGCACTCGTAGGCCTCCAGCTTCGACTGGTTGTAGCGCCTCGGCCCGATGAGGGTGGCGATGAGCACCGAGACCACCGCGAACGCGGCGGCGATCGCGCCGAGTACCAGGATTGGCGTGTACAGGTTCATACCGCGCAAGCGCTCCCTCGTGGCTGTCGATGTGAGCTAACCCACAGCCTAGCGGTGTTTGAGTGGCATGCCACGCATTTTGGTTAGTATCGCTATTCGCAGCGCGCTGCCATGTCGCCGTGCCGCGAACAGCCAACGGCGACAGGAAGATTCGCGCGGCGAACTATTGCACCGGGGTGCGCAGCAGCGACACCACCGCGTCGCCCAGACGAATCGGGTCGATCGGGTGTGAAACCGCGGCTTCCGCACGCGACCAACGGGCCAGCCAGGCGTCGTCCGGGCGCCCGGTGAGCACCAGGATCGGTGGGCAGTCGGTGATCTCGTCCTTGAGCTGTTTGGCGATTCCCATGCCGCCGACCGGGGTGGCCTCACCGTCGAGGATCACCAGATCGAAGCCGCCGGCGTCCATCTGCTTGATCACCATCGGCGCGGTGGCGACCTCGAGGTAGCTCAGCTCCGGCAGTTCCGGATGTACGCGTTTGCCCAGGGCCAGCTGAACCTGTTCGCGGGTCCTGGGATTGTCGCTGTACACCAGGATGCGCAGCGGGGCATCGGACGGGCGTGGCACGGACCCGATGCTACTTGGGTCGGGTGGGTTTACCGCCGAAGTAGATGAATTATCTTGTGCCGCTTGATCCGACGCTCGATCAGTTCGTCGCGCGGGTGAACACCAGATCGCAGGAGATCGTCACCGGATTGGTCACCATGCCGAGTAGGTTTCCCCCGACGTCGAATTGCGAGCGGTCGACGGTGATCTGCGTCGTCACCCCGACGGCGCCGTCGTCGAGAACCCGCACCGTGGCGGGCAGCTCGATCGGCAGCGTGGTGGCCTTCACGGTGACGCTGGCCCGCAACCGGGCCGCCTGGGCGCCGGCGGGTTCGGCGGCGGTCACCACGATGCTGATGTCGGGAAACTTCTCGACGTCGAAGAAGTCGGCCGACCGCAGGTGCCGGTCGCGCATCTTCATCCCGGTGCGCAACGAATCCGCCCGGATGTCCACCCGGCCGAACACCGCGCCGTCGCCGGTGACCTGCCCGTCACCGGAGAACTCGCGGAATGTGCCCTTGACGGGTATCAGACCCCAAAACGACATGCCCCTGAACGTGATGGTGGAGCGGTCGGAGACCAGGTTCCAGACCCCTGCCGTGTCGGGGCTGCCGAGCTGTTCTTGAAGTGTGGCCATGGGCACCTCCTTGTGCGGCCCCGATCAGGCGAGCAGCGGGGCGAGTTCTGCTGGGTCGAAGTACTCGTCGATCCGGGTGATAAGACCGTTCGCACCCACCTTGATCACGAGGCAGACCCGCATGGAGATCGATGCGCCGTTGCGACCCGTCGCGTGCAGGATGTGCTGCTGGACGAAACCACCATCGAAAAGCTGCCGGTCCAGGATCTCGTACCGTCGGCCGGTGGTCGTCGCCACGAACCAGTCAATGACCCGCAGCGCTCGCTCCTTGTCGCGGTCACGGCGTTCGCCGACCTTCCACACCGCGATGTCATCGTTCCACAATCGCCGCACCGACGCCGTGTCGCTGCGCTCGATCGCCGCGAACAGCTGATCCGCGACGCCGTCGATGGCGTCGGCTTCGACAGCGGGCATGGGGATACTCCTTACGGGAGGTGGTAACTCCACCCCAGCATCGAGACTGCGCCCCAGGCGAGTTTTGGCGATTCGTCCGCTCTGTGCGCAGTCGCGATTGCGCGGTTGACCTCAAGCGTGGTTGAGGTAGAAGACTGCGTTCCATGGATGAAACGCCAGCTCTCTCGGTTTTCGACGGGGCCTACGAGTCCGGCGCGGCGCCGTGGGTGATCGGCGAGCCGCAGCCCGCGATTGTCGACGTGGAGCGGCGTGGCTTTATCCGGGGCAAGGTGCTCGACGTGGGATGCGGCGCCGGCGAACATACGATCCTGCTCACCAGGCTGGGCTATGACGTGCTCGGCATCGACTTCGCGCCGCATGCCATCGAGCTGGCCCGCCGGAATGCCGCCGTGAAGGGCGTCGACGCGCGCTTCGAGGTCGCCGACGCGATGAATCTCGGCGCCGAGCCGCGCTACGACACCATCGTCGACAGCGCGCTGTTCCACATCTTCGACGACACCGACCGCGTCACCTACGTCACCAGCCTGCACGCCGCGTGCCGGCCGGGCGCCCTCGCGCACGTGCTCGCGCTCTCCGATGCCGGGCGCGGGTTCGGGCCGGAGGTCAGCGAGACGGTGGTGCGGGAGGCGTTCGGTGACGGATGGCAGCTGGAAGCGCTGGACACCACCGTGTATCGGGGCGTCGTCGGTGAGGCGCATGCCGAGGCTCTCGGCCTGCCCGTCGGGACAAGGGTCGACGAGCCCGCGTGGTTGGCCCGGGCCCGCCGGGATTGACGCCGGGCGCTACTGCGCGTCGTATCCGGGATGCGCGACCGCCAACCGGCGGCGCACCAGGGTGCGCAGGCACGCGGTGACCTCGTCGGGCCGATCATCGAGTTCACCGGACCGGATCGCGGCCGCCAACTGCGCTTCGTCGGTGAAGCCGATACCGGCCAGCGCCTCGCCGACCTCGGTGGCGGCGTCGTCGAGCAGTTCGCGCTCGACGGCGCGCAGCACATTTGCGGCGACGCGGGCGTGAAAGTTGACCCTGCCGTCGGTTGCTTTACGCACGTCGGTCTCGAGAAACTCGGCGACCGCGGCGACGAGCTCGGCCGCCATCGGTCGTCCGTGCAGCCAGGGAGTGGTCATTTCGGCCCATCGGCGTCGAGCAGTTCGAGCAGGTCCCACTCGGTTTCGCAGACCCGCCGGCCGATCGCGGCCAGCTCCACCGACGGGGTCTGCCCGGACAGGTGTCGTTCGGCCTGGTACCGGCAGATGACGCCCCAGCGCAGGGTGGCCAGGATCAGCCACCACCGAAACGCCACCCGTCGACGGTCGTGCGACTGGCCAGTTCATAGGCGGAAAGGAAGCTCTCGACACTGCCCAGCCCGCCGGCACCCAGGTGCTCGGGCGCACCGAAGCGCCAGGCCCGGATGCAGAACCAGGCCAGGTCCTCGTACGCCTCGCCGATGTGCACCAGCTCCCAGTCCAGCACCGCCGCGAGGTCGGAGCCATCGACGATCAGGTTGCCCATCCGGTAGTCGCCGTGCACCAACCGCCGCGGGGACGACGCCGGTCGGTGGGCGGCCAGCCAGCGAAACGCCCATTCGAACGTTGCGGTGGTGTCGCCCATCTCGTCGAGCCGGCCGCGCCACTCGGCGAGCTGGTCCGTCTGGCTGAGGCCCACGCCAAACGGATTGGCGCGGTGGATCGCGGCCAGGGCGTGCGCGCACTGCTGCAAGAGCCGCTGGCGCCCGGGTTCGTCGAGCTTGCGGTGGATCTTGCGGGCGATGGTTTCGCCGCCGACCTCGTCGCACACCAGGAATGGATTGCCAAGTGCTGCCGGGGAATCGTCGGCCACCAGCGCCTGCGGTACGGGGGCACCGGCCTCGGCGGCCAGTGCCTGCACCCGGGCTTCCAACTCCATGCCGGCGTGTACGTCGTCCGGCGGGCCGGTGCGCAGGATCAGCGCCCGAGGCTCCCCATCGGTGAGTGCGTCGAACGCCCATGTCACGCGGCTCGCACCGCCGGTCAACGGCCGCAGGTTCTCGACGACGACATCCTCGCCGAGCACCGGGCGCAGCACCGCCGCCAGCGCCGCGTCGAGTTGCTCGGTTCCGGCCATGTCAGCGATTTCGCCCGAAGCCGAAGAGACGCTGGGCAACTCGGCGGATCTGGATCTCTTCGGCGCCCTCGGTGATCCGGTATCGGCGGTGATGGCGATAGATGTGCTCGAACGGCTCGTGACGGCTGTAGCCGATGCCGCCGAACACCTGCATGGCGCGGTCGGCGGCCTCGCACACCAGCCGGTTGGCGCGGTAGTTGGCCATCGAGACCTTGTCGGACACTTCCATGTGGTGGTTGTGGTCGAGGTGCCATGCGGCGTAATACACCAGCAGCCGCACCATCTGGGCCTCGGTCTGAAGTTCCACCAGTGGCCATTGGACGGCCTGGTTCACCGCCAACGGCTTGCCGAACACCACCCGCTCGCCGGCGTAGGCCACCGCGCGGTCGATGCAGTACTGTGCGGCGCCCAGGCTGCTTGCGGCCTGCCGAATCCTGTTCTCGTGCAGGAAGGTTTGGCCCACCTCGAGGCCACGGTCCACCTCGCCCAGCACCGCGTCGGCCGGCACCCGCACGTCCTTCAGCTCCACCTCGCCGTGATCGGTGGGCATGTTGAACGTCCACCAGTAGTACGGCACATTGAAACCAGGGACGTCGGTGGGAACCAGGAAGGCGGTGATGCCGCGGGCCTGGCCCGGCTCTCCGGAGGTGCGGGCGAAGATCAGGTCGTGGGTGGCCCGGTGTACACCGGTGTTCCACCGCTTGGCACCGTTGATGACCCAGCCGTCGCCGTCGGATTGCGCGCGCGTCTCCAGCCAGGTTGCGTCCGACCCGTGCTGAGGCTCGGTGAGTCCGAATGCCATCGACCGCTCACCGGTGATCAGCGCCTCGCACTATTGGCTCTTCTGTGCGTCGGTGCCGAACCGGTCCATCATGATCACCTGCGGAAAATTGCCGACGATCGACGACTCGTCCTGCAGGTCTTTGTGCAGCCCGAGGCCCTTGTGCGCCAGGTGTTCCCGGATGACCGCCATGTCAAGGTTGGTCCCGTCGCGGCCACCGAACCGCGACGGCAACCCGTAGCGCAGCCAGCCGGCCTTGTCGGCGCGGGCGCGCATCTCGCCGAGCAGGTCCTCCCACGCTCGTGTCGGGATCCCACCGTTGTCCAGGTCGGTGCGGGCGAACTCGCGATGCCGGTCGAAGTACTGCATGTTCTCGCGTTCCAGCGGTTTGATCTCCGCCTCGATGAACGCGTCCATCTCCGCCAGCAGTCCCGGAAGGTGTTCCGGGAGCGTGAAATCCACAGTGCTCTCCTTGCTTGGCTAGAACCCGTACAGCGTCTTTTTCCATATCGTCGACAGGGTTGCGACGGCGTCCTCGTCGCTGATCTCAAGTCCCGGGGCGGACGGCCGCAGGAAGACGGTGGTGAAGTTCTCGAATAGCAACGCGATGGCCGCGGCGACGTACTGCGGCTGCAGGTCGCTGGCGTACCCCTGCTCCTGCGCGCGCCGCACCGATGCCGCGACGATGTCCATGCCGAACTGCCGGAATTCGTTCTGCACCGCGGCGAACCGCGGTTGGGTGGCGCCGAGTTGGGCGACGGCCACCATGATGCCGATGTTTTGCTTGAACATGTTCCAGTAGCCGGTCACGACGGCGGTGAAGAACTCGGTGTCATCGGGTGATTCGGGCAGCGAGACGTTGAGCCCGGACGGCTCGACGACGTCGTGCAGGAACGACTCGGCGAGCGCGGCGAGAAGGTCTTCCTTGTCGTCGAAGTAGCGGTAGAACGCCGCGGGCGATTTCCCGGCCGCGGACGTGATGTCTGCCAGCGTGGTTCCGTGGAAACCGCCTTCCGCAAACAGTTTTCGCGCCGCTTGCTCGATAGCGTCGCGGGTCTGCCTGCCCTTCGAGCTCAGCGTCTGCTCCGGCATCGTCACTCGCCGAGCAGCCGGTCACCGGCGCGCAGCAGCGCGCCCGGCAGGTCGTGGCCGACGACACGCTGCGCGACCCGAGCGGCCGCGATCGCGGCGTCGATGTCGACGTCGACGTGAATGCCACTGTCGCGCAGCATGTATACCAGGTCTTCGGTAGCGATGTTGCCGGTCGCACCCGGCGCGAACGGGCACCCGCCCAGCCCGCCGACCGACGCATCGAGTCGGGTGACCCCGGCACTCACGGCGGCGTACGCGCTGGCAAGGCCGGCGCCGCGGGTGTTGTGGAAATGGGCACCCAGCGGGATCCCGTCGGCGACGTCCCGCACGTCGGCGAACAGGTCGGCGGTGCGGCGCGGGGTGGTGGTGCCGATGGTGTCGGCCAGCGCGAGCCGGTCGGCGCCGCGATCACGTGCCTGCTCGACGATCTCGATCACCTGCGGTGGCGGAGTCGGCCCGTCGAACGGGCAGTCCCATGCGCACGCAACGATGACCTCCACGGACGCGGCGCTGTCGTGGGCGACGGCGACGATCTCGCCGATCTGCGCGATGGCCTCGTTCCTGGACCGCCCGACGTTCGCGTGGCTGTGCCCGTCGGACGCCGACACCACGTATTCGATGGAGCGAAGACCGGCGGCGAGTGCGCGTTTGGCGCCGTTGGGGCTGGCCACCAACGCGGAGAAGTCGATGTCGTCGAACCGGTGCAGCTCGGCCGCCAACTCGGCGGCGTCGGCCAACGCGGGCACCTTGGATGGCGATACGAACGCGGTGGCCTCGACCTCGCGAACCCCGGTGGCCACGACGGCCTCCAGCAGTTCAAGCTTGGCCTGCAACGGGATTGGCTGCTCGATCTGCAGCCCGTCGCGCAGCGACACCTCGCGGATGTCGACGTGCGTGGGTAGCTCACTCATATCGCTCCCTCCGCCCGCAGCGTTTCGAGTTCGGCCTCGGTCTTGCCGAGCAGGCCGATGTAGACGTCGTCGTTGTGCTGGCCTGGGGTCGCGGGCCCGGCGTTCCGGATGGTGCCCGGTGTCCCCGACAGCACCGGAACCACCCCCGGGCCTAGAACGGTCCGCTCGACCCTTTCGTCCCAGTGCTCAGCGATCATGCCTCGTGCCCGCAGCTGTGGATCCTCGACCACCTCGGCGACGGTGTTGATCGGCCCGCTGATCACCCCTGCCGCGGACAGCGTCGAGATGATCTCGCCGGGATAGCGCTGCGAGGCCCAGTCGGCGATGATCTTGTCTAACTCGTCCTGATTGCGGCCGCGCACAACGTGATTGACGAACCGATCGTCGGTGGCCAGCTCCGCACGGCCCATTGCCGCGCACAGCCGCCGGAACACAGTGTCCTGATTGGCGGCGATCACCACCCAGCTTCCGTCGGCGGTGCGATAGATGTTCGACGGGGCGATGCCCTCCAGCCGGGTGCCCGACGGCCCACGGACCACACCGCCGACGTCGTAGTCCGGAATGGTGGATTCCTGGATCGCCAAACAGGATTCGGTCAGTGCAGCGTCGACGACCTGGCCCTCACCGGTGAGCGTGCGCCGGTACAGCGCGGCCAGCGCGCCCTGCACCGCGAACATGCCGGCCAGGCTGTCACCCAGCGACAGCGCCAGCCGCGGCGGCGGACCGCCGGGAAATCCGTTCATGTACCGCAAGCCGCTGGCCGCCTCGGCGACCGACGCGTAACCGGCCTTGGACGCCTCGGGTCCGGTCTGGCCGTAACCCGACACCCGTACCAGGATGATGCCCGGATTGCGGTCGCGCAGAACGTCGTAGCCAAGATTCCATTTCTCCAGCGTGCCGGGTCGAAAGTTCTCGACGATGATGTCGGAGCGTTCGACGAGGTCGAGAAACAGCTCGCGACCCTTGGGTCCGCGCAGGTTCAGCGTCACCGCCTTCTTGTTGCGAGCGTGCACCGTCCAGAAGAAGTGGTGCCCGTTCAGCTCCGCCTGGCCCCAGTTGCGTAGTGGGTCGGGGGAGTCCGGTGGTTCGATCTTGATGACCTCGGCGCCCATGTCGCCGAGCAGTCGACCGGCGAATGGCCCGGAGATCAGGGTGCCGACCTCTATCACGCGAATGCCGTCCAGCGGGCCGGTGGTCATAGCGCGTTCGCAAAGCCGTGACGCGTCAGCCAGTGGGTGCAGATGCCGACCGCCTCTCGCAGCGTCTCACGTTGATCGGGCCCGGAATAGTAGTGGTTGGCGCCGGCGATTTCGTGCAGGTGAACAAAGGATTCCATCGTTGGCTCCATCGCGTCGCTGATGCGGTCACCGAAACTGAAAGTGATGTTAGATTTACTTTGGTGATCAGGCAAGACCCGGGGGGCCCGCGTCACACCATGGCCCGGCCGGCTTGCGGCAGGTGTCGTAAATCGAAGACCAGATGGCTGGAACTGACGTCGACGTCGAGCCTACGGCGTTCCTGCGCGGCAATGACCTCGGGATTTGCACCAAAATGAAGGTGTCGTCACGTTTGCTTCGGGGTGCGCAAAGGGGCGTCCAGACCGCCGCATTGACCCCTCCGAGTTTCTCAGGCGGTGGTCGCATGTTTTACTCGACTCGCACAACTGAAATTTTCAGGGTCCGCTCTGGCGAGCGGGCGTGGCAGCGCAGTGAAGAAAACGCTGCGGTGCCGTGGCGATCATCGATCGCGGGGGAGTAGGCGTGTTACGCGGTAACCGGAAGATGGATGGATTTGCAGTATGACGTTCGTTGACAAGATTCGTAGCCACTGGGCGCGTCGCTTCGCCGTCGCAACCTTCGCGGCGGCACTGCTGCCCGGCCTGATCGGTCTCGCCGGAGGATCCGCGACAGCGGGGGCGTTCTCCCGGCCGGGTCTGCCGGTCGAGTACTTGATGGTTCCGTCGCCGTCGATGGGACGAGACATCAAGGTTCAATTCCAGCCCGGCGGGCCGCATGCGGTCTACATGCTCGACGGCCTGCGCGCACGGGAGGACTACAACGGCTGGGACATCGAGACCCCGGCGTTCGAGTGGTACTACGAGTCCGGCCTGTCCGTGGTCATGCCGGTGGGCGGCCAGTCCAGCTTCTACACCGACTGGTATCAGCCCGCGAGGAACAACGGTCCGACCCAGACCTACAAGTGGGAGACGTTCCTCACCAGCGAGCTGCCCGGATGGCTGGCCGCCAACAGGGGCGTGTCCTCCACCGGCAACGCCGCCGTCGGACTGTCGATGTCGGGCAATTCCGCGCTGATTCTGGCGGCCTATCACCCGGACCGGTTCATCTATGCCGGATCGCTGTCCGGCTTCCCCAACCCCTCCGAGGGTTCGTGGCCGATGCTGATCGGCCTGTCGATGGGTGACGCCGGCGGCTTCAAGACCGAGGACATGTGGGGTCCGTCCAGCGACCCGGCCTGGCAGCGCAACGACCCGATGGTGCAAATCCCGAGGCTGGTCGCGAACAACACCCGCATCTGGGTCTACTGCGGCAACGGCAAGCCCGGCGAATTGGGCGGTGGCGGCCTTCCCCAGGAGTTCCTGGAGGGCCTCACGGTGCGGACCAACATCACCTTCCGGGACAACTACATCGCGGCGGGTGGCACCAACGGCGTGTTCAACTTCCCGCCGTACGGCACCCACACCTGGCAGTACTGGGGCCAGCAGCTGAATGAGATGAAGCCCGATATTCAGCGGACGCTCGGCGTCTGACGCTGATTAACGCAAAATCGCCCGCACGCACGGCGTGTCGGGCGATTTTGCGTTGGGTGGTCCAGAGCCGCGTTTGCGTCTCAGGGAGAGCGCTACTTCAGTTCGGCCGATGACAGGCCCAGTAACCTGCGGGCCACCACCAGCTGCTGGATCTGCTGGGTGCCCTCGAAGATGTCCAGGATCTTGCTGTCGCGGGCCCACTTCTCCAGCAGGGTCTCCTCCGAATAGCCTGTGGTGCCAGCCATTTCGACGGCCTTCAGGGTGACGTCGCTGGCCACCCGGGCGGCCTTGGCCTTCGCCATTGACGCTTCCTTGGAATTGGGGATGTTGTTGTCGGCCTGCCACGCCGCCCGTATGTTCAGCAGGTATCCGGCCTCCCAGTCGGCCTCCATCCGGAGGAACTCAGCAGCAGCGGCGCTCTGCGCGTGCGCAGGCTTGTCGTAGGAGATCTCCACGCCGGCATCGGTGAGGATCTTGCGCAGTTCCTCCAGCGCGGCGCGACCCACACCGACGGCCATCGCCGAGACGATCGGGCGGGTGTTGTCGAAGGTTTCCATCACCCCGGCAAAACCCTTCTCCACGTGGATCTCCGGGTCGCCCAGCAGGTTGTCCTTCGGGATGCGGACATTGTCGAAGCGGAGCACCGCGGTGTCGGATGCCTTGATGCCGAGCTTGTGCTCGAGGCGTTCGACGGTGACGCCGGGGTGCTCGCGCGGCACGATGAACGACTTGATCGCGGCGCGGCCCAGCGACTTGTCCAGCGTCGCCCATACCACGATGTGGCTGGCCCGCGAGCCGGCGGTGACGAAGATCTTCTCGCCGTTGATCACATACTCGTCGCCGTCGAGCTTGGCCGTCGTCGATACCGCCGCCGAGTCGGACCCGAAGCTCGGCTCGGTGATCGCCATTGCGGCCCACACCTTTCCGAGCCGTTCCAGTTGTTCGTCGGTGGCCACCCCGGAGATCGCGGCGTTACCCAGGCCCTGGTAGGGCACCGACAGCAGCAGCGCGATATCGCCCCAGCTGATCTCCGTTGCATTGAGCACCGCGGACATGTTGCCGCCGTTGTGGTTTGCATCCTTGCCCTCGGCGTCGCGGAACGCCTCGGCGCCGGCGAACGAGATGGTCTTGGCCTGCGAGATACCGTCGAAGAGGCTTTCCAAGGTCTCCAGCTCGACCGGGTAGGCGTGTTCTCTCAGGTCGTACTTGCGGGATATCGGGCGCAGCATCTCGGCGGCGCCTTGATGCGCCTTCTCGATGACCGCTTGCAGCTTCTTGGGCATTTCCAGATTGATTGCCATGACAGGACTTCCGTGCGGAATAAGGAATAACTACTCGGTCAAATAACGACGATGCCCTCGGCGACGCCGATGGCCCTCAGGTCGCGGTACCAGCGTTCGACGGGATGTTCCTTGGTGTAGCCGTGGCCACCGAGCAACTGCACGCCGTCCAGACCGATCCGCATGCCCTTGTCGGTGCCCAGCCGCTTGGCCAGCGCGGCCTCGCGGGCGAACGGCAGACCCTGCTCGGCGCGGGCGGCGCCACGCCAGGTGATCAGCCGCAGCCCGTCCAGCTCGATCGCGATGTTGGCGCACATGAAGGCGACCGCCTGGCGGTGCGCGATCGGCTCGCCGAACGCCTGGCGCTGCTTGATGTAGGGGACCACGTGGTCGAGCACGGCGTGCGAGGTGCCGACCGCCATGGCCGCCCAGCCCAGGCGGGACAGGGCGATCGCCTCGGAGTAGTCGGCGTCGGCGGCGTCGTCCTCGCCCAGCCGCGCCGCCAGCGGCACCGCAACGTTGTCCAGTTCGACACGCCCCAACGCGGCCGCGCGGATGCCCATGCTCGGGTCGGCCTTCACGGTCAGGCCCTTCGAGGACGACTCGACGATGAACAAAGCGGGCTTGCCGGAAAGCTGCGCGGCGATGATGAACAGTTCGGCGTCAGCGGCGGCCGGAACCAGCGACTTCACGCCGTTCATCCGGTAGCCGCTGGGGCTGCGCACCGCGGTGGTCTTCAGCGCGGTCGGGTCGAAGAGCGCATGCGGTTCTGCGATCGCCACACACGCCTGGGGCACGCTCTCACCGGCGAACTCCGGCAGGTAGGTGGCCTGCTGATCGACGCTGCCCCAGTGGGTCAGGGCGGACGCGACGCCGCCGGGCGCCAGGATCGGCAGCGCCAAACCCATGTCGCCGTAGGCCAACGCCTCGGCGACGAGTGCGTTGGTGACCGTGCAGCGATGGGAGGCGATCCCGTCGAAATCCTCGGGGATGTTGATCGCGGTGATGCCCAGTTCGGCCGCCTTGGCAATGAGGTCGGGCGGGTAGCTGGCCGCATTGTCGGCGTCGTGCGACGCGGGGCGCAGGATCTCGTCGGCGAACTCACTGACCGTCTCGAGGATCAGCTTCTGATCCTCGTCGGGCGTGAGGTCGAAATAGTCGGCCCCGCTGGCCTTCAGCCGCGTCGGCGCCTTGCCTCGTCCCTGGATCCGCTTGAACTGACGGGTGGACGCGCCGGCGGCGGAGAACACCTGCTTGACGCCGTACTTCAGCGTGCGGTTGAGCGGATCGCGCAGGTTGTGGCGGTCCAGAAACTCCTGCCCGACGATCGGCGTGATCAGCGCCAACCCGATGTCGGTCGCGGTCCGCTTGTGCTTTTGCAGGCCCACGGCGCTCTCTTTACCGGAGGGCTTTGATCCGTTCTTGGACGGCAGGGCGTTGGTCATGTCAGCAGCCTCGCTTGGTAGGGGCATTGCACTAGACGTCATCTTACTCCAGAGTAAGATGACGCGTCCCTGGCAGGACCGGCGCGTCGTTCACGCGATAAGCACGGGAAGCCGTCGTGCACCCCAGTGCCCGACGGGACCGTCGTAGACACCGGGCAGCTGGGTGCCGCACGACCGGCATCGGCCGTCATCGGTGAGCGCGTAGTGCCGCATCGAATACCAGTCGCGGATCACCACCGCGGCACCGCAGCCCGGACATGTCGTCGTCCCGCCAGTGGGATCGTGGACGTTTCCGGTGTAGACGAACCGCAGGCCTTCGCCGATCGCAATGCGCCGGGCCCGGCTCAGCGTCTCCGGCGGCGTCGGCGGGATGTCCATCATCTTGTAGTCGGGGTGAAATGCGGTGAAGTGCAGCGGCACATCGACGCCGAGATTCTCGGCGATCCAGATACATTCGGCGCCGATCTCGGCGTCGCTGTCGTTCTGTCCGGGGATGAGCAGCGTGGTGATTTCGAACCACACATCGGTTTCGTGACGCAGGTAGACGAGGGTGTCCAGCACGTCGGCCAGATGCCCAACGCAGATGCGGTGATAGAAGTCCTCGCTGAACGCCTTCAAATCGACATTGGCCGCGTCGATATGCCGATAGAACTCGGCGCGTGGTTGCGGGCACATGTAACCCGCGGTCACCGAGATCGCCTTGATACCTCGATCACGGCAGGCGTCGGCGACGTCAGCGGCATACTCCCAGAAGATGGTCGGGTCGTTGTAGGTGAAAGCGACACTGCGGCAGCCGGTTTCGTCGGCCGCCCGCGCCAGGTCATCGGGACTCGCCTGCCCGGACAGGGTGTCGATCTCGCGCGATTTGGAGATGTCCCAGTTCTGGCAGAACTTGCATGCGAGATTACAGCCGGCGGTTCCGAACGAGAGCACCGCCGAGCCGGGAAGGAAATGGTTCAGTGGTTTCTTCTCGACGGGGTCTACGCAGAAACCGCTGGACCGGCCGTAACTGGTGAGCACGATCTGGTCGTCGATCCGGGCCCGGACGAAGCACAGGCCGCGTTGTCCCTCGCGCAGTTTGCACGAGCGCGGGCACACGTCGCACTGAATACGGCCGTCGTCGAGGCGGTGCCAGTGTGTCGTCGCGACGGTGAACGGGTCATCGATCCTCAGGGTCATCGCTCACTCCCGACCGCCAAGGTTACGCCCGATAGAGCCTGGTCAGCACTGCATTGTGTAGCCGTCCGTTGGTGGCGACGGCACTGCCGCCGTGCGGCCCCGCGGTGCCGTCCAGGCTGGTGAAGGCCCCGCCGGCCTCGCGCACCAGGATGTCGAGCGCGCCGAGGTCCCACAGCGACACCTCGGGTTCGGCGGCGATGTCGACGGCTCCCTCGGCCACCAGGCAGTAGGACAGGAAGTCGCCGTAGCCCCGCACCCGCCACACGGTGTCGGTGAGATCGATGAACAGGTCGCGCAGCCCGAGCTTGGCCCAGCCTGACAGGCTGGAAAATGACAGGCTCGCCGAGCCGATCTCGGCCACCGAGGACACCGAAAGGCGCCTCGGCGATCCGCCCGCAACCGCGGCGAACGCCCCTTCGCCGTCGCTGGCCCACCAACGCCGCAGCAACGCCGGCGCGCTCACCGCGCCGACGACCGGAACACCGTCGCGCAGCAGCGCGACCAGCGTGGCCCATACCGGCACGCCGCGGACGAAGTTCTTGGTGCCGTCGATCGGGTCGATCACCCATTGGCGACCAGTGAAAGCCGCTGTGCCGCCGTACTCTTCGCCAAGCACCGAGTCGCCGGGCCGCTCCGCGGCCAGGGTATCCCGCAGCGCGGACTCCACGGAGCGGTCGGCATCGGTGACCGGGGTGAGGTCCGGCTTGGTGTCGACGCGCAGGTCCATGGCGCCGAAGCGGTCAAGCGTCAGCGCGTCGGCTTGTTCGGCCAGCTGCAGTGCGAGCGTCATGTCATCTCGGACCGTGCCCATGGCAGCAGTCCTACCATGAGCGTGTGTGGGAATTCGGCGTGCTCTTGTTGTTGATCGGTGCGATCGTGTTACTGGCGGCACCCTGGATCATGCGACGGCGGGGACTGCGCGGCGAGGCGGCGCACCTGCGCGCCGGCACACTGCTGGTCACCGGTGTGAGCCCGCGGCCCGACGCCACCGGCGAGCAGTTCGTCACCATCACCGGCGTCATCAACGGCCCGACCGTCAACGAACACGTCATCTATCAACGCATGGCCGTCGACGTCGACAACTGGCCGACCATGGGTGAGCTCCTCCCCGTCGTGTATTCACCGAAGAATCCGGACAACTGGAACTTCGCCCCACCCGAGCCGTCGCCCCCGTAGTCAGGCCGCGTGGAGTCTGGCATCGCGATACCGATCCTGGTTTCGACTTCGCTGACCACGATCAGCGGTGGTCCC
>JBEVHG010000005.1:0-16264 GCA_040511335.1 Mycobacterium sp. | reverse complement strand
TCGTCGACTGCCAGGAAGCGCCGCACCTTCACCACGGCGGTCCCCGGGTCGATGTCGACCACGCAGAAGTAGGCGCCGTACGGATAGGTCAGATTCTCAGGGTTGTAACAGATCTGGGCATCCAGGCCGCCCTCCAGACCCTCGGGGAGATCGCCGGCCCCGTGCGCCCGCATGGCGATGTCGGCGATCGTCACCGACGCCGAAGGGTCGCCCTTGACGTGGAAGGAACCCTTCTCCCATTCCAGGTCGGCGATCGAGGCCTCCAGCATGCCCGAGGCGATGATCTTCGCCTTGTCCCTGACCTTGCGGGCGACCAGTGCGGCGGCCGCGCCCGATACCGGAGTGGAACGGCTGCCGTAGGTGCCCAGGCCGAACGGTGTCTGGTCGGTGTCACCGTGTACCACGTCGATATCGTCGGGCGGAATGCCGAGTTCCTCGGCGACGATCTGGGCGAATGTGGTTTCGTGCCCCTGGCCCTGGGTCTGAACCGACAGTCGCACAACGGCTTTGCCGGTCGGGTGCACCCGTAGCTCGCAGCCGTCTGCCATGCCGAGGCCGAGGATGTCCATGTCCTTGCGGGGCCCGGCACCGACCGCTTCGGTGAAGAACGCCATGCCGATGCCCATCAGCTCGCCGCGCTCGCGTTTCTCCTTCTGCTCGGCGCGTAGGGCATCGTAGCCGATCATGTCCATGGCCTTGCGCATGGTGGTCTCGTAATCACCCGAGTCGTAGACCCAGCCTGTCTTGGACTGGTACGGAAACTGGTCGGGCTTCAACAGGTTTGAAAGCCGAAGCTCGGCCGGGTCCATCTTCAGCTCGTAGGCCAGACAATCGACGAGCCGCTCCACGAAGTACACCGCTTCGGTGATCCGGAACGAGCAGGCATAGGCGACACCGCCGGGAGCCTTGTTGGTGTACACCGCGGTCATATGGCAATACGCGGCCTCGATGTCGTAGCTGCCGGTGAATATGCCGAAGAAACCGGCCGGGTACTTCACCGGCGCGGCGGTGCCGTTGAACGCGCCGTGGTCGGCGAGCACGTTGGACCGGATGGCCAGGATCTTGCCGTCTTTGGTAGCGGCGATTTCCCCGACCATGATGTAGTCGCGGGCGAAGCCGGTGCTGGTCAGATTCTCGCTGCGGTCCTCCATCCACTTGACCGGCTTGCCGAGCAGCAGCGAGCCGACGATCGAGCACACGTAGCCGGGGTAGATCGGCACCTTGTTGCCGAATCCGCCGCCGATATCGGGCGAGATCACCCGGATCTTGTGCTCGGGCAGGCCTGCCACGAGCGCATACACGGTGCGGTGAGCGTGCGGCGCCTGCGAGGTCGACCACAAAGTGAGCTTGCCGTCCACGCGCTCGTAGTCAGCGACGCAGCCGCAGGTCTCCATCGGCGCCGGGTGCACGCGCGGGTAGACGATGTCCTCCTGGACGACGACGTCTGCCTTGTCGAAGACGGCCTGGGTCGCGGCTTCGTCGCCGGTCTCCCAGTCGAAGCAGTGGTTGTCGGTCTTGCCCTCGAGGTCGGTCCGGATCACCGGCGCCGACGGATCGAGGGCGTGCCTGGCATCGACCACCGGGGCGAGCGGGTCGTAGTCGACGTCGATCAACTCGAGCGCGTCACGGGCGGCATAGTGGTCCTCGGCGACGACGAACGCGACCTCCTGGCCCTGGAAGCGGACCTTGTCGGTGGCCAGAACCGCCTGTACGTCGTTGGACAGCGTCGGCATCCACGCCAGGCCCTTCTCGGCGAGATCGGCGCCCGTCACGACCGCCTTGACCTTCGGATGCGCCTGTGCCGCGGTGGTGTCGATGCCCACGATGCGGGCGTGCGCATACGGCGAACGCAGAATGGCCAGGTGCAGCATGCCCGGCAACGACACGTCGTCGACATAGTTGCCGGCGCCCCGGATGAACCTGGGATCCTCCTTGCGCAGCATGCGGCCGTGCCCGCACGGCTTTTGGTCGTTGTCGACCTGATCTTCCGGACGCGATTCCAGAGTTGTCATGACGGGCTCCCCGCCTCCAGCAGCGGCTCAGCAGCGTCGCCGCCCAGGGTTTCTTCGGTTTGCGCCTCGGGGTTGTAGTCTTCATGCCCTCGGCGGTGTCGGGCCGCCCACTGAATGGAGCGCACGATCGTCGTGTAGCCGGTGCAGCGGCAGATCTGGCCCGAAATGGCCTCTCGGATCTCGTGTTCGGTGGGGTCCGGGTTCCGGTCGAGCAGGGCGCGGGCGGTGATCATCATGCCGGGTGTGCAGAACCCGCACTGCAACCCGTGACACCGCATGAAACCTTCCTGCACCGGGTCGAGTGTGCCGTCGACCTCCAGCCCCTCCACGGTGCGGACTTCGTGGCCGCTGGCCATGGCCGCCAGCATCGTGCAGGACTTAACCGGTTCGCCGTCCACCGCGACGACGCAGGTTCCGCAGTTGCTGGTGTCGCAGCCCCAGTGGGTTCCGGTGAGCCGCAGTTGATCGCGCAGGAAATGCACGAGCAGCGTCCGGGGCTCCACGTCGGCAGTCACCGGTTCGCCGTTCACGGTCATGTTCACCTGCATGCTCAGCGCCCTCCGTTCGACGTGCCGCGCACACGCTCGACCGCGGCGCGCAGGGTTCGCTTGGTCAGTTCGGCTGCGAGGTGCCGCTTGTATTCGGCGCTGCCGCGCATGTCGGTCACCGGCGAGCATGCCTGCGCGGCACGTCGACCTGCCTCGGAAAAGAGTTCCTCGGAGGGTGTTTCGCCGACGAGTGTCTCTGACACCGCACGCAGTTCTGCGGCCTCGGCGTTGACCGCGGTCAGACCCACGCGGGCAGCGGTGATCGCGTCGCCGTCGAGTGTGACAGCGGCCGCCGGCGGCGGTGACCGCCCAGTCTCCACCCGGCGTTCCACTTTGGCATAGGAACTGGAACTGTTGGGCTGCAATGGAATCCGGATCTCGATGAGTATCTCGTTGTGCGCCAGCGACGTTTCATACGGCCCGGCGAGAAAGTCGTCGATCGGCACTTCGCGTTCACCCGATGGACCCCGGGCCAGGCACACGGCGTCCAGGACGGTGCACACCGTGGTGAGATCCTCGGCGGGATCGGCCTGACACAGAGACCCACCGACGGTGCCGCGGTTGCGCACGACGGGGTCGGCGATCACTCGTTCGGCATCGCGAAAGATCGGGCACACCCCGGCCAGCGCATCCGACTCCAGCACCTGGCGGTGCCGGGTCATCGCCCCGATGCGCACCGCGCTCGAGTCGATTCGGATGTAGCCGAGTTCGGCGGCCAGGTCGTTGATGTCGACGAGGTATTCGGGGTTGGCGATTCGCAGCTTCATCATCGGCAGCAGGCTGTGCCCGCCGGCCACGATCAGCGCACCGTCCCCCAGCCTGTCCAGCAGACCGATGGCATGGTCGACGCTCGTTGCACGCTCGTATTCGAATGGGCCAGGTACCTGCGTGTGACCGACCTCACATCGTTGGGAAACCCAGTGTCGGCCGCTCTGACATGCGCGTCAATAGCGAGTTAAGGAATCACTTAACTGGCTGGCGGTGCCGTGGTCATCGTCCTGTTCGTGGTGGATGCGGCCGCCGATCTCGGTCAGCGGACGGCCCCGGCCACCCCAGTGGCGGGCGATGATCTCCGCCGCGATCGACACCGCGGTCTCCTCGGGCGTGCGGGCGCCGAGGTCCAGCCCGACGGGGCTGGACAGCCGGGCCAACTCCGGTTCGGTCAGACCCGCTTCACGCAGGCGCTCCATCCGGTCATCATGGGTCCGCCGCGACCCCATCGCCCCGACATAGCCGACCTCCGGCAGGCGCAGCGCCACCTCCAGCAGCGGAACGTCGAATTTCGGATCGTGGGTGAGCACGCAGATCACCGTGCGCCCGTCGATCGCGCCCGCGTCGGCCTGTGCCGCCAGGTAGCGGTGCGGCCATTCGACGACGACCTCGTCGGCCGTCGGGAAGCGGGCCGGCGTCGCGAACACTCCTCGGGCGTCGCACACCGTGACGCGGTAGCCGAGGAACGAACCCTGCCGCGCGAGCGCCGCGGCGAAGTCGATCGCGCCGAACACAAGCATCCGGGGCCGGGGAGCAAAGCTGGCGACGAAGACGTCCATGCCTTCGCCGCGGCGCTGCCCGTCGGGCCCGTAGGTGAGGACTTCGCTGCGGCCGGCGGCAAGCAGGCCGCGCGCGTCGTCGGTGACGGCCGCGTCGGCACGTGCGGAACCGAGCGATCCGCTGACGCCATCCTCGCGGACGACCAGCCTGCGGCCGATCCGTTCCGCGCTCGGATGCGATATGACCGTCGCAATCGCCGCCGGCAGGTGGGCGTCGATGTCGTCGGCCACCGCGCCCAGTTCCGGAAACGTCGCTCGCGAAACGGGTTCGACGAAGACGTCGATGATGCCCCCGCACGTCAGGCCGACCGCGAACGCATCGTCGTCGCTGACCCCGTAGCGCTGCAACTGGGGTTGTCCGGTGCGCGCCACCTCGGTGGCCACCTCGTACACCGCGCCCTCGACGCAGCCGCCGGACACCGACCCGCTCACCGTGCCGTCGGGCGCCACCGCCATCGACGCGCCCGGCGGACGCGGCGCGGACCGGAAGGTGGCCACCACCGTCGCCAACGCGGCGGTGTCGCCGGCACGCCAAACCGCCATCAAATCCGCCAGCACGTCCCGCACGCGTCCCAACGTAGGCTCAATTCGTGACACCGGCTCAGCTTCGGGCCTATTCGGCCGTGGTTCGGCTGGGCTCGGTACGGGCGGCGGCAAAAGAGTTGGGCGTCTCCGATGCCGGGGTGTCCATGCATATCGCGCAGTTGCGCAAGGAACTCGACGACCGGTTGTTCACCAGGACGGGGGCGGGTCTTGCGTTCACGCCCGGCGGGCTGCGGCTGGCCAGCCGGGCGATCGAGATTCTGGGCCTGCAGCAACAAACCGCGATCGAGGTCACCGAGGCCGCGCACGGCCGCAGGCTGCTGCGGATCGCGGCGTCGAGCGCCTTCACCGAACACGCCGCACCGGGCCTGATCGAGCTGTTCTCGTCGCGCGCCGCGGACCTCTCCGTCGAGTTGAGCGTGCACCCGACGAGCCAGTTCCGCGACCTGATCGCCTCGCGCGCCGTCGATATCGCGCTGGGTTCGGCCGCCCAGAACGCCGACAGCGCAATCACGGTGCGGCCCTTCCTGAAGTACCAGACGATCGCCGTTGCGGCCCCGGGCAACCCGCTCACCACCGGTGTCCGCACGCCCGCGCAGCTGCGTGAGCAACAGTGGATGCTGGGCCCCTAGGCGGGCAGCGTCGACGGCGAGATCGCGGGCATGCTGCGCAATCTCGCCATTCCCGAATCGCAGCAGCGCATCTTCCAAAGCGACGCCGCCGCAACCGAAGAGGTGCAGCGCGTCGGCGGTGTCACGTTGACGATCGGCTTCGCCGTCGCCAAGGATCTGGCCGCTGGACGCCTGGCGCAGGTGAAGGGGCCCGGACTGCACGCATCCGGCGAGTGGTGCGCGTCAACGCTGTTGCCGTCCGCGCGCCAACCGGCCGTCTCGGAGCTGGTGCGCTTCATCACCACCCCGCGGTGCACGCAGGCGATGATCCGGGGCAGCGGCGTCGGCGTGACCCGCTTTCGCCCGAAAGTGCATGTCACGCTTTGGAGCTAGCGGCCGGCCTCCAGCGCGCGGATCAGGCTGGCGGCGTCCCACGGACCCGTGTGCCGCTTGCCGTTGACGAAGAACGTCGGCGTCGAATTGAGGTCCATCACCTCAGCATCCTGCGCGTCATCCTGCACGCGGTGCAGCACCTTCGACGGGTGCACCCGCACATCCTGATCGAATCGTTCGATGTCGGCACCGATCGCCACGGCGTAGCGGTACATGTCCGACCACTCCAGATCGTCCTGGTGGGCGAACAGCTCGCTGCCCATCTCGAAGAATCGGCCCTGCAACGCGGCGGCCTCGGCGGCCCGGGCGGCGTCGAACGAGCGCGGATGCACCCGCTCCAGCGGCAGGTGGCGCCACACGTAACGCAGCTCTTTCCCGAAGTGCGCGCGCACCTCGTCGATGGCACCGGTCGCGCGACTACAGAACGGGCACTCGTAGTCGCCGTACTCCACGAGCGTCAGTGGCGCGTCCGGGTCGCCGCGGATGTGGTCGCGGTCCGGATCCACCGGCCGCACCAGCTTCAATCCGATCGGTTCGGGTGGGCTCAGCCAGTCGGTGATCCGGAAGATGGCCCAGCCCAGAATGAACGCGATAAGCGACGCGACCAGCACCCCGACCCGGGCCTCGTCCTGCCGGACCGGATCGTCGATCGCGAGGTCGACGATGAAAAGCGCAATGGTGAAGCCGATTCCGGACAGCGCCGCCCCGCCGGCGATGCGGCGCAGCGTCAGCCCGGGCGCCAGTTGGCCCTTGCCGCTCGTGGTCATGATCGCCGTCGCCGCCGTGATGCCGATCAGCTTGCCGACCACGAGACCCGCGATGATACCCCAGGTCAGTGGCGAACTCGCCGCTGCTGACAGGGTCTCCTTATCGAGCCGCACACCGGCATTGGCCACCGCGAACAGCGGCAGTACGACAAACGAGACGTACGGCCCGACCGCGGTTTGCAGCCGCTCGTTGATCGAGATCGATTCGCGCAGACCGCGGGTTATCGCCCTGGCGTACTGCGAATTCGGCGACTGCCGGAAGGCCCGGACCATCTGCACGGTCTGTTCCACCTGCTGCCGCTCGGGTGTGAAGACCGGGATCAGCAGGGCGACCGCCACACCGGCCAGAGTCGGATGGATGCCGGCCATGAACAGCGCAACCCACAGCGCGAACCCCAGCACCGCATAGGCGGGCCCGCGAAACGCCGGCAGAAACCGGACCAGCGCGATCGCGACGATCAACAGCACGGCGGTTGCCAGCAGAACGATGCGAATGCGTTCGGAGTAGAACAGCGCGATAACCGCCAACGCTCCGACGTCATCGACGACCGCCAGGGTCAGCAGGAAGATGCGCAGGCGGGCAGGGTATTTCGGCCGAATGACTGCCAACGCCCCGATGAGAAAGGCGGTGTCGGTGGAGATCACCACGCCCCAGGCACGCGCGTTCTCCCCGGACTGGTTGAACAACACGAAGATGATGGCGGGCACGATCAAGCCCGCGATCGCGGCCACCACGGGCACCGCGGCCCGGGCCCGGTCGGTGAGCTCGCCGATGGTGAACTCGCTGGTGACCTCGAGACCGACGATGAAGAAAAAGAACGCCATCAGGCCGTCGTTGACGATCTCCCTGACGGTGAGTTCGCTGTGCACCTCACCGAAGCTGAGCCCTATCGGCGTACTCCAGAACGCCGAATAGCTGTCCGCCCAAGGCGAATTCGCCCACAGTATGGCCGCCACGGTGAACGCCAGCAGCAGCGCGGCGGCGGTCTTCTCCGTTGCGGAGACGGCCCGCGGGGAGTGGCTGGACCGGGTGGGCAGCAGGCGAACGATCCGGGGTACCGGCTCGCTCACGACCGGGCGTGCTCCGCGAAGACGTCCAGCAGGTCGGGTTGATCGACGGCACTCGGGGAGACGACATCGGCGGGCTTGGCGCCCAACAGAATCCGCTTGATCGGGATCTCGAGCCGTTTGCCCGTCATGGTCCGCGGGATTCCGGGCACCTCGACGATGGCGTCCGGGACGTGCCGGGGCGATGCGGCGGTGCGGATGGCCGCGGTGATCCGCGACCGCAGCTCGTCGTCGAGCACGGAGTCCTCGGCCAGCGCGACGAACAGCGGCATCCAGTAACCGCCGTCGTCCTGCTCGACGCCCACCACCAGGCAGTCGCGGATCTCGGGCAGCGTCTCGACCGCGTTGTAGATCTCGGCGCTGCCCATCCGCACGCCCATCCGGTTCAGGGTGGCGTCCGAACGGCCATGCACCACAACCGAACCCCGGTCGGTGATGGTGAGCCAGTCGCCGTGACACCACACCCCGGGATACTTGTCGAAGTAGGCGTTGCGGTAGCGGCTGCCGTCGGGGTCGTTCCAGAAAGACACCGGCATCGACGGCATCGGCTGGGTGAGCACCAGCTCGCCGGCCTGCCCGATCACCGGGCGGCCCTCGTCGGACCACGCTTCCACCGCCGCGCCAAGGCAGATGCAGTTAAGCTCGCCGGCCACGATCGGTACCAGTGGGCACCCCCCGATGAGCGCCGTCACCACGTCGGTGCCGCCGCTGGCCGATACCACCGGGATCGGCCGGCCGACACCGTCCTGAATCCAGCGGAAACCCGAGGCGGGCAGCGGCGAACCGGTGGCCCCCACCGCGCGCAGCGCCTCCAGCGGGTAATCCTTGCCGGGGTGAAGTTCCTCCTTCGCGCACGCCAACAGATAGCCCGCGCCCGACCCGAACACCGTGACGCCGTGGTCGGCGACCACCTGCCATAGGCCGTCGGTGTGCGGGTAGGTCGGGCTGCCGTCGTAGAGCACTACCGTCGAACCCACCAACAGGCCCGACACCAGCAGGTTCCACATCATCCAGCTGGTGGAGGACTGCCATAAGAAGCGGTCGTCGGGCTTGAGGTCTAGATGCAGGCTCAGGTACTTGAGGTGCTCGAGCAGCACGCCGCCGTGACCGTGCACGATGCCCTTCGGCGTGCCGGTGGTGCCTGACGAGAACAGCACCCACAGTGGATGGGCGAACGGGACCGGCGTGATCTCCAGGGGCGCATCGGTTTCGAGCACCCGCGACCATCCGACCACATCGCCGTCGACCTCCACCCCCAGCCGGGGCACCACGACGGTGGCCTTCAGGGTCGTCAGCTGGCGGCGGATCTCGGCGAGTTCGGTGCGCCGGTCGTGTCGCTTCCCGCCGTACACCGACCCGTCGGTCGCCACCAGTACGGTGGGCTCGAGTTGACCCAGCCGGGCCACCACGCCGCTGACGGCGAGGTCCTGGTTGCACACCGCCCAGGTCGCACCGACGCTGGCCGCGGCGAGGAAGGCCACCACCGCCTCGCCGATGTTCGGCAGATAGCCGACGACCCGGTCACCGGGCCTGACCCCGAGCCGGCGCAGGTAGTTGGCGAACGCCGCCGTCTCGTGCCGCAGCCGCGCCCACGACCATTCGGCCGAACCGTCCTCGCCGGCCACAATGAGCGCCGGCCGCTCGTCGCTCTCGTGCCGGAACACCTCGCTGACGTAGTTCAGCGTCGCCCCCGGAAACCATTGTGCCCCAGGCATTTCCCGATCGGCTAGCACGCTGTCGGCGTGCGTCGTGGCTCGGACTCCGTAGAAGTGCCAGACCGCATCCCAGAACCACTCGACGTCTCGCACCGATTCCGACCACAGCTGGTGGTAGTCGGCGAAGTCACCGCGGCCGGTATCGGCCAACCAGGCGAGGAAGCGGGTGAGATTGGCGTTCTCGACGGTGTCCTTATCTGGTGTCCAGCCTCCGGCCTCGGTCATTCAGTCTCATCCTCCTGCTGCGCCGGAGCCTCCTCGGCAACTACATGCGCGGCTTCCATCAGCATCCAACCCGACACCTGCACCGAGAGGTCACGCTCGGGAGTCGACGAAGGGTTTACGGCACCCGCGACGAACTGGGCATCCTGGCCGCCGGTGGCGGGCAGTTCGGCGGTGCGCTCCCAGAACGGCCCGAACAGGGGCAGACCGTCGACCGTCTGGCGGTTGTCCCACGCCGACTGCGCGGACGTGAGCACCAGCTCGCGTGCGGTGTCGCGGGCCGCGGTGTCGTCGGGGCCGTTGACGGGCAGCGCGGTCGCCGCCATGGCCAGGTACCTGGCGGTGATGCCGTTGAACAACCCGCCGTCGCCGCCGCCCGCGCCCTTGATCACCCCGTCGGGTGCCATGTTGTCGCGCACCGCCGCCACCAGCCGGTGCACCCGCTTGGCATGGTCGGAGTCTTCGGTGCGCACGGCCAGTTCGACTTCCAGCCCAAGCACCACGCCCTGGCAGTAGGTGTACTGCGCGCGCACCAGCGAGCCCGCCTTGATGCCGTCGAAAACAAGATGCGTCTCCGGGTCGATCAGGGTCTCCTCGATCCAGTCCGACATCTGCTGGGCCCGGCGCAGCCGGTCGTCATAGCGCGCCAGGAAGATACCGGCGGGACCGTTGGCGGGCGCGTTGAAGAACTGGTCCTGCTTGCGCCACGGGATGCCGCCGCCGTCCTCGGGCACCCAGGCGTTGACGAACTGGTCGCACAGCTTCTCCAGCGCGCTGGGTTGCTCCACGCCGGCCAGCCGGCCGGCCCGCTCGAGCGCCAACGCCAGCCACGCCATGTCGTCGTAGTAGTTGTTGACCCAGGATCCGTTGTTGCGCAGCCGGTGTCCCCGAATCTGGCGTTCGATCCTGTCCCGCCGATGCTCCTGCGGGTCGCGCACCTGCGCATCGACCAGGCAGTCCAGCAGGTGCGCCTGCCACCAGTAGTGCCACGTGCGGAAGAGCCGCTGATCGCGGGTCGGCGGCCAGGCGACGACTCCCAGCTGGGTGCCCGGTATATGCCGGAGCGGTTTCAGATGTCGCCGCGCGACTGCGGCTTCGGCGCTGCCCGCACGGTTAGCCCATACCTGATCCATAACCTCGATCCTGCCTTACCAGGCCCGGTTGAGGTCGGCATGTTGGCCGATCCACGTGTGCATCGCGATCCCGGCGGCCACAGCCGCGTTGATGCTGCGGGTGGAGCCGAACTGGGCGATCGACACCGTCACGGCCGCGCCCGCCTTGGCGTCCTCGGTGATGCCCGGCCCCTCCTGCCCGAAGATCAGCAGGCACTCGGCCGGCAGCGTCGTGTGTTCCAGCCGGACCGCGCCGGGCACGTTGTCGACCGCGACGATGGCGAGCCCGCTGTCGGCCGCAAACGCCAGCAGTTCTGCGGTGGTTTCGTGGTGCCGCAGCCGCTGGTAGCGATCGGTCACCATGGCCCCGCGTCGGTTCCAGCGGCGCCGCCCGACGATGTGCACGGTATCGACGGCGAACGCGTTGGCGGTCCGCACCACCGCACCGATATTCGCGTCGCTGCCGAAATTCTCGATCGCTATATGGAGCCGGTGCCTGCGCTTGTCTATGTCGGCGATGATCGCGTCCCGCGTCCAATATCGGTATGCGTCAACGACATTGCGGGCGTCGCCGTCGCGCAACAGCACGGGGTCATAGCGGGGGTCGGAGGGTGGCGGCCCCTGCCACGGGCCGACACCGGCGGTCTGGCCCCACTCGGTCGGCCCCGGAGCCGCCTGGCCGGCGGTATCGGGCCGATGTTCACTCACGGGTCGTCCACAGCCCGGCGTGCGTGCCGACCAGCGACACCGTCGCGTACAGCAGGGCCTCGTTGATCTCGCCCTGGGTGCACAGCGATGCCCTGAGCGCGACGGCGTCAAGCGAGGCGTCGGGCAGCACCAGCAGCGACGCCCCGTAGACCGAGCACGCGTGCGACAGGCCCCTGCCCGGCAAGGTGGGCGCCGCGAGCACCATCAGCGGTCCGCCGCGGCGGGCCGAGTCGTCACGGTATCGCGATGCCAGACCGTCGATTTCGAATCCCAGCAGCATGTAGCCGTTGCCGGTGAACGCCGCAGGGTCACCCAGCGCGGTCGGGTCGAGCTGGGTGCCGTCGGAACGGAATGCGTCCACACTCGACGTCTTGACCACCAGACCGGTGTCGGCCTCGTTGGTCGGCAGCACCCCCACCGGGAAAGCGGCGGGATAGGCCACCGTGGTGCCCGCGATGCGGTCGGACGGCGAGTACACGTACACGCCGCGCACCTGACTTTGGTCGCGCAGCGGACCCAAACACACGGTCCCGGTGAGCCGGTCGGGTGTCGGGGCGGTCAGCGGCTGCACATCCAGGCCCGTGACGTCGCGGCAACCGCCGATGCCGTTGGCCTCGATCGGATGTGCCAGCGCGCCGTAGAGGCCGAACCGCATGTCCTCGGGTTTGGCGTGCGCGCCGCCCGCCTGCGACGGCGAGGCGTCGACGTCGACCTGCACGTGGTCGGCGTCCCAGCGCAGGTTGGACATCCCGATGTTCCAGCCCAGCACCGCCAGCGATTCGCCGATCGCGGCGGCCGGGGTGGCGTAGTGGTGCGCGGGTCCGTCGTCGCTCGAGCATGCCGCCGTGGCGAGGACGATCGCCGACAGCACCGCGGTTAGCGCACGCACCGGATCTCAGGTGCGGCCACGGCCCTTGCCCACCACTTTGGCCATGGCGCGCACCAGAGAACGCGGCACCATCCGCCCGGCCGTGGTGAGGGCCTTGTACTGCAGGCCGGGGATGATGACGACCTCGCCCTTGGCGATACCGGCGAGGCAGTCGCGGACGACGTCGTCGACCTCCAGCCACAGAAACGACGGTGTGGACGCCATGTCGATGCCGGCGCGCTCGTGAAATTCGGTGTGCACAAAGCCGGGGCACAGCGCGTGCACGCCGACGCCGCTGCCGCCCAGCCCGTTGGCCAGGCCCTCGGAGAACGAGACCACCCACGCCTTCGACGCCGAGTACGTCGATCCGCGGCCCGGCAACAGCCCGGCCACGCTGGCGACGTTGATGACGGTTCCCTCACCGGCGTCCAGCATCGGGGGCAACGCCGCGCGCGTCAGCTGCATCACCGCGGTCACGTTCACGTCCAGCTGGGACTGCAGCAGCTTGAGATCGGTGGTCCAGAATTCGCCGGACGTGCCGAATCCGGCGTTGTTCACCAGCACCCGCACCCCCGCGGCGAGCCGGTCGGCGACCTTGTCGCGGTCGGCGGCATGGGACAGGTCGGCGGCCAGCACCTCGACGGTCGCGCCGGCCTCGTTGTGCAGTTCCGCGGCCAGCCGCTCGAGCCTCTCGACGTCGCGGGCCACCAACACCAGGTCGTAACCGTCGGTGGCGTAGCGGCGGGCGAAACCGGCCCCCAGCCCGGATGTCGGTCCGGTGATCAGTGCGACGGGGCGTGGCATGCCGACAGGCTATTCCCCCATTCAGTGTCACCGAGACTGCGGGTAGCTCGCGAAAATCGCCCTTGAACGCGATCTGTGAGCAGACTGGCGCTTTCGGCAGACGCTGCTAATGCTGATAGTGCGCGGACTGACGCCCGTTACGGGACTGCGGCGGGCGGTGGGCGGGTTCGGCGCGGCCCGAATCACGGCGCGGCGGGGCGTAGCGGCCCACATCGGCGCGGCCAGCCGGCATGTCGGCGCGTCCCGGCGCCAACTCCGACTGCCGGACGGGGGTGGGCGTGAGCGGGCGGCTCGGCGACCCGCTGCGCCGCGCCACCGCCTGGCCGGCGTTCGCCTGCGGTATCGGCGGCAGCACCCGCAGCAGGTCGTTGAACTGACGCACGGTCCGCAGCCCCTCGTCCCACTGCGCGCGGGTGCTGGTGATCGGCATGCTGACCAGAGTCCAGTGCTGCTCGTTCCACATGATTTCGGCGCAGTCGGGCGCGGTGTGGGCGAAGGTCACCATGCGCCGGTCGCAGGCGCGACGCGCGGCATCGAGGTTCGTCGAGTAGACCATCCGGGGGCCGATCGCGCCGAGCAGCCAGACGTCGTTTTCCCGCGGCTCCTTGATCCCCTTGAGCCGCAGGTCGACGACGACGTTCGTGCCGACCTTGCGGTGCAGCGCGATCACCGTCGCGACGTCTTCGAGGTCGAAGATGAACACGGCCTCACCGCGGATCTGGCCCAGCACGACATTGCGCGCGGTGACGTCGCCGACCGTCGACATCACCCCGCGCTTCCACCGCTTGATGATGTCGGTGGACTCGTGTTCGTAGTCGAAGCCATGCGACTTCGCCCACGATTTGCGGCGCCGGCCCAGCCCTCGGCGTCGATCGACGTCGACGTACAGCAGCACGGCCGCACCCACAAAACAGAGTGCGGACAGCGTGAACCAGAGGGGAACCATCGCGACAAGCCTACTTGCAGGCAGGGGCGGATCCCGAACTCGACCAGATCACAACCGGATCTCAGCCCGCCATTCAGGCGACCGCTGTTCGCGAACGTGCGGTGACTGCGAAGGATCCGCCCGAATTTCGCAATGGACGCACGTTCGGCGAACCTAACCTCAGCCCAGGACCAGCGAGTCGCCGTTCGGGCTGACGTTCACCGGCACCACATCGCCGTCGTGCACGTCGCCCGCCAGCAGCATCTTCGCCAGCTGGTCGCCGATGGCCTGCTGCACCAGCCGCCGCAGCGGCCGGGCCCCGTAGACCGGGTCGAACCCGCGCTCGGCCAACCACTTCTTGGCCGGCTGGGACACCTCGAGGGTGAGCCGGCGCTGTGCCAGCCGCTTCTGCAGCTGCGCCAGCTGGATGTCGACGATCTGCACCAGCTCCTCGGGGTCGAGCCCGTCGAAGATGATCACGTCGTCGAGCCGGTTGATGAACTCCGGCTTGAACGCCGAGCGCACCGCCGCCATCACCTGCTCTTCGGTGCCGCCCGACCCGAGGTTGGAGGTCAGGATGAGGATGGTGTTGCGGAAGTCGACCGTGCGGCCCTGCCCGTCGGTGAGCCGTCCCTCGTCGAGCACAGCCAGCAGCACGTCGAACACGTCCGGGTGGGCCTTTTCGACCTCGTCGAACAGCACCACCGTATACGGACGCCGACGCACGGCCTCGGTGAGCTGGCCGCCCTGGTCGTAGCCGATGTAGCCGGGGGGCGCACCGACAAGGCGTGCCACCGAATGCTTTTCGCCGTATTCGCTCATGTCGATGCGGACCATCGCCCGCTCGTCGTCGAACAAGAATTCGGCCAGCGCCTTGGCCAGCTCGGTCTTGCCGACACCGGTCGGGCCGAGGAACAGGAACGATCCGGTCGGCCGGTTGGGGTCGGCGACCCCGGCCCGGCTACGGCGCACCGCATCCGACACCGCCTGGACGGCTTTCTTCTGGCCCACGACGCGCTTGGCCAGCTCGTCCTCCATGCGCAGCAGCTTGGCGGTCTCGCCTTCCAGCAGCCGCCCGGCCGGGATACCGGTCCACGCCGACACCACGTCGGCGATGTCGTCGGGGCCGACCTCCTCCTTGAGCATGACGTCCTCGCGGGCCTCGGCGACCGGCAGCGCCGCGTCAAGCTTCTTCTCGACCTCGGGGATGCGGCCGTAACGCAGCTCGGCAGCCTTGGCCAGGTCACCGTCACGCTCGGCCCGGTCGGCCTCGCCGCGCAGGTTCTCCAGCTGCTCCTTGAGCTCGCGCACCACGTCGATGGCGCTCTTCTCGTTCTGCCAGCGGGTGGTGAGTTCGGCCAGCTCCTCCTTCTTATCGGCCAGTTCGGCGCGCAGCTTCTCCAGCCGCTGCTTGGAGGCTTCGTCTTCCTCCTTGGACAGCGCCATCTCCTCGATTTCGAGTCGACGGACCAGCCGCTCCACCTCGTCGATCTCGACGGGCCGGGAGTCGATCTCCATCCGCAGGCGCGCCGCCGCCTCGTCGACCAGGTCGATGGCCTTGTCCGGCAGAAAGCGCGCGGTGATGTAGCGGTCGGACAGCGTGGCCGCCGCGACCAGCGCGGAGTCGGTGATGCGCACGCCGTGGTGCACCTCGTAGCGGTCCTTGAGGCCGCGCAGGATGCCGACGGTGTCCTCCACCGACGGCTCACCGACGAAGACCTGCTGGAAGCGGCGCTCCAGCGCGGCGTCCTTCTCGATGTGCTTGCGGTACTCGTCGAGCGTGGTGGCGCCGACCAGCCGCAGCTCGCCGCGCGCCAGCATCGGCTTGATCATGTTGCCGGCGTCCATCGAAGACTCGCCGGTCGCGCCGGCGCCGACGATGGTGTGCAGTTCGTCGATGAACGTAATGATCTGGCCCGCCGAGTTTTTGATGTCGTCGAGCACGGCCTTGAGCCGTTCCTCGAATTCACCGCGGTACTTCGAGCCGGCGACCATCGAACCGAGATCCAGCGAGATGACGGTCTTGTCGCGCAGACTTTCCGGCACGTCGCCGGCCACGATGCGCTGGGCCAGACCCTCCACGATGGCGGTCTTGCCGACGCCAGGCTCGCCGATCAGCACCGGGTTGTTCTTGGTGCGCCGGGAGAGCACCTGCACCACGCGGCGAATCTCGTTGTCGCGCCCGATAACCGGGTCGAGCTTGCCTTCTCGCGCGCGGGCGGTCAGGTCGGTGGAGTACTTCTCCAGCGCCTGATAAGTGCCCTCCGGGTCGGGGCTGGTGACGCGGGCGCTGCCGCGCACCTTGACGAACGCATCACGCAACGCCTGCGCTGACGCGCCGTGTCCGGTGAGCAGCTTGGCCACATCCGAGTCGCCGGTGGCCAGGCCGACCATCAGGTGCTCGGTGGAGACGTATTC
>JBEVHG010000004.1:0-17572 GCA_040511335.1 Mycobacterium sp. | reverse complement strand
TTGCATCGCGCAACCGACGCAAACGCTCCAGTGCGAATGCGTCGAGCACCACCGCGTCGATACCCAGGGTCTTGATAATCGCGGCAGCAGCGTCGGTATCCGACAGGCCGTCGGGTTTCTCGCCCCGGCGCCGGGAGTTGAGGAAGTCGATGAGCCGTCGCGCCTCGCGGGGAATCTTCGACTCTTGCGTGAGCTGGTGTGCCTTGTCGCCAGTCATGTGTCAACGATAACCGGAGATCAGGACTAAGCGGTCAAGACCATTACATCTATCAATTATGTGGGGAACGCGGCTGCGGCCGCACGCTGATCGGCGATCGGGTGATGGGCGTGCGAGTCACCCCGATCTCGGGCTTCTTTGTCGGCCGTGGTTGGGCGGTGGGCCGGATCGGCACCGTCGCGGTGATCGCCTCCGGCGGTGGCGGTGGCGGTGGCGGTGGCGGTGGCGGGGGTGGAGGCGGTGGTGGTGGCGGCGGTGGTGGTGGCGCCGGCGGGCTCGAACTCGCCGTCGCCGCCGGTGTCGTGGCCGGCGCGGTCGTTGTCACGGACGTCGGCTCGTCGATGTAGTCGCCGGGGCCGCGAAATACCAGGAGAACGCCCGCCACCACGATCGCGGCCGCTGCCCCCGCGGTGGCGATCAGCGCGGTGACGGCCGGTCTGGTGCGGTACCACGGCGTGGGTGCGGGCCTGAAGCTCCAGGTGTTCTTGTTGAACGCGTCGAACCGGATGTCATCTGGGGTTTGGGGTTGGTCCCACGGGTCGTCATCGGGATCGGGCAACACGTAGTCGAAATCCCCCGGTGCTTCCGGGTCGGAGACGTGGTCGTGGCTGGTCCCGTCGTTCTCGTCCGGGTCGTCCCACAGGTACTCGAAGTTCCCCGAGGCTTCGCGTTCAACCACACACAGATGCTAACGCCGCGACCTGGGCAAATGCGCGGGTGATGGTGAGAAGGTCTGCGATCGGAGAGAACCTGTACCATCCGTCGGTCGCCACGGCAGTGTTCCATCGCCACGTTGGATCCGTTCGGCACGGTGTCAGCGTGCAGATGGCATCGGCGTCGAGCCAACCGGGGTGCTCGTCGTGCCTGAGTAGCTTTCGGTCGACTCTGCGTCCAGGGCGCTCAAGGCGAGAAGCCGCCGCCCTCAGCGCAGTCTCAAACGCATTCGGGCAAGGCACCTACTCGCCGTGGAGCAGGGCGTCGCAACCGCCGAGGTGGCGGGCCGGCGGATCCGCGTTCGGGTTGGTCCAGCCCCGGTCCCGGCACAACAGGTCGGCGACCGTCTCGCGGCGCACGAGCTCATCGGCTCGCCCGTTCCGAACCGCGACGAGCGGCGGGCGTCCCACCATGTTGAAGTTGGAGGCCATGCTGTGGTGGTAGGCCCCGGTGCAGGCCACCGCGAGCAGGTCCCCCGGACGGATATCGGCGGGCAGCTCCACGTCCCGAGCGATCTCGTCGCCCGCTTCGCAATGGCGACCCGCCACGGTCATCGGCTGCGTCGGGCCCAGGGCGTGACGATTAGCGAGCGCCACAGTGTATTTCGCACCGTAAAGCGCCACCCGAGGGTTGTCGGACATGCCGCCGTCCACCGCGACGAATGTGCGCGCGCCCGGCTGCGACTTCACCGCCACCACCTGGTAGAGGGTCACCCCGGCGCGGGCACTGATGGCCCGCCCCGGCTCGACCACAATTCTCGGACGCGGGAAGTGCTCGGCGGCGCACGCCGAGTCGAGCGCATCTTCGACGACGGCGGCAAGATCCGCTGGACTCAGCTCCTGGTCGCCGCTGATGTATGGAACGCCGTGTCCGCCACCGATATTGAGCTCAGTCAGGATCGCGCCATGCCGGCTGCGGATGTCGGCCATCGCCGCGATCATCCGGTGGATGACTTCGTCGTAGAGGGTGGGGTCGGTGACCTGCGATCCGATATGGCAATGCAGTCCGACCAGGTTCAGCAGCGGCTGGCCGAGCACGCGTTTTACGGCTTCCGCGCCATGCCCACCGGACAGCGTGAAGCCGAACTTCTGATCCGTCACCCCGGTGGTCACGGCGGCATGCCCGTGGATGTCGACATCGGGGGTGACGCGGAGCAGGACTTGCTGCGGCCGGCGTGCCTCGCACGCCAGGTAGGCGATTTCCATCAGCGAGTCCACCACCACCCGACCGACGCCGACCGCCGTCGCGTCACGCAGCTCGTCGAGCGATTTCGCGTTACCGTGCAGCACGATTCGGGCCGGGTCGAGCCCGCCGGCGAGGGCGGTCGCCAGCTCGCCGCCGGAGCACACATCGACTCCGAGGTGCTCCTCTGCGACCCAGCGCGCGACCGTCGTTGTCAGCAGCGACTTCGCGGCATACAGGATCTCGGCCTCGGGCATGGCCGCCCGGTACTGCCGCATCCGATGGCGGAAATCCGCCTCGTCGAGGACATAGGCCGGGGTTCGGAATTCGTCGGCGACGTCGGTCAACGGCACATCACCGACGCAGAGCCGGCCCAGGTCGTCCACCCTGGTGGTCAGTGGCCAGATCGCCGGGTCTATCCGAGGCGTCGCGGCGTGGTGAAGAGACGGCACGAAGTCCAGCAATGTCATATATCCACCGTGCGCTCAGCACGGGCGACTGACACCGGCCTTGATGGCGTCTTGACGGCGCTGTGGTCAATCTTGACGCTGTGCCGTCACGGCTGCGTGATCGGCTCGATGCCCAGGTCCTGATAGGTGACCAGCGCCATGTAGGGCACGTTGCGCTGCGCAAAGAGCTTGGCGGCGATGTCGCCGCGGTCGACCATCGGAATCACGCCGGTGACGACCGCCCCGGCCGCGGTGGCCCGGTCGAATGCCAGCGCCGTCGACCCGCCGGTGCTGATGACGTCGTCGACCAACAGCACGCGGGTGCCCGGGCGAAGGCGGGTGCCTTCGATCCACTGCTCTCGGCCGCGCTGTTTTTGCTCCTTGCGGACGGAGAACCAGGCCTTGCCGGTCACCATTGCGACACCGTGCGCCAGCGGATCGGCACCCATGGTGAGACCACCTACGGCGTCGAACTCGATTCCGTTCCTGGCCGCCAGATCGGCGACCGCCCGGCTGACGATCGCCAGCCGCTCCCCGGTGTCAACGGCGTACTTGCCGTCGATGTAGTCGTGGCTGAGCTGTCCGCTGGCCAGTTTGAAGGGCTCGCTCCGGTGCTCATGGCCGCGGTTGCGGATGAGATCGAAGGCCGCTTGCCAGGTGTCCGGACGCTCGGTCGCAGCAGGCATACCGGCGATGGTATTGCACGACGAACGGCGGCCGGTCCGCTGCTCAGTCTCCGCGGGCGCGCCGGGCCAACTCCACGGTGGCCGAACGCAATTCATCGACCGAATCGATCGGTGCGACGTAGCCGACCCGGGTGTAGGCCACCCCGCATTCGGTGGTGACCTTCAGGTCGAGGCCGTAGCGGTCGGCGCCCGTGCACAGCGCGGCCGTGGTGTCCGGGTGGCCGCCAAGCGTTCTCGCCATGGCGCGCAGTGCGTCGCCGTGGTCGGCATTGAGGTGCGCTATCGCAGCCTCGGCCCGAGGACGAATCGGGTCGGCCCGGGCCGCCGCGTAGGCCTCACCCGTCGCCGAATCCATCCGGCCGTACCCGCCGACCCACCGCACCCGGCGCACCCGCAGCACCCACAGGGAGAAATCGCTGTAGTCGATGTAGTACTTCGCCGCCGGGACGGCGGCCAAATGGGCATCGCGGGCGGTGGACGCTTCGTCGCCGGTGGGTCGCTCGACAACACCGGCCAGCGTGACGCGGCCACTGGCGAGCGGGTCGGGATCTGAGTTGGGCGCGACGATGGCGATGCTGGCGCGCTGGTCGCCGGAAAGGTTGCGACCGTGTTCGGCGAGGTTGGAGACACACAGCACGGGCGCGCCGTCGAGCAGACCGTAGGTGACGAACGACGCCCACGGATCCCCGGTGGACGTCAGGGTGGCCAGCGTGCCCGTGTTCGTCGAGGCGGCGATCGTCCGCGCTTCCTCCGCGGCCGACGGGCGAACATCGTTGGCCACGACCGACAGTGGAGGGGGCGCCGACGGAGCATCGCCCGGGTCGCCGTGGTCGCGGGTCGTCATGCTGGGAACCATACGACAACTATGCAATTCAGCGGCTGTATTAATTGACGGCAACGCTTAATTCACGTGCAAATACGGCAATGAAAATTTGGGACAAGCAACATGAATATTGGGAGTCCGCGCTGGGTGTAGTTTAGTGCTAGCAACCGCTTCACCGGGGGTGAACAAATCGTGACAGTGCGGGCACCAATCCGCATCGCATCCACTGGTGTGCTCGTCGTCGGCCTACTTTGCGGTGGAGTAGTAAGTGGCGTCGCGATCGCCGATGGAGTGACGTGAATCAATCTGGCAAACGTAACGAAAACGTAAATTCCGGCGCATCGGCCGACAATTCCGGTGCATTGGACAAAAATACCGGCGCCCCGGCCGGTCAGCGCATTTCCGACGGTAATCGCGCCGGGACCGATGACGGGCCGCGCAGCACGTCGGCGCGCGCCGCGGGGCGCGCGTGTTCGGCCCGCGCGGTATTCGCCGCACGTCGGATGCGCGGCCGCGGCGGGCGGCCGGTTCACGCAGCGAGCGGGCCGAGGAATCCCGGCGGGACCGCGGTGGCATTAGCAGGGGCACCACGCGGCGGCTCACGATTCACATTCCGGTTCCGCACGTTCCGAGATTCGACGGCGACGGGATCTTCGAACCCGCGGGAATCCGTCGTCAACACCGTTGTGATCGAGGTACCGACCGTCTCCGAACTGGCGGCGATTCTGCAGCCGGAGCCCCATCCGGTGAATCCGAGCTTCACGGAGGAAGAAGAAGAACCCGTCCTGGACGCCCTCGGCGGTGGTGGTTCCGACAGGGCGTTCGCCACCGGCCAGGAGCCGCCGGTGCTCCAACACAGGTGGGGTCACAAGCGGCGGAGGGCATCGCGCCCCCGATTCGCCGGGCACCCTTGCCGCCGGCCGCAGAGCCGCCGCCGGGCATCGCCGCCGCGCGAGGAACTCCATCGCCCCGGCAGGGTTATCACTCCTACCTGCGCACCGCGACGACAGCCGACATGGCCCTCGTGGCACTGCCGGGCGTCGCGGGACTGATGTTTCTGACGTTCAGCGGAGGCGTCATCGGATACTGGCAGGCCAGCGCCGGCCGCATGGTGCGAACCCAAGGCGCCGCGCGGTTCCTGCCGTAGGGACCGGTCCGGTGGCCGGGATTCAATTTCGGCAGCCGTGGGTAGGTTTGAAGGCTGATGGACCAAATCAGCGGCAATCCTGCAGAAGGCAGCCACGTCGAGGACGGTGTGGTCGAGCATCCCACCGCCGACGACTTCGGGCATGCCCGGGTGCTGCCCGAGGATCGCACCTGGTTCAAGCGCGCGGTGTTCTACGAGGTGTTGGTCCGGGCGTTCTACGACGCCACTTCGGACGGATCGGGAGACCTGCGCGGACTGACCGAACGCCTCGATTACCTGAAGTGGCTTGGTGTGGACTGCCTTTGGCTCCCGCCGTTCTACGACTCGCCGTTGCGCGACGGCGGCTACGACATCCGCGACTTCTACAAGGTGCTGCCGGATTTCGGTACGGTCGAGGATTTTGTGGATCTGCTCGACGCCGCGCATCGACGTGGCATCCGGGTCATCACCGACCTCGTCATGAATCACACCTCCGACTCGCACGCCTGGTTCCAGGAATCGCGTCGCGATCGCGATGGGCCCTACGGCGACTACTACGTGTGGAGCGATACCAGCGAGAGGTACAGCGATGCCCGGATCATCTTCGTTGACACCGAGGAATCGAACTGGACCTTCGACCCGGTGCGCCGACAGTTCTACTGGCACCGGTTCTTCTCACACCAGCCGGATCTGAACTACGACAACCCGGCCGTACAAGAGTCGATGATCGACGTCCTGCGGTTCTGGCTCGACCTCGGCATCGACGGCTTCCGGCTCGACGCCGTGCCCTACCTGTTCGAGCGTGAGGGCACCAATTGCGAGAACCTGCCGGAGACGCATGCGTTTCTCAGACACTGCCGCAAGGTGATCGACGACGAGTTCCCGGGCCGGGTGCTGCTGGCCGAGGCCAACCAGTGGCCGGCCGACGTCGTGGAGTATTTCGGCGATCCGAAGACCGGCGGCGACGAATGCCACATGGCGTTCCACTTCCCGTTGATGCCGCGCATCTTCATGGCGGTCCGGCGCGAGTCGCGGTTTCCGGTCTCCGAGATTCTAGCCCAGACCCCGCCGATCCCGGAGATGGCGCACTGGGGCATCTTCCTGCGCAACCACGACGAGCTGACGCTGGAAATGGTCACCGATGAAGAACGCGACTACATGTACGCCGAGTACGCCAAGGACCCGCGGATGAAAGCCAACGTCGGCATCCGCCGGCGACTGGCCCCGCTGCTGGAGAACGACCGCAACCAGATCGAACTGTTCACCGCATTGCTGTTGTCGCTGCCGGGCTCGCCCGTGCTCTATTACGGCGACGAGATCGGCATGGGCGACATCATCTGGCTGGGCGATCGCGACGGCGTGCGCACCCCGATGCAGTGGACGCCCGACCGCAACGCCGGTTTCTCCACCGCCAACCCGGGACGGCTCTACCTGCCGCCCAATCAGGACCCGGTCTACGGCTACCAGTCGGTGAACGTGGAGGCGCAGCGCGACAGTTCGGCGTCGCTGCTCAACTGGACCCGCAGCACGCTGGCGGTGCGCCGCCGCCACGAAGCGTTCGCCGTCGGCACGTACCGCGAGCTGGGCGGTTCCAACCCGTCGGTGCTGGCCTACATCCGCGAGGCCGGTGACGACATCGTTCTGTGCGTCAACAATCTGTCCCGGTTTCCGCAGCCGATCGAGCTGAATCTGCAGCACTGGAACGGGTACACACCAGTCGAGATGTCCGGGTACGTTGAGTTCCCCCGCATCGGCCAGCTGCCATACCTGCTGACCTTGCCAGGCCACGGGTTCTACTGGTTCGAGCTGCGGGCGCCCGAGGAGCAGACATGAACCTGCCAGCCAATATGCCGTGGTCCGAATGGCTTTCGCAGCAGCGATGGTACGCCGGACGCAGCCGCGAACTGTCCCGCACCGAACCGGCGGTGGTCACCCCGCTGGCCGATGACCTCGACCTGGTGCTGCTCGACGTCTCCTACACCGACGGCTCGTGGGAGCGCTACCAGGTGATCGTGCGCTGGGACACCGGCCCGATCGACGAGTACAGCACCGTCGCGACGATCGGGACCGACGGCGACCGCACTGCCTACGACGCCCTGTACGACCCGGCCGCGGCGCAGTATCTGCTGTGGTTGATCGACGGGGCGACCGTGGTGGGCGACGTGAAGTTCACCAAGGAACCCAACGTCGAGCTGCCGCTGCAGGCGGCGCCACGGGTGTTCGGCGCCGAGCAGTCCAACACCAGTGTGGTGTTCGAAGAGGAGGCCATCCTCAAGGTCTTCCGCCGGGTCACCCCCGGCATCAACTCCGACATCGAACTCAACCGGGTGCTCGGCCGGGCCGGCAACCCGCACGTTGCGCGGCTGCTCGGCGCGTTCGAAACATCCTGGGACGGTGAGCCGTGCGCGCTGGGCATGGTCACGGCGTTCGCGGCCAATTCCGCCGAAGGCTGGGACATGGCCACCGCCAGCACCCGCGACCTGTTCGCCGAGGGCGACCTGTACGCCGACGAGGTGGGCGGCGATTTCGCGGGCGAGTCGTACCGCCTGGGCGAGGCGGTCGCGTCGGTCCACGCCACGCTTGCCGAACATCTCGGTTCGTCGACGACCCTGTTCCCGACCGACGCAGTCCTGGCGCGGCTGTCGTCGGCGGTCACCGCCGTTCCCGAACTGGCGCAGTATGTTCCGTTGATCGAGGAGCGGTACCGCAAACTCGCCGAGGAGACGATCACCGTGCAGCGGGTGCACGGCGACCTACACCTGGGTCAGGTGCTGCGGTCCCCGGAACGCTGGCTGCTGATCGACTTCGAGGGTGAGCCCGGGCAGCCGCCGGAGGAACGCCGACGACCGGACTCTCCGCTGCGCGATGTGGCGGGCGTGCTGAGGTCGTATGAATACGCCGCGTATCAGCGGCTTGTCGAGCGGGGCGGTGACAGCGACCAGCAGGACAAGCAGTTGGCCGCCCGTGCCCGCGAATGGGTGGACCGCAACAGCGAGTCGTTCTGCGACGGGTACACGGCCGCGTCCGGTGCAGACCCGCGCGACTCCGGACAGCTGCTCGCGGCTTACGAACTGGACAAGGCGGTGTACGAGGTCGCCTACGAGGCGCGTCATCGCCCCGGCTGGCTCGCCATCCCGCTGCGGTCCATCGCGAGGATCGTCGGCTGAGGCCGAAACCGGCAAAACGATTCGCACCCGCGTATCGCGGCGCAGCATTCAGCCATGAATGACGTCGACTACTGCCATCCTGCATCAACGGATGCCCAGTGGCGCGATCTTCAAGATCGCCGTCGGCTACGACGAGCCGTTCTGGCGCAATGACGGGCTGTCGGGACAGTCGCACCGGGGTGCTGTGCGTCATCACCGAGCGGCCCATCGCGCGCCATCTCGGACGGGCTGACGACGCAGAGCGGTCGACGAGCTCGCCGATTTCGGCCATCCCCTGCGCGAGCCCTGCGGGCGCATCCACTGGGCCGGGACCGAGATCTCGGCCGTCATGTGCGGTTGGGTCGACGGTGCCATCCGTGCAGGTGAACGGGCGGCCACCGAAGTGATGCGGCGCGAACAGTTGACGATGGCGTGACCCGCGCTGTGATGTAACGGGTGCCATGGATCGCGACACCAATTGTCATGACTACTGATCAGACTCAACCGGATCTTGCCCCCCACCACAGCGCGTTCGATCAGGTCGCCGGCCTGCTGGCCCGCTACGGCCTCGTCATCGTCATTGCGTGGTTCGGTGCACTGAAGTTCATGGCCTATGAGGCCGAAGGCATTGTGCCGCTGGTGTCCACCAGCCCGTTGATGAGTTGGCTGTACGACATCTTCTCGGTGCGAACCTTCTCGGCGTTGCTGGGTGTGTTCGAACTGGCCGCCGCCGCGCTGCTCGCCGTCAAGCCGTGGTGGCCCAAGCCGTCGATCCTCGGCAGCATCCTGGCCATCCTGCTCTTCCTGGCCACGATCGGCTTCATGTTCACCGCGCCCGGTGTTTTCGAAGCCTCGCAGGGCGGTTTCCCGGCGCTGGGCGCCAACGGCTACTTCCTCGTCAAGGACGTTGCTCTGCTCGGGATCTCGGTGTGGACGCTGGCCGACGCCCTGCGCGCCATCCGGCAATAGGTTGTCGGCGGCGCCCGACAGGGTTGGACAATGGGCGCCATGGCCAAGTACCTGCTCAACGAGGCCGCGGTGGCCAAGGCCCGCGCGCTGATCGATGCCCGTCAATACGTTCTGGACAGCGACTGGGGAGAGGTTCAACCGCGCGCCGACGCCGAGAATGCCTACCTCGAATCCCACTCATGGAAGCAGTACGCCGAGTGGCATCTTGGGCTCACTGACGGGGCTACGGACGGCACCAAGGCGCGATATGCGTTCGTGTACGGGGATTTTCGCCGCATCCACCGCAGCGGCTTGATCGCCTGTGTGTATCGGGCCTCCGAATGGCGGCACAAGGACGTCGAACGCGCGGCCCACGACCTGCTGCAGCATCTCGACAAGGCAAGCTGGCTGAAATGAAACCGAGGGCGGCGAAACAGCTAGGGCCGCAACATGAAGTCCAGGAAGCGTTCCCGCAACTCCTCCGAAACTTCCGGGGCCGAACCCGAGACGTGCAACAAGCCGATGCCCACCGCGAACATCGCCGCCGACCGCAGATCGGCGTCGTCGGGCTTGAATCCGTAGTCGATGAAGGCCTGCCGGACGGCACGCTGCAGTCGCCCATCTCTGGCCCGCACGCTGGCCCCGACCTCGTCATCGGTCAACGCCCACACCCGCATCACCCGCTCCAATGCCCAGTGTGACCGGTTGACCAGCGACGACATGATCATCCATAAGCGCTCACGGGGATCGACCTCGCGTCTGCCCTCCAGCTGGTTGCGGTCTTCGTCACGCAGGTCACCCCACGCCTCGACGAGAGCCGCGCGGTAGCCCCGCATATCGGCGAAGTGCCAGTAGAAGCTGCCCTTGGTGACCTCGAGGCGTTCACAGAGCCGATCGAGCCGCAGCGCGTTCGGGCCGCCTTCGGCCAGGAGCGCGAACCCTGCCTGAATCCAGTCGTCGGCCGACAACCGGCGGCCCGAACCCCCCGGCGTCACCATGGACGGCAGCATACGGCGATCTTTGGCCGCGGCAACTGGCGCCGCCGAAAATTGACGGGATCGACGCGGTCGGGGCGTGACGCACACACGTTTAGTGATGAATCGAGGCCGGCAGCCGACAGGCCCGGCATGACGCCGCGGGCCGGCAAGAACGCCCAAACCGACGATTCGGCGGAAAAGTACAAGTAGCGCCCGCCAAAACGTCGTTCTCGGAGCCGGTGGTCGACTCATTCAGCTCGCAGTGGTCGCCTGTAGCACCATGACGGCGCGGGCGTCGATGGTCACCGTAGCGCCGGCGGACTGGGCCGGTGTGTCCTGGGGTTCGACCGCTGCGCCGGTGTAGATCACCGGAACCCATGCCGCGCCGAATTCCGCTGGCGGCAGGGTGAATTCGATCGGTTCGTGGTGGGCGTTGAAGCAGAGCACGAATGAATCGTCGGTGACCCGTTGGCCACGCACGTCGAGGCCGGGGATGCCGTGGCCGTTCAGGTAGGCCGTCACCGACTTCGCAAACGCCGTCTCCCAGTCCTCCTCGGTCATCTCGGATCCGTCCGGCGCGAACCACGAGATATCGGGCAACCCCTCGGCACCGCGGCGCCGCACCGGCAGGCCGCTGAAGAACCGCCGCCGCCGGAACACCGGGTGCGCGGCCCGCAGAGCGAACACCGATCGGGTGAATTCGATGAGGTCGGTGTCGGCGTGTGCCCAGTCGATCCAGGAGATTTCATTGTCCTGGCAGTAGACGTTGTTGTTACCGCGCTGCGTGCGGCCCAGCTCGTCGCCGTGCGAGATCATCGGCACGCCCTGCGAAAGGAGCAGCGTGGTAAGGAAATTGCGCTGCTGGCGCGCGCGCAGGGCGTTGACCGCGGGATCCTCCGTCGGGCCCTCCGCGCCACAGTTCCAGGACTTGTTGTTGCTCTCGCCGTCGCGGTTGTCCTCACCGTTAGCCTCGTTGTGTTTCTCGTTGTAGGACACCAGATCCCGCAGGGTGAACCCGTCGTGTGCGGTCGCGAAGTTGATCGAGGCCACCGGCCGGCGGCCGGTGTGCTCGTAGAGATCGGCTGATCCGGTCAACCGGTAGGCGAACTCGTCGAGGGTGGCCGGCTCACCGCGCCAGTAGTCGCGGACGGTGTCGCGGAATTTGCCGTTCCACTCGGTCCACTGTGGCGGGAAGTTGCCGACCTGATATCCGCCCGGCCCGACGTCCCACGGCTCGGCAATCAACTTGACCTGGCTGACCGTCGGATCCTGTTGCACGAGTTCGAAAAACGCGGCCAGCCGGTCGACGTCGTAGAACTCCCGGGCCAGTGCCGCGGCCAGGTCGAAGCGGAAGCCGTCCACGTGCATCTCGGTGACCCAGTACCGCAGCGAGTCCATGATCAGCTGCAGCGAATGCGGGTGCCCGACGTTGAGGCTGTTTCCGGTTCCGGTGTAGTCCAGGTAGTACCGCTTGTCATCGTCGACAAGCCGGTAATAGGCGGCGTTGTCGATTCCGCGCATCGACAGCGTCGGCCCGAGGTGGTTGCCCTCGGCGGTGTGGTTGTAGACCACGTCGAGGATCACCTCGATATCGGCCTCGTGCAGGGCCCGCACCATAGCCTTGAACTCCTGCACCTGCCCACCCGGGGTGGCGCTGGAGCTGTACTTGGGGTCGGGCGCGAAGAAGCCGATGGTGTTGTAGCCCCAGTAGTTCGACAGCCCCTTGTCCATCAGGGTGGAATCGTTGACGAAATGATGCACCGGCATCAACTCGATCGCGTTGACGCCCAACGACTTCAGGTGCTCGAGGATGACCGGATGCGCGACGGCGGAGTACGTGCCGCGAGCCTGTTCGGGAATCTCCGGATGCGTCTGCGTCAGACCCTTGACGTGCGCCTCGTAGATGACGGTGTCGGCGTACTCATGTCCGGGTGGGCGGTCGACACCCCAGTCGAAGAACGGGTTGATCACCACGGACTTCGGCATGCTCGCCGCCGAGTCCTCGTCGTTGCGGCTGTCCGGATCACCGAAGGTGTAGCCGAACAGCGACTGGTTCCATTCGAAGGTGCCGTCGATCGCCTTCGCATACGGGTCAAGCAGCAGTTTGTTCGGATTGCACCGCTGGCCGGCGGGTGGATCGTACGGCCCGTGCACCCGGTAACCGTAGCGTTGGCCGGGCTCGACATTGGGTATGAAGCCGTGCCACACGAATCCGTCCACCTCGGGCAGCACCACCCTGGTCTCCGCGCCGTCGGCGTCGAACAGGCACAACTCGACGCAGTCGGCCGCCTCACTGAAGACGGCGAAGTTGGTGCCCGACCCGTCGTAAGTGGCGCCCAGCGGATAGGCCTTGCCGGGCCATATCTCCGGCGGTGTCGCCACGGCCGGCTTCGCGGCGGGTGACGCGGCGACTTTCGAACTGGCGGCTCGGGCCAAAGTGCACGCTCCAGATGAACCCAGACAAAATCGGAACTTACCAAGGCGACGATACGGTGCCGTGCGGTCCGGAGCATGACAACGGCCGCCCACTCGGTGATGCAGCCGACTCGTACCGGAGGTAGACCACTTGTCCAGCCCACCCGACCAGCCCGGTTACCGCACGCTGCTGGTTGCCGTCGGTGATGGTGTGGCCACCATCACGCTGAATCGGCCGCGGCAGCGCAACGCGTTCGGCGACGGCATGCGCGAGGAACTGGCCGATGCCTATGTGCGATGCGACCGAGACGAGAACATCCGCGTCATCGTGTTGACCGGTGCACCGCCGGCGTTCTGTGCAGGCGCCGACCTCGCCGATGGCGAACGCACCTTGACCGAACCTGGGGCGGACTTCAGCGCAGCGGGCATCGCGATGCCCGCGTTCACGCTGAGCAAGCCGGTGATCGCCGCGGTCAACGGGCACGCCCTAGGGCTGGGTCTGACGTTGGCCCTGCAGTGCGACATCCGGTTGTTCGCCGCCGACGCGCAGTACGGCATTGTCCAGGTCCGCCGCGGCGTCGTCGGCGACGCCTATTCGCACTGGATCCTGCCGCGCCTGGTGGGTATCTCCAAGGCCGCCGAAATCCTTTTGAGCGGAGCCACTTTCGATGGGCGCCACGCGGTGTGGCTGGGGTTGGGCAGCCGGGTGCTCGACGCGGACGAGGTTCTTCCGGCGGCCCTGCGCCGCGCCCACGACATCGCCGAGAACACCGCGCCGGCGTCGGTGGCCGCCAGCGAGCGGTTGCTGTGGGATTCGTTCGAGCTGGACTGCACCGGCGTCGGCGCCCGCGAGACCGAGATCCATCTGCGGCTGATGCGGCACGACGACGGCAAAGAGGGCGTCCGCGCCTTTCTCGAGCGACGCGCCCCGGTGTGGACCGGCAGCCCGGCCGACCCCACCGCCGATCCGGCTACCCGCCCAGAGCCGAACCCGTGACCTCGACGCCGGCGGCGCGCAGGTCCTCGATCGCTTTGGCGGTGGATTCCGGCGCCACGCCGGCCGTCATGTCGAGAAGGACCCGGGTGGCGAAACCGGCGTCGGCGGCGTCGGCGGCGGTGGCCTGCACGCAGTAGTCGGTGGCGATGCCGACCACATCGACCTCGTCGACGTCGCGTTGCCGCAGCCACTCGGCGAGTGGCGTGCCGTTTTCGTCGGCGCCCTCGAACCCGCTGTAGGCCGCGTCGTACTTGCCCTTCATGAAAACCGCCTCGACGGCGCCGGTGTCGAACGCCGGGTGAAACTCGGCGCCCGAGGTGCCCACCACACAGTGCGGAGGCCACGACACCGCGTAGTCGGGATCGCCCGAGAAGTGCTCGCCCGGGTCGATGTGGTGGTCCCTGGTCGCCACCACATGGGCGTAGTTGTTCGGGGCGGCGAGATATTCGGTGATCCCGCGGGCCACCTCCGAGCCACCGGTCACCGCCAGGGAACCGCCCTCGCAGAAGTCGTTCTGAACGTCAACGATGATGAGCGCCCGCATAGGCCCAGCGTATCGCCGGTGCGGATGACGCGCTGCCACCTTTTACGCCGGATCGGCGGCGGGACCGGCCGCATCGACGCGCTGGTGGGCGGTCAGCAGCAGGTGGTCGAAGGTACTGCGGGACGGCAGCGATTCCTCGTAGGTCAGCTCCGCGAAATCGGCCAACACCTGCTCGGCGAGGATCCGCAGTTTGACGTTGGTTTCCTGGGATCGCCATCGCAGTAATTCGAATGCCGCGTCGGCGTCGATCCGATAGATGAGCATCAGCATGCCCTTGGCCTGCTCGATGGCGGCGCGGTTCTCGGCGATTTCGGCGACCGCGGCGGTGACCAACTCCTCGTGCACGGGATCGGGCGGCGTCACGTCGACGTAGAACCCGTGCGTGCCCACCACGGTGCCCTCGTCGTCGTGGAGCTGGTCACCGATGACGACGACCGAATGCACCACCTGGTGGGTGTCGATGATGCGATGCCGGGTGCTGAACGTCCGGTGGGTGCGGCGGATGTCGTCGAGGGTTGCGGCGACTTGCACGTAGTCATCGGGATGCTTGTGTAGTCATCGGGATGCTTGTGCGACAACACCAGCTCGGTGGTCGGCGTCACCGATCCCGGCTCGTAGCCGTGCATCTGCTGCACCTGGTCGGACCATTCCAAGCGTTCGTCGGCGAAGTAGAACCGGAACCAGCCGACGCGTTGGGGTAAACCACCGGCCAACGCCTGTTCGAGGGTGTCGTCGCCCGGCACAGCGTGCACACTACCGTCAAATAATCGACGATCACCCGCCGAACAGCAAATATAGGCCGGTGAACGTGTAGCCGACCATGACCAGCATCATTGCCAGCTGACCCGTCAGCTGGTGGCCGGCGGGCAGCAGCCGCAGCGCACGGTCATGCGCGGCGATCACGGCGGCGACATGCCCGGCCACCACGCAGCCGACCACCTGATTCGGGCCATGGCGGCGCAGCTCACCCGTCAGGATGGGTCCATGGCCACCGGTGGGGTCGTCGTGGAGCTGCGGGTGCACGGCGTGTCCGGTACGCCGCCGGAAGCCCTGCTGGGTTGCCCGATCGAGTTCATCGACGAGGTCGCCGGGGACAAGGCTGCGGGCTTCTACCGCCGGCAGCCCTGGGTCGACGACGCCATGTCGCCGCAGCCCGCCGTCTGGCGCAAGGTGCCCGAAGCGTACTCGTGGGGCGGGCTGACGTCAGGTCCGGCAAGTCGTGCGTTGTGGCTGCTGTTCCTGCCGTTCATCTTCATCAACCTGGCGCACTGGATGCTGCCGCCGGCCACCAGGCGGCGTCGGGCCGCCGCAGTCTCGGTCGGGCTGCTACGACTGATCGCGTTGTCCCTCACGTTGACGTTGATGCTAGCCGCGGCGGTGGCCGTGATGGACGTAATGGTTTGGCAGTGCGTGGGTTTGGACTACTGCGGGTCCCGGCTGGGCCCGTTGTCGTTTCTGGTGTCGCTACCTCGGGGTGTGCAGGTGGCGCTCAGCGCGCTGCCGCTGGTCGTGGTGATCGCGGTGCTCTGGCGACTGGGCCGGGAGAATGCGCGGGCCGTCGGCCAGCCGCCCAATCCCGCGGTGATGGCCGAGGAGGTGCCGCTGGAGACGGACACGTTCTGGATGGCCGACCCGTCGGTGCTGCGGCTGCGCGCCTGTCATGTGATGGCGTGGACCGCAGGGCTGGCGGCCCTTGCCCTCGCGGTACCCGCGCGATATTCCGCCTCGCCGGATGTGCGGTCGGTGTCGGTGAGCCTGGTGGTGGTCAACGGCCTGATCGTGGCGGTCGCCGTGTTGGCGACGGCGTGGAACCCCGCGACCGCCCGTGGCGGCAAGAGCGCCGACCGGCTGACCCGTCCGCTGTTGCTGTTGCGGTGGATATCGCTGGCCGTTCTTGCGGCGTCGCTGGTGTGGGTCGCGGTCGCCGATGTGGCGTATCCCCCTGCGCCGAACCATTTTCCGGGCCTGCGGGGAGCGATCTACGTGCTGGTGGGCGTCCAGGCGGTGTTGCTGTTCGCCTTGTTTCTTTTCACCGCGCTATGCCTCCGGGGGCGACGTCGTACACCGCCACCGGCCGACGGCCGCGCCCCGACCCTGGGTGGGTTCACCGCACCGTTCGTGGCCCTGATCGCGTGGCTCAGCGGCGGCGGGTTCAGCATCGGCGTCGGCCTGTGGGCAGCGCAGGTGCTCGGCAGGCCGGTGCTGTCCACCGCGGTGGCCAACGATGAAATCACCACCAGGGCAACGACCCTCGCGAGCGAAAGCGCCGGCTTCGAGGACAAGGCTGGGGCCCTCGATGCCGACGCGCCGCTGATCGTTCCGCCGCCCTACTTCTGGGCGGCGGTGGCCATCGTGGTTCTGATCATCGTTGCGATACTGACCGGACTGTGGGTGTGGTGGTGGGTCGCGCGCAGGCGCACCAAGGTCGAACTGCGTGCGGTGCTCGACGACTATCCGGGTACCAGCGATGACGATCCGCGCGCCCGACAGGTGGCGTCGGCGCGCTCGTGGGCGACGCTGACCGACCTGGTGCCTCCCGTCGCTGCGGGCCTGGCCGTGTTCGCGGTAGCCGAAATCGTTGTCCTGCTTGGCTTCTACCTATCCGATCGCGGCGGGTTCGGGTGGCTGCCCGCGTACTCGCCCGCGGTCACGAATGTCAGCGTGTTCATCACGGTGACTCTGGCGACACTGCTGGTGGCACTGGTAGTGCAGGCGTACCGGGACCGCCAGCTGCGCCGGGTGGTGGCCGTGCTGTGGGACGTCATCACGTTCTGGCCGCGCGCCAACCATCCGCTGACCCCGCCCTGCTACGCCGAGCGCACGGTGCCCGAACTGCTGGCCCGGCTGCAAGTACTGACCGCCGCCGGAAGCACGCCGGTGGTGCTGGCCGCGCACAGCCAAGGCACCATCATCGCCGCGGCGACGCTGCTGCAGTACGACGGCGCGACAGCGCACCGGGTGGCGCTGCTGACGTTCGGGTCGCCGCTGCGGCGGCTGTATGCCCGAAACTTCCCGGCCTACTTCGGAACCGGTGCGATCCCGCGGCTGCGGCAACGGCAGCAGGGGCGCTGGATCAACCTGTGGGCCCGCAGTGATCCCATCGGATCGTGGGTGATCGATGACCGGGACCGCAGCATGCCTGCGGCACTGGAAGGCGTCGACTATCGCCTGCTCGATGTCGAGAGCCTCACCCCGCGCTCCGACGGCGTCTACCCGCCGATCTGTGGCCATTCCGGCTTCTGGACCCGTCCGGAGTACCGTGACGCGGTGGCTGCGCTCGAATCAGAACTGCTGCCCACGGGCAGCGCTACGGATACCACCGCGACCGCTACACCAACGGAAGAGCTG
>JBEVHG010000003.1:0-9679 GCA_040511335.1 Mycobacterium sp. | reverse complement strand
ACCACCGGCTCTCCAAACTCAACGAGTACTCCGCGGTCGACTTCACCGGTGACTCGACCGCCGCACACCCGCTGCCATAACACACCAACGAAGAGGGAGCACATGAGCGCCGACAGTGTTGTCGAAGCTGAGTATCGCATTGAGCACGACACCATGGGCGAGGTGCGGGTACCCATCACCGCGCTGTGGCGCGCGCAGACGCAGCGGGCTGTCGAGAACTTCCCGATCTCCGGCCGCGGGCTGGAGCGCGCGCAGATCCGGGCGCTGGGCCTGCTGAAAGGCGCCTGCGCGCAGGTGAATAAGGATCTCGGCCTGCTCGCACCCGAAAAGGCCGATGCAATCATTGCCGCAGCGGGCGAAATCGCCGAGGGTCTGCACGATGACCAGTTCCCCATCGACGTGTTCCAGACCGGCTCGGGCACCAGTTCGAACATGAACGCCAACGAGGTGATCGCCGGCATCGCCGCACAGAACGGCGTCACGGTGCACCCCAACGACGACGTCAACATGTCGCAGTCGTCCAACGACACCTTCCCCACCGCCACCCACATCGCGGGCACCGAAGCCGCTGTGCGGCAGCTGCTTCCGGCGCTGGAGGTGCTGCACGAGTCGCTGGCGTCCAAGGCCCGCCAGTGGCGCACCGTGGTCAAGTCCGGGCGCACCCACCTGATGGATGCGGTTCCGGTGACGCTGGGCCAGGAGTTCAGCGGCTACGCCCGCCAGATCGAGGCCGGCATGGAAAGAGTGCGCGGGTGTCTTCCCCGGCTGGGCGAGTTGGCCATCGGCGGCACCGCCGTGGGCACCGGGCTCAATGCGCCCGACGGGTTCGGCGCGAAGGTCGTCGAGGTGCTGGTCAACGACACCGGTTTGGCCGAATTGCGAACGGCTGTCAACTCTTTCGAGGCACAGGCGGCGCGCGACGGGCTGGTCGAGGCGTCCGGCGCATTGCGTACCATCGCAGTGTCGCTGACCAAGATCGCCAACGACATCCGCTGGATGGGCTCCGGACCGCTGACCGGTCTCGGCGAGATTCGGCTGCCGGACCTGCAGCCGGGCAGCTCGATCATGCCCGGCAAGGTCAACCCGGTGATCCCGGAAGCGGTGACGCAGGTGGCCGCGCAGGTGGTCGGCAACGACGCAGCCATCGCGTGGGGTGGCGGCGCGGGTGCGTTCGAGCTCAATGTCTACATCCCGATGATGGCCCGCAACCTGCTCGAGTCGTTCACGATACTTGCCAATGTTTCCAAGCTGTTCGCCCAGCGGTGCATCGACGGCCTCGTCGCCAACGAGGACCATCTGCGCGAGCTGGCCGAGTCGTCACCGTCGATCGTGACTCCGCTGAACTCCGCGATCGGCTACGAGGAGGCGGCCGCCGTGGCCAAGGAGGCGCTCAAGGAGCGCAAGACCCTTCGGCAGACCGTCATCGACCGCGGTCTGATCGGCGACAAACTGTCGCTCGAGGAGCTGGACCGCCGACTCGACGTGCTGGCCATGGCCAAGGTGGAAGAGGGCGACCGCTAGGCTAGGGGCCGAAGGTCCCATCAGCAAGGGGCCTCGGTCTCTAGTACCGGCGGTGGCGTCGCGCGACCGTGGAGGTCGTGAGCACACAGTATCCCGATAGCAAGACCATCCTTACGGCACTGGCGCTCGCCATTCGGGCGCCGTCGGTCCACAACTCGCAACCATGGCGATGGCGGGTGGGGCCGCAGAGCCTGCATCTGTACTCGGATCCTGACCTTCACCTGCCCAACACCGACCCGGACCGCCGCGACCTCATGCTCAGCTGTGGCGCGTCGCTGAACCATTGCGTCATCGCGCTGGCGGCACTGGGATGGCAGCCGAAGGTTCAGCGCTTTCCCAACCCGGTGGATCCGCACCACCTCGCGGCCATCGAACTTACCCGCCGCGGGCCTGCCGAACTCGACATCGCCTTGGCGGCGGCGATCCCTCGGCGCCGCACCGACCGGCGGATATACAGCAGCTGGCCTGTCCCCCGGGGGGATATCGCGCTGATGGGTTCGCGGGCCGCCAGAGCGGGCGTCAAGCTGCTGCGGGTCGAGGACATGACCGGCTTCAATGACGTTGTGAAACAAGCAGTGCGCACCCATACCCATGACGACGAGTATCTTCGCGAGCTCACAGAGTGGAGCGGCCGACACGGATCGCTGGCCGGTGTACCCGCCCGCAACATCCCCACCCCGGACCCCGCCGCCGAGCTGCCCGGCCGCCTGTTCGCCGGGGCGGCGTTGGCCCAGCCCGCCGATGCGACACCGGCCGCCGACAACGCCATCGTGCTGGCGCTCGGCACGCGCGACGACGACGAACTGGCCCGCCTGCGCGCGGGAGAGGCGACCAGCCTGGTGCTGCTCACGGCCACGGCGCTCGGCCTGTCCAGCTGCCCGATCACCGAGCCTTTGGAGATCGAGCAGACGCGCGAGGCGGTGCGCAGGGATGTCTTCGACTCCAACGAATTTCCGCAGATGCTGCTGCGGGTGGGCTGGGCGCTGGCCAACGCCGACCCGCTGCCGTCGACCCCACGCCGCGCTCTGTCGGATGTCGTTGCGCGGCTGGACGGCTCAGCGTTCGCCTAGCTTGCCAGCGTCAGGGCAGCGGTGCCGACCACCGAAGCACTGTTCCGCCGCCGGCGACGTTCTCGAGACTGAAGTTGCCGCCGCTCTCCTCGGCACGCCGACGCAGGCTGGCCAACCCGCTTTCGGTGATATCACCCGAGATGCCACGGCCGTTGTCCACCACCTCGATGCTGAGATCGTCGGCGACCCTGACCTCGATGGTGAGTTCCGTTGCGCGCGCATGCCGTACGGCGTTGCTGACCGCCTCGCGCACAACGGCTTCGGTGTGGTCGGCCAGTGTGGCGTCGACCGCCGAAAGAGGTCCCAGGAACTGCACCGTGGTATGCAATTCGGAGCTCTCGAACTGGGCGATCGCCTCGTCAAGCCGCTGCCGCAGCCGAGTGTGCCCGGAAGAGGCGCCATGCAGATCGAATATGGCGGTGCGTATTTCCTGGATGACGGCGTGCAGGTCGTCGACGCATCCGCTCAGCCGTTGCTGCACCTCGGCTGAACGCGCGCGTGGGATGGTGCCCTGCAACGCAAGTCCGACCGCGAAGAGCCGCTGAATGACATGGTCGTGCAGATCGCGGGCGATGCGATCCCGGTCGGTCAAGACGTCCAGCTCACGCATGCGCCGTTGCGATATCGCCAACTGCCAGGCCAACACCGCCTGATCGGCGAACGCAGCCATCATGTCCAGCTGCTCGGCGGTGAATGGACGCGTGCCGCTGCCCCGCAGCACCACCAGCACCCCGGCAGCCGCCTCGGCGGTGCACAGGGGCAGCACAAGTGCGGGTCCGCCCGCATCGAAACCCGTTGGCATCGGTAGCTTTTCCAGGCGAACGGGCGTGCGGTCCAGATATGCCCGTCCGATTGGCGTTTCGCCGACCGATATGGTGGACACGGCGATATCCGTGGGCACCGCGCCGGCGGTCTCCACCACGATCAGTTCGTCGACCTCGGCAGCCGCCGCCTCGCTGTCGGCGGGCACAGCCACCAACGTGCCTTCCGCGCCGGTCAACTTCAGCGCCTCGCCCGCGATGAGCGCAAACACGGTGGCCGGATCGGTACTTGACAGCATTTCGGTTGCGATATCGCGGGTCGCCGCTATCCACGATTGGCGTGCCCGCGACTGCTCGTAGAGACGGGCGTTGTCGATTGCGATACCCGCGGCGGCGGCCAACGCCTGGACGAGGACCTCGTCGTCCTCGCTGAACGGTTGGCCGGTGACCTTGTCGGTCAGATAGAGGTTTCCGAACACTTCGTCGCGGGTTCGCACCGGGACACCGAGAAACGTCCGCATCGGCGGGTGGTTCGGTGGGAAACCCACCGAGGCCGGGTGTTTCAGGATGTTCTCCAACCGGATCGGCTTCGGGTCGTCGATCAACACCCCCAACACCCCGCGACCCTCGGGCAATGGCCCGATCTTGGCGCGGGTGTCTTCGTCGATGCCGTCGTAGACGAACTCGGCCAGTTCGTGACCGTCGCCCCGCACGCCGAGTGCTCCGTAGCGGGCGTCGACCAGCTCGATCGCGGTTTTCACGATGGTGCGCAGGGTGGCGTCGAGTTCCAGACCCGAGGTCACCACCAGCATGGCCTCGACCAGGCCGTCGAGTCGGTCGCGGCCCTTGACGATCTGCTCGACGCGATCCTGAACTTCGGTGAGCAGTTCGCGTAGGCGCAGTTGTGACAGGGTGTCCCGAAGCGGACGCTCGTCGGTCACGTTTTCCAACCTAGTCGCCTGCGCGGTGCGGGCGGTCGAGCTTGGAGACGAAAACCGCGGCCTGCGTGCGGCGCTCCATCCCGAGCTTTGCCAGCAGCCGTGACACGTAATTCTTGACGGTCTTCTCGGCCAGGAACATTCGCGCGGCGATCTGCTTGTTGGTCAGTCCCTCGCCGAGCAGATCGAGCAACACGCGTTCCTGCTGGGACAGGCCGGACAACGGGTCGGAGCGCTCGGCCTCTCCCCGCAGTTTGGCCATCAGTGCGGCGGCGGCGCGGTTGTCGAGCAGCGAACGACCCGCGCCGACGTCCTTGATCGCCTGGGCGAGTTCCATGCCCTTGATGTCCTTCACCACATAGCCGCTGGCACCGGCGAGGATCGCGTCGAGCATCGCTTCGTCGGATGTGTAGGAGGTGAGCATCAGGCAGCGCAGATCGGGCAGTCGCGACAACAGGTCACGGCACAGCTCGATGCCGTTCCCGTCGGGCAGCCGGACATCGAGCACCGCAACATCGGGCGCGGCGGCGGGTATCCGCGCCAGTGCCTGGGCCACCGAGTCCGCCTCGCCGATGACGTCGAGCTCTGGATCGGCGCTGAGCAGGTCGATCAGTCCCCGCCGGACGACTTCGTGGTCGTCGACCAGGAAGACCTTGACCATTGCCGCCCCTTACGATGCCGTGCTGACTGGTGATTGACGCCCGATGAAAACGATATGGGAATCCCCGCTAGTCGAAGCGCAAAACGTCGTCCAACGGCCGACGGGGCGTCGGCGGCGGCAACTCCTCCAGGATCGGCGCGACGCCGACCCTGACGAGCGCCTGCGGCCGGGCGTTTCTCCCGGTCAGCGCGGCGATGATGTTCCGGCTGGCCGCGAGTTCGGTCATGTGCGTCAGCGGGCAGGTCGCCATGCCCGCCAACGTGGCGTCCAGCAACACCCTGGACAACACCTCGCCGCACGCCAATGCGTCGCGACGGGTGTCGCCCTCGGTGGAGAGCACCAGCACCTTCGACCTGTCCACGTCGATGCCGGCTCGCCGCTCGCTGTGCCGGATCACCGGGAACGTGCGGCCGATGTCGACGCGTTCGCTTTCCGCCGCGGAGATCAGGGAACTGTGCGGTATGCCGTCAATTGTCTCGAAAGGGGCTGTCCACCAGTCGAGTTCGGCATGGTAGGACGAGTCGTAAAGCCGCAGCGATTCGGTGAGCTGGGAGGCCTCGGCCAGCTCAGCGCGGGCTTCGTCGGCGATCACATCCAGCTGCACGCCGCTGTCCCCGGCGTCGGCGCACAGGATCGGTCCGAACGATTCCCATTCCGGCGGCGCCGCAAAGGGCAGCCGGTCGGTGCGGCGCGACAGGATCGCGTCGGCGCGGCGACGATGCGCATCGGTGACGAAGTCCATCGGGCTGAATTCGACCGAGGCCAGGTGGTCGAGGTTGTTCGGATTGGGAAAGCGGTCGACAGTGGCTGTCCAACCGGCAGCGGCGATGGCGACCCGGAGATGGTCGAGCACCACACCGCAGCTGATGATCGCCTCCCGTCCCGAGCGGTCCGTGGAGTGCACGACGCGGTCGCGGTCGAGGAACAGTTTCAGGCTGCCGCCGTCTGCAACCCATCGCCAGGGTTGGCTGTTGTGCAGCGACGGGGCGCGGCACGCCAGTTGCACGGCGCTCTTGATGACTTCGGCGTCCACCATGGTGTCAGGCATGACACCAAGTCTCGTCGCCGCCGCCGCACGGCATTAGGGTCGTAGGTCCCCAATCCGGGCGAAACTATGCCTTCGGTTTGCGAATTCGGCGCGCTAACCGACGCTCAGCGGACGACGCTGAGCGCACGATTGGCGCCGAAATCGCACTGGGTTAGGCCCCGTTGGTGGGGCCCCCGGCATTCTGGTCGGGGATGTCGGTGATCGGGAAGTTGGGCATCGGCTTGGGCGACGGTGTGTTCGGCAGCGTCGGGATCTCGCCCGGTGGGATGTCATGGATGTCGTTGGCGGGTGGGCCATTGTCGCGGCCGCCGTAGCTGCTGCCCGGCGCGCGCGGACCGAGCAGCCGGCTGACCGTCACCAGGTGGTAGCCGTTGGCCTTCAGCACCGGGATGAACTGGTACACGACGTCGACGGTGCTGGAGTAGGTGTCGTGGAACAGCACCACCGACCCCGGCTTGATCTGCGTCTTGAGCATGTAGGTCGTCGCCGCGGTATCGGAGTCGTTGATCCAGTCGAAAGGCACTACATCCCAGAGGATTTCGGCCAAACCGAGCTGCTCGGCCGCAGTACGCACGGCCTCGTTGGACAATCCACCGGCCGGGCGGTACAGCGTCGGGGTCTGCCCGGTCGCGGCTGCGATGGCGTCGTTGGCCTTCGAGAGCTGACCGGAGATGAGCTCGGGCGGGATCGTGGTCATGTTGGGGTGTTCCCAGGTGTGGCTGGCCACCTCCATGCCGGCGTCGGCGATGCGTTTGGCATCGGCGGGGTTGGCCGCCACCTTGTTGCCGATCAGGAAGAACGTCGCCGTCGCGTCGTTGTCCTCGAGGATCTGCAGCAGCCGGTCGGTGAACGGGCTTGGCCCGTCGTCGAACGTCAGCGCGACACACTTGTCCTTCGAGCAGTCGACCTCGTCGGCGCCGGCGCGCCGGACGTGGCCGGTGAGGCCGCCAATGACCAGCACCGCGGCGGCCGCGACCACGCCGATGACGGTCCACCGCCAGGCCTGGCTGTCGGGTCGTCTCGGCACGCAGGCAGCCTACCGACAGGTGATTTCGGCGTGCCGAGTCACTCAGGGCAGCGCGCCGGGGCTGATCTCCTCCAGCATCTCGGTGACCAGCGCGGCGATCGGAGACCGCTCGCTGCGCAGCAGCGTGATGTGGGCGAACAGCGGGTGGCCCTTGAGTTTCTCGATCACCGCGGCGACGCCGTCGTGGCGGCCGACCCGCAGGTTGTCGCGCTGGGCGACGTCATGGGTGAGCACCACCCGTGACCCCGCGCCCAACCGGGACAGCACGGTCAGCAGCACGTTGCGTTCCAGCGACTGGGCCTCGTCGACGATGACGAACGAGTCGTGCAGGGACCGGCCGCGGAGGTGGGTCAGCGGCAGCACCTCGAGCATGCCGCGGGAGAGCACCTCTTCGAGCACCGCGGGACTGGCCAGCCCCTCCAGCGTGTCGAAGACGGCCTGCGCCCAGGGGCCCATCTTTTCGCTCTCGCTGCCGGGCAGATAGCCGAGGTCCTGCCCGCCGACGGCGTACAGCGGCCGGAACACCACGACCTTGCGCTGCGTGCGGCGCTCCAGCACCGCCTCCAGGCCCGCGCACAGCGCCAGCGCCGACTTCCCGGTGCCGGCCTTTCCGCCCAGGGAAACGATGCCGACGGACTCGTCGAGCAGCAGATCCAGCGCCACCCGCTGTTCGGCCGAGCGGCCTCGCAGCCCGAACACCTCGCGATCGCCGCGTACCAGTTGCACCCGCTTCTCGGCGTTGACCCGGCCGAGCGCGTGCGACGTGCCGCCAAGCAGCCTGATCCCGGTGTGGCACGGCAGGTTTCGAGCGGGCGCCAGGTCGATCTCGCCGTCGGAGAACAATGCGTCGATCTCCTCGGCCGCCACCTCGATCTCGTCCATGCCGGTCCAGCCCGACGTGATGACGTCCTGGGCGTGGTACTCGTCGGCGGAGAGGCCGACCGCACCAGCCTTGACCCGCAGCGGAATGTCCTTGCTCACCAACGTAACCCGCTTGCCCTCGGCTGCCAGGTTGGCCGCGCAGGTCAAGATCCGCGAGTCGTTGCTGTCGGTGCGGAAACCCGCGGGCAGCACCATCGGATCGCTGTGGTTCAGCTCGACGTGCAGCGTGCCGCCTTGTGCCCCAACGGGAATGGGCTGATCCAACCGTCCGTGCTCGAGTCGCAGATCGTCGAACATCCGCAGCGCCTGGCGGGCGAACCAGCCCAATTCGTGGTGATGCCGCTTGGCCTCGAGCTCGCTGATAACCACCAGCGGGACCACCACTTCGTGTTCGGCAAACCGCGTGCAGGCCCAGGGATCCGACAGCAGCACGGAGGTGTCGAGCACGTAGGTCCGGACGGGCGAATCGGTCACGTGGCGCTCCTCGAGCCCGCGGGGCCCCACACGAACCTCTCGGCGGACACTGCGGCACCAGGACCGGGGCCGGTCCTCTCGTGATCGAAACGATCGGCACCGCCCGGACAGCAGAGCATGTCGCTAGCCATCGAAAATGACGCTACCCTCGTCGCGCCATCTGCGCGGTGCAGGCGCGCCGTGGCGTAGCGGCGCAGCGGGTTACGCGTTAACGAACTGGCGCAGTTCGGGGCGTTCGGCCAGTGCCCACGCGGTGATCCGGTCAGAGATGACCTGCCGCAGCGCGGCGGCGTTGAAGATGCCCGCATCGGCGACGTTCCGGAGCTTGTCCGCATACGCGTCGATATCGCCGCCGACGACCCCGAGTTCGCCCGCGCGGCGCGCGATCGCCTCGATGGTCTCGTCGGGGGCGTAGGACAGGCAGTGCGCGACGAGATTGGCGAAGAACTCCTCGTGGCGCTCCTCGTCCCTGGCGATCCGGCCGATCAGGCTCTTGAGCACCGGCTCGGTGATCTGGGCTTCGAGGTTGCGGCAGAACACCGCGTGCGCACGCTCGAAGAACGCCATGAACACCAGCGTCTCGACCTGGGTGAATTTATCGGCGCGGTAGCCCTTCATCACGTGCTCGACGCGGACATCCTCGTTGGCGGCGGGGTCGATCTCCCGCGTCACGACGAGGTAGTTGCGCAGCGCGATGGCGTGCAGGTGTTCCTCGGCGGTCCACCGGCCCAGCCAGCGGCCCCACTTCTCATCGAGGATGAAGTGCTCGACGAGCTCGCGGTGATAGCCCGACAGGTTGTCCTTGGTGATCAGCAGGATCTCCAGCGCGTCGGTGATGTGCTTGGGCAGGGTCACCTGCGACGGGTCCCAGTCGCGACCACCGAGGAAAGCGAAGTTCTCGCCCTGGTCGAACGGCACGTAGTCGTGCGCGTACCAGAGGTCTTCGGTGTCGAGATGACGGGCGTAGTTGTCGGCCACGACCGGCTCGAGCTCAAGAATCAGCGCGTTAGGTACAGGTTTCTGTGCCATGAAAGTAACTGTAACCCAAGTTCACATGTTTCTTGAAATCGGGTGGCACGTGTCACCGGTGACCGTGCAGTTCCCAGCCCTCCAGGCCCTCATACAGCGGAAACTCGCGGGCCCACGGTCACGGCGGTGAGTTTGGCACGCGGCGCCGCGGAATTGGGGGCTGCGTTTTCCGCGCGAGCTCTACTAACCCTTCCGGGGGACGCCTTGCGGGCGTGAAAATGGGGTCGGGTCGCCTGCCGACGTCGATGTCTTCTTGGGTGTGTTAGAG
>JBEVHG010000002.1:0-30584 GCA_040511335.1 Mycobacterium sp. | reverse complement strand
AACATCCGGACAGCGGCACCGTCAAGGTCGGGGAGACCGTCAAGCTGAGCTACGTCGACCAGAGCCGCGCCGGCATCGACCCCAACAAGACAGTCTGGCAAGTGGTGTCCGACGGCTTGGACTACATCGAGGTCGGCCAGAACGAGATCCCGTCGCGGGCCTACGTGTCCGCGTTCGGGTTCAAGGGGCCCGACCAGCAGAAACCGGCAGGTGTGTTGTCCGGCGGTGAACGCAACCGGCTCAACCTGGCGCTCACCCTCAAGGAGGGCGGCAACCTGATCCTGCTCGACGAGCCGACCAACGACCTCGACGTCGAAACGCTGTCCTCGCTGGAGAACGCGCTGGAGAATTTCCCGGGTTGCGCGGTGGTCATCTCGCACGACCGCTGGTTCCTCGACCGCACCTGCACGCACATCCTGGCGTGGGAGGGGGACGCCGACAACGAGGCCAAGTGGTTCTGGTTCGAGGGGAACTTCGCCGCGTACGAGGAAAACAAAGTGGAACGACTTGGTGTCGAAGCGGCCCGTCCGCACAGGGTGACCCACCGCCGGCTCACACGCGACTAATGTCGCTCCTGCGTACCACGGCGCCGCACGGGCGGCGACATCCAACGACGGTCGGTACGCAGGTTTGAGTCAGGAGCGTCGCATGACGGTCAACCCGAAGGCCACCGGAGGTCTGCAGCGAAGCGAACCAACGGCCCTCACCCCCGAGGCTGCCGAAACGCTCGCCAGGGCCTACACCGCGACTTATCGCGGACCCCACGGAGACGCGCCAGGGGTCGATGCCGCCGTCACCGGTCCGGTCGACCGGACGGCCGCCGGCGAGGTGATGTCGCCGGCCGTCGTGGCGGCCCACTACCGGCTGGGCTGGCGCCGACCCGTCGGTGACACCCGGGTCGCCGTCTACGCCGACGACGACCCCGCAGGATTCGGCCCCGCGCTACAGATCGTCACCGACCACGGGTCGATGCTGATGGACTCCGTCACGGTGCTGCTGCACCGGCTCGGTGTGGCCTACAAGGCGATCATGAACCCTGCGTTCCGGGTACGCCGTGGGCCCACCGGGGAGCTGTTGGAGATCCATCCCGCGTCGGACGCCGCATCCGGGGACGGCATTGACGAGACGTGGATTCACGTCCAGCTGGCTGAGTCGGTCGACCGTAAGTCGGTGGCCGAGGCCGAGCGCCTGCTGCCCAACGTTCTCGCCGATGCCCGCCAGGTGGCGCTCGACTCGGGCGCGATGGCCACCACACTGCGCGGCCTGGCCAAGGAACTCGACACCGACCCCGAGGGCCGCTTCCCCGGCCCCGACCGCGAGGATGTCGCCGCGCTGCTGCGCTGGCTGGCCGACGGGCATTTTGTGCTGCTGGGCTATCAGCGCTGCACGGTGCGGGGCGGGAAGTCGTCGATCGACCCGTCGAGTCGGCTGGGCGTGCTGCGGCTGCGCGAAGAGGTGCTTCCGGAGCTCACCGCCAGCGACGATCTGCTGGTGCTGGCCCAGGCCACCATTCCCAGTTACCTGCGCTACGGCGCCTACCCGTACATCGTTGTGGTCCGCGAACACCCGGGAAACCTCGCCATCGAGCACCGTTTCGTCGGCCTGTTCACCGTTGCCGCCATGAACGCCAATGTGCTCGAGATACCGCTGATTTCGCGTCGCGTCAACGACGCGCTCGCGATGTCACAGCGTGACCCCAGCCATCCGGGGCAGCTTCTTCTCGACATCATCCAGACCATCCCGCGTTCGGAGCTCTTCGCGCTCAGCTCCAAGGAATTACTGGACATGGCGATGGCCGTTGTCGACCTCGGCTCGCGGCGGCGAACGCTGCTGTTCCTGCGCGCCGACCAGCTCGCGGACTTCGTGTCGTGCCTGGTGTACCTGCCGCGCGACCGATACACCACGGCGGTGCGGCTGGAAATGCAGGACATCCTTGTCCGCGAGCTGGGCGGCGTCAGCATCGAATACTCCGCACGTGTCAGCGAATCACCCTGGGCAGTAGTGCATTTCACGGTGCGATTGCCCGAAGATACACACCCCCGGGACATCGACACCTCGCTTGACAATGAGACCAGGATCCAGAACCTGCTCACCGAGGCCGCCCGCACCTGGGGTGACCTGCTGCTCGGAGCGGTGAAGACGGGGTCGATCGAGCAGGTCGAGGCCGAGCACTACGCCGCGGCATTCCCCGAGGTGTACAAACAGGCCATCGCCCCGCTGGACGCGATCAACGACATCGCGATCATCGAAGAGCTGCAGGATAATTCGGTCAAACTGGTGTTCTCCGATGGCGGCGCCGACGGAACCGCCCAGCTGACGTGGTACCTGGGCGGACGGTCCGCATCGCTGAGCCAGCTGCTGCCGATGCTGCAGTGCATGGGTGTGGTGGTGCTCGAAGAGCGGCCGTTCACCGTGGCCCGGCCCGACGGTTTGCCGGTGTGGATCTATCAGTTCAAGGTCTCGCCGCACCGCACCATCCCCGACCCAGCCGGCACCGACCAGTTCGAGGAGACTGCGCAGCGGTTCGCCGACGCGGTCACCGCGATCTGGCATGGCCGCGTGGAGATCGACCGGTTCAACGAGTTGGTGCTGCGCGCGGGCCTGACCTGGCAGCAGGTGGTCATACTGCGCAGCTATGCCAAGTATCTGCGCCAGGCCGGCTTTCCCTACAGCCAGGCCCACATCGAGTCGGTGCTCAACGACAACACCGGCACCGCACGGTCGCTCGTCGAGCTCTTCGAGGCGCTGTTCGACCCGAACCCTTCCGACTCCCCGAGACGGCCCGACGCGCAGGCTGCCGCCGCTGCGGTCGCCGCGGACATCGACGCGCTGGTCAGCCTTGACACCGACCGCGTACTGCGGGCCTTCGCGTCGATGATCCAAGCGACGTTGCGCACCAATTACTTTGTCACCCGGCCGGATTCGGCCCGCCAGCAGAACGTTCTGTCGTTGAAGCTGAATCCGGGATTGATCGCCGAGCTGCCGCTACCGCGGCCAAAGTTCGAGATCTTCGTGTACTCACCGCGGGTCGAGGGCGTGCATCTGCGGTTCGGGTTCGTCGCCCGCGGCGGTCTGCGCTGGTCGGACCGCCGTGAGGATTTCCGCACCGAGGTCCTCGGCCTGGTCAAGGCGCAGGCAGTCAAGAACGCCGTCATCGTCCCGGTCGGCGCCAAGGGTGGGTTCGTCGTCAAGGAACCTCCGGTCGCCACCGGAGACGCGGCCACCGATCGCGACGCCACCCGCAACGAGGGTGTCGCCTGCTACAAGCTGTTCATCGCCGGCCTGCTCGACCTCACCGACAACGTCGACATGGCCACCGGCGCCGTCGTCACCCCGGCCGGGGTGGTGCGTCGCGACGGCGAGGACGCCTACCTCGTGGTGGCGGCCGACAAGGGCACCGCCACCTTCTCCGACATCGCCAACGACGTCGCCAAGTCCTACGGATTCTGGTTGGGCGACGCGTTCGCATCGGGTGGTTCGGTCGGCTACGACCACAAGGCGATGGGCATTACCGCCAAGGGTGCGTGGGAGTCCGTCAAGCGGCACTTCAGGGAGATGGGTGTCGACACCCAGTCCGAGGACTTCACCGTCGTGGGTGTCGGCGATATGAGCGGTGACGTGTTCGGCAACGGCATGCTGCTCTCCAAGCACATCCGATTGCTGGCCGCCTTCGATCACCGGCACGTCTTCCTTGATCCGGATCCCGATGCCGCCACGTCGTGGGAGGAACGCACGCGGCTTTTCGAACTGCCCCGATCCAGCTGGGAGGACTACAACCGATCCCTGATCAGCGAGGGCGGTGGCGTCTACAGCCGCCAGCAGAAAGCCATCCCGATCACTTCGCAGGTTCGTACCGCGCTCGGCATCGAGAGCGACGACGAGGAGATGACGCCACCGGACCTGATCAAGGCGGTGTTGAAGGCACCGGTGGACCTGCTGTTCAACGGGGGCATCGGCACCTACGTCAAGGCGGAGTCCGAGGCCGACGCCGACGTCGGTGACCGCGCCAATGACGCGGTGCGGGTAAATGGAAATCAGGTGCGCGCCAAGGTGATCGGCGAGGGCGGTAACCTCGGCGTGACGTCGCTTGGGCGCATCGAGTACGACCTGTCCGGCGGCCGGATCAATACCGACGCCCTGGACAACTCCGCCGGAGTCGACTGCTCCGACCACGAGGTCAACATCAAGATCCTGATCGACTCGCTGGTCACCGCGGGCAAGGTCAGCGCCGACGAGCGCACCGAGCTGCTCTTGTCGATGACCGACGAGGTCGGCCGGCTGGTATTGGTCGACAATGCCGACCAGAACGACCTGATGGGCACCAGCCGCGCCAACGCGGCCAGCCTGTTGTCGGTGCATGCCCGCCAGATCAAGGACTTCGTCGCCGAACGCGGCCTGAACCGCGAACTCGAGGCGCTGCCTTCCGAAAAGGAGATCCGGCGGCGAACCGAAGCCGGGCTGGGCCTGACGTCCCCGGAGCTCGCGACGCTGATGGCACACGTCAAGCTGGCGCTCAAGGACGATGTGCTGGCCAGCGATTTGCCCGATCAGGAAGCCTTCGCCGCGAGGCTGCCGAGGTACTTCCCCGCCCGGCTGCGTGATCAATTCGGCAGTGAGATCCGCTCGCACCAACTGCGCCGGGAGATCGTCACCACCATGCTGGTCAACGATCTGGTCGACACCAGCGGCATCACCTACGCGTACCGGATCAGCGAAGACGTCGGTGTCGGCCCGGTCGACGCGGTCCGCAGCTATGTCGCCACCAACGCCATCTTCCGGGTCGGTGAGGTGTGGCGGCAGATCCGGGCCGCCGACGTGTCGGTGGCGGTGTCCGACCGGATGACTTTGGATCTGCGCCGGCTCATCGATCGGGCCGGGCGCTGGCTGCTCAACTACCGTCCGCAGCCGCTGGCCGTCGGCGCCGAGATCAACCGATTCGCCGAGAAGGTGGCCGCGCTGACGCCGCGCATGTCGGATTGGCTGCGGGGCGACGACAAGGCCATCGTCGTCAAGGAAGCCGGAGAATTCAGTTCGCACGGCGTGTCGGATGACCTGGCACATATGGTGGCGACCGGCCTCTACCAGTACAGCCTGCTCGACGTCATCGACATCGCCGACATCGCCGACCGTGACCCCGCGGAAGTCGCCGACACCTACTTCGCCCTCATGGACCGCCTGGGCACCGATGGTCTGCTCACTGCGATTTCCCGACTCGGCCGCGACGACCGTTGGCATTCGTTGGCGCGCTTGGCGATTCGCGACGACATTTACGGGTCCCTGCGGGCGCTGTGCTTCGATGTGCTTGCCGTAGGTGAGCCGGAGGAGAGCGGCGAGGAAAAGATCGCAGAGTGGGAGATGACGAACAGCTCCCGGGTGGCCCGGGCGCGCCGGACGTTGACCGAGATATATGAGGACGAAGCGCACGACCTGGCAACGCTGTCGGTCGCGGCGCGGCAGATCCGCAGCATGACACGAACGAGCGGAACGGGGTCCTCTGGGTGACCACGGCCTTCGTTGCGCCGGTGCATGTGCGCTGGTCGGATATCGACATGTACCAGCACATCAACCACGCCACCATGGTCACCATCCTCGAAGAGGCGCGCGTCCCATTCCTGCGGGAGCCTTTCGGCACCGAGATCACCACGATCGGACTTCTTATCGCGGAGGTCCGGGTGGCATACAAAGGCCAGCTGCGACTGGTGGATTCGCCGCTGCAGGTTACGATCTGGGCGGAACGGGTGCGCGCCGTCGACTTCACGCTGGGCTACGAGGTGCGGTCGGTAGGCACTTCACCGGATTCCAGGCCATCCGTGATCGCTGAGACCCAGTTGGCTGCTGTCCACATCGAAGAGCAACGGCTGCAACGGCTTTCGTCCGAACAACGAGAATACCTGCATCGCTGGACGCGATGAGCAGTACCGAGGAACGCGGTACCTGGCTCGACGACGCCACCCACCGCGAGGATCTCGCAACATTCGCCGAACGAGCGTTGCGGCTCGACGATGCTGCCGTCATCCGGCTGCGGGAGCGATCGGGCGGCCTCGTCGTGGCCTGGGTGGCCACCGGCTTCGACGTGCTGGCCAGCCGGGTCGTCGCCGGGCGGGTGCGGCCGGCCGATCTGTGCGCAGGCGCCGACGCGCTCATGCGCGGGCTGACGGCGATGGAGCGCACGGGCTACGTGGATCCGGGCTTTCCGATGGACTCGGCGTGGCGCGGGGCGCTGCCGCCGGAGGCCGGTTTCGTCCACCTTGACGACGTGCCGGCACGCGTCATGCTGGACCTCGCACAGCGCGGCGTGGCGCTGGCCAAGGAACACGGCAGTGCGCATGGTCCACCCATCTCGCTGTTAGACCAGGAGGTGGTCGCGGTTAGTTCCGAAGATGCCAGCGTCGGCATCCCAATGCGCTGCGTATTCGCTTTGACCGCAATGGGTTTCCTGCCGCAAACGGCGGCCGCGGCGCAGGGGATGGGTCTGGACCCCGACACGGTCAACGCCGACGAGATCGTGCGCGTGCGTGTCCTTCCGGCGTGGCTGCGTATCGACGCGCGGTTCGGATCGGTGTATCGCCGCCGCGGCGACCCCGCCCTGGTGCTGCGGTAACCCATTTAGCGTGAGCAGACGTAAAAGCACCCGACACGCCGGCGAAAAGGGGGCCTTTACGTCTGCGCGGTACTTAGGTAACCAGCCAGGCGGCGGCGTTGGGCGGCAGTCGGCCGTTCAACATGGCAGCACTGGCCATGATGAGCTCACCGGCGGGCAGCGCCATCGGCCGCCTGCCGGCATTCAGCGCGCAGACCAGACCGCCACCGACCAACCGGAACACCACGCCGTCGCGTCCCGACCTCATCCATTCGATCACCGAACCGTCGAATTCTGTTCGGCTGCGCCGTAATTCGATCGCCCGACGGAAGAACGACAGCGTCGAGCCCGCCGCGTACAGCTGGCTTTCGACCGTCAGCGCCGACCAGTCCGGCGGGATCGGCAACCAGGTGTCCGAATTCTCCGAGAACCCGAACGGGGGAGCGCTGTCCGCCCACGGCAGCGGCACCCGGCAGCCGTCGCGGCCGCGTCGGGTGTGCCCGGAGCGCTCCCACACCGGATCCTGCAGCGCCTCGTCGGGCAGATCCACGTTCGGCAACCCAAGCTCTTGGCCGTTGTAGATGAACGCCGCGCCCGGCAGGGCAAGCATCACCTGTGCCATCGCGCGGGCCCGCGCCAGCCCGGTTTCGCCGCCGCCGTAGCGGGTGACGGTCCGCTGGGCATCATGGCTCTCCAACGTCCAGGTCGGCATGGCGCCTTCGAGTGCCACTGCGGCCAGCGAGTTTTCGATGGCATCGCGGATCTCGGCCGCGTCGAAATCGGCCTGCAGCAGCCGGAAGTTGAAGCCAAGGTGCAACTCGTCGGCGCGCAGGTATTCCGCGAACCGCGCATTGTCGTGTACCCAGACCTCCCCGATAGAGACAGCGCCGGGGTAGTCGTCGAGCACCGAGCGAATGGCGCGGTGGATGTCGTGCACACCTTGGTGGTTGAAGCGCGGATCGTCGTCGCTGATCCTCAGCAGGGTGCTGTCGGTGATCTCCATGTCGGGCAGCCCCGGCGGTTTGGCCATGCCGTGTGCGACGTCGATGCGGAAACCGTCCACGCCGCGTTCCAGCCAGAACCGCAAGGTCTTTCCGAGGTCGTCGAACACCTCAGGGTTGTCCCAGTTCAGGTCAGGCTGCTGGGCATCGAACAGATGCAGATACCACTGGCCCGGGTTGCCGTCCGGCTCGACGACCCGGGTCCACGCCGGCCCGCCGAAAACCGACAGCCAGTTGTTCGGCGGATGAATTCCGCCCGGACCGGCGCCGTCGCGGAAGATGTAGCGCTCCCGGTGCACGCTGCCCGGACTGGCCGCGAGCGCGGCCTGAAACCACGGATGCGCCGAGCTGGTGTGGTTGGGCACCAGATCCATGGTGACCTTGATGCCCCGGTTATGCGCGGCATCGACGAGCCGGTCCAGCGCGTCGATCCCGCCGAACAGCGGGTCGACGTCGCGCGGGTCCGACACGTCGTAGCCGTGATCGGCCATCGGCGACACGGTGACGGGGTTGAGCCAGATGGCGTCGATGCCCAGCAGCTCGAGGTAATCGAGCCGGCCGATGAGGCCGTCGAGGTCGCCGACGCCGTCACCGTTGCTGTCGCGAAATGACCGCGGATACACCTGATAGAACACCGCGCGAGACCACCACGGCGGCGCGGCCGGCCTGGGCTCAGTCATCGGGCACCATTGTGCCGAATATCAGAACGGCGAGTTGACCATGGAGTGGGCGGCCATCTCGAGATAGGCCAGCAGTTCCTTGCGGTGCTCGTCGTCCAGGATCTGCGAGTCGATCTCGGCGACGGCGGTGTGCATGCAGCGCAGCCACGCGTCGCGCTCGATGTAGCCGATCCGGAAAGGCGCATGGCGCATCCGCAGCCGAGGATGGCCGCGTTGGTCGGAGTAGGTCCGCGGGCCGCCCCAATACTGTTCGAGGAACATCCGCAGGCGTTCCTCGGCGGCGTCGAGCTCGTATTCGGGGTACAGCGGACGCAGGATCTCGTCCTCGCGCACCAGCGCGTAGAACCGCGACACGATGGTGTGGAACGTCTCGTGGCCGCCCACCGCGTCGTAGAACGACTGCTGTTCAACTTGGTCCATCGCCTCCATTGTGGTCTATGGCAGGCGTCGGAAAACGGGTCGGGTGATCGGCTGCTTCTTTCGAGTAGCGCAGTACTCTTGTGGTTCGTCGAACGCCGACGCATTGTGACGGTGTGACAAGCCCACGGGGCCCAGAATTCGATCCGAACAGTTTGTACGGGTCGGTCATCGTCGTTCCGCTGCTCGAGCTCATGGCGCGGCAGAAGCGGTCGACGGTGTACAGCGTGGTCATCGATCTGGATTACCGCTACCCATATGGGCTCGATTCCGCGGCGGCGAAAGTGAACGATTACGTCGAGCAGATCAAGGCCGGTTCGCGAGCCAAGGTCGTACAGGCGGCCAGTCCCCGCGTTTCCCAGTACGTCTTCGCCTGGCTGACCGCAGCGGCGATCCGCCGGCTCGTCGCGCTCGACCGGGACGACCCGCCCCCAGCGATATATCGGATCTGGCCGGATTTCGAGATTCGCCCGCTGATCAACAAATCGGCCCAAACCGTGAAGGCCACCGCGGCGCGCACCTCATTCGCCGCGACCGGGGCCGACATCGTCTGGGCGGTCGTCGATTCCGGCATAGACCGGTCACACGAGCACTTCCGGATGCACAACACCCTGGACGTCTCGGCGCCGCTGGCCCACCGAGACTTCACCGACCTGTCGGGCGGCGGCTCCGCCGAGGTGGACAACTACGGCCACGGCACGCATGTGGCCGGCATCATCGCGGGTGAGATGACGACGGCGACCGTCGTGCGCGCGGAGCGCGATGAACATGGCGACGTCAACTACCGCGCCGAGCAGGTCACCGGGATGGCGGGCATGGCGCCGATGTGCCGCCTCGTCAGTTACAAGGTGCTCGACGACCGGGGCAAAGGCATGCACAGCGCGATCATCACCGCGCTGCAGCACATCGATGAGGTCAACAACAACGGCCGCGATCTGAAGATCCACGGCGTGAATCTCTCGGTGGGTTATCCCTTCGAGCCTGAGTGGTTCGCGTGCGGCGAAAGCCCGCTCTGCGTTGAAGTGTCGCGCCTGGTCCGGTCGGGCGTTGTCGTCGTGGTCGCGGCAGGCAACACGGGTTACGGCTTCAACCAGGCCGAGTCGGAGGCACGACAGCTGACGGCCGCGGGGATGGACCTCACCATCAACGATCCAGGCAACGCCGACCCGGCGATCACTGTGGGTTCGACACACCGCGACATGCCGCATCGGTACGGCGTGTCCTATTTCTCCTCGAAGGGCCCAACCGGTGACGGCCGGGCCAAGCCCGATGTGGTCGCTCCCGGCGAACGGATCCTGTCCTGCGCTGCCGGCGCGATCCGGGACAAGATCCTCGCCAAGCCTGACATCACGCCGCCGATTCACTATGTGGAACACAGTGGGACGAGCATGTCGGCCGCACATGTGTCGGGCGTCATCGCGGCGTTTCTGTCCATCCGGCCCGAGTTCGTCGGCCGCCCCGAGGAAGTCAAACGCATCTTCACTGCAACCGCGACCGATCTGGGGCGGGTGGCGAGCTTCCAAGGAAGCGGCCTCATCGACGTCATGCGGGCGATCCAGTCCGTCTAAAGACCTGAACAGGAGCACAACACCATGCCCGAAATCCCCAGCGCCGAAATGCAATTCGACAAAGACGCACGCGTGGTCGGCAGCGTCGACGCAGTTCTCGCGCTCGCCAACGGCCCGTGCACGGATCTGATCGTGGCATCCCACGGCTGGAACAACGAAGCACGCGACGCCCGGGCCCTTTATGACCAGTGGAGGTCGTCGATGCGCGACGTGCTGGCGCAAGGCCGGGTACCCGCGCTCACGAACCGCAAGATCGCGTTCGCCGGAGTGATCTGGCCGTCAATGAAGTTCGCAGACGACCAGGGCAATCTCGGCGGCGGGGCCGCGGGCGCGTCGCCCGGCGACACCCACGACATCCTCGAGAAGATCGACGATCTGCGCACGTTGTTCCCGGATCCCGCCGCGCAGCAGAGGCTGGATGCGGCGGCCGCGCTCGTTCCCCTGCTCGAAGATCGCGCGACCGCCCGCAAGCAATTCGCCGAACACATCCAGACGCTGTTCGACCGCAATGCCGTCGATGACGAGGACGCCAGCAATGACCTGGTCGAGATGGACGGTGGCGAGTTGATGAAGCGGCTGGCCGTGCCGATCGCCGTCGCCGCCCGCCCAGACGACGTCGGTGGCGCCGCCGGACTCGGCGACACCGGCGCAGCGGCCGGATTCGGCGACTTCCTCAGCGGGCCGCTTGGCGCCGCGAAGAAGCTGCTCAACTTCACCACATACTTCGAGATGAAGGCTCGGTCTGCCGACATCGGCGCCCGCGGCGTCGCCCCCGTCATCGGCCGCATCCGCACCTCGCGGCCCGACCTGAACATCCATCTGCTCGGCCACAGCTTCGGCGCCCGGCTGGTGTCGGCAACCGCCAAGGCCCTGCCGCAGGACAGCGTCGCCACGCTGAGCCTTGCCCAAGGCGCGTTTTCCCATCACGGGTTCGCCCGCGATTTCGAGCCGGGCAAGAACGGATTCTTCCGGCAGGTCATCGACCAGAAGACCATCCGCGGCCCGATCTTGATCACGAAGACCGCCAACGACAAGGCCGTCGGCATTGCCTATGCCATCGCGTCGCGCGTCGCCAACGATGCCGCCTCGGGCGTCGGCGACGCCAGCGACAAGTACGGGGGTATCGGCCGCAATGGTGCGGTGAAAACGCCGGAAGCCGTGGACGCCAGACTGCTGGCGGTCGGCGGTTCCTATGCATTCCGACCGAGGGCACTGCACAACCTTCTTGCCGACGACTTCATCGGCGATCATTCGGCCGTCAAGGGCGCGGAGGTTGCCTACGCTGTGCTTTCCGCAATTGGTGCCGGCTGACGACATGGGATGTTCACTCGACTGACCTGCGGACACGGCCCAATTTGTTATGCGATCAACGCCAATCCATGGTGGACTGTCCGTCGGAGGACGAATGGCGCATCGCAAGAAGAGCCGGTCAAGATTGGCTGGCCACCGGCAGCACGGGGGCGCGGCGGGCCTATCCGGGTCCGCGACGACCCATGCCCAGACGCGCGTGCTGCACAGCGTCGACATCCATCCGCCAAGTACCAGGCACGACGGCTCGATCTGGGGCCGCCGTCGGGTGCTGCTGCTGAACTCCACCTACGAACCGTTGACCGCCCTGCCGATGCGCCGGGCGGTCATCATGCTTATGTGCGGCAAGGCCGACGTCGTGCACGACGACCCTGGGGGCCCGATCATTCACTCCGCCACCAGGGCCATCGTGGTGCCGTCGGTGATCCGGCTGCGGTCCTACGTGCGGGTGCCCTACCGGGCGCGCATCCCCATGACGCGTGCGGCGCTGATGCACCGCGACCGGTTCCGCTGCGCCTACTGCGGGTCCAAGGCAGACACCGTCGACCATGTGGTGCCGCGCAGCCGCGGCGGTGACCATACGTGGGAGAACTGCGTGGCCGCCTGCTCGACCTGCAACCACCGCAAGGCCGACCGGCTACTCGCCGAACTCGGCTGGACGTTGCGGTCGGTGCCGGTGCCGCCGAAGGGTCAGCACTGGCGGCTGCTGTCCAGCGTCAAGGAACTCGACCCCGCCTGGGTTCGATATCTGGGTGAGGGCGCGGCGTAGGGCCGACGAGTGGGATACGGTTTGCGTCGTGAGCACTGCACTTACCCACGCCCTTCTCGGAGGGGTCCCGCTGTTGGTGGTCGCAGTATTGGCCGCTCTGATCTACCGCCGCAAAGGGCCGCATCCAGAGACGTACAAATCGTCCGAGCCGTGGACGCACCCGCCGATCCTGTGGGCCGCTGACGAACCCGCCGGCCACGGTCATGGCGGTCACGGTTCGCACCCGCTAACGGTTGGAGGTGGCGCAAGTGGCAAGTGGTGAAGTCGCGACCATCGAGCGAGCCGACCTGCCGCTCGGTTTCGTCGTCACGTCCAGCGGCCGGATTTCCGGCGTCACCCAACCGGGCGATTTGTCGGTGCATTACCCGTTCCCGACCAAGGACCTCGTGGTCCTTGACGATGCGCTGAAGTACGGCTCGCGCGCGGCCAAGGCCCGCTTCGCAGTGTACGTCGGCGGCCTCGGCGACGACACCGCGGCGACAGCCCGGGAAATCCTGGCGGAGGTGCCCACGCCCGACAACGCGGTGCTGTTGGCGGTCTCGCCGGACCAGCGCGCGATCGAGGTGGTGTACGGCTCGGACGTCAAGGGCCGTGGCATCGAGTCCGCCGCGCCGCTGGGGGTGTCGGCCGCCGCGTCGGCCTTCCAGGTAGGCAATCTGATGGACGGACTGGTCAGCGCGGTGCGCGTGCTGAGCGCCGGCGTCTCGCCCCCCTGAGCTCCGTTTCCGCGAGCGACCGTGTCTGTGCGGCGACACGCCGCGAAAGGGCGTGCAAACGCGGTCGCTCGCGGGAAAAAGGCTAAGCGTCGAAAGCCCGGGCCCGCAGCGCGCGCTCCACACCGGCGCGGCCCTCGAGTACGAGCCGGCGTAACGCCGGCGGCGCGTCGCCCTCGAGGAACTCGTCGGCGGCGTCCAGACCGGCCTGGCTGACGTCCCACGACGGGTAAAGGCCGACGACCACCGTCTGCGCGACCTCACTGGACCGCCGCTCCCACACCGCGGAGATGGCGTCGAAATACCGTGCGGTGAACGGCTGCAGCAGTTCAGCCTGCCCCGGCTGTACGAATCCTCCGATGATCGACCGCGCGGTGATGTTGGCCAGCGTGTCGTCCTCGATGACCTGCTCCCAGGCCGACTCCTTCACGTCGGCCTGTGGGCGGGCCGCCGACGCCGCCGCGGCGTGCCGCTGGCCCGCGGCGGTCGGGTCACGCTCGACTTCGGAGTCGATGAACGGCTGCTCGGTCCCGTCGGCATCGACGTCGCCGCTCGCGGCCAGGGCGATGACGATGCGCCAGCGCAGATCGGTGTCGATCACCAGTCCGGACAGGCCCTGCTCGGCCGGATCGGTATCCAGCAGCGCCGCCAGCACCGCAACGTGGCGCAGTGACAGCGCCGAAGTGCACACCGCATTGACGTAGGCCAGCTGGTTATCCGAACCAGGTTCGGCGCCGCGGGCCAGTTCCAGCAGCCGGTCGGCGAAGGCCGGCCAGCCCTCCGTGCACGCCCAATCCGGGTCGGCGTAGGAACCCAGCGCGGTCTGGGCCTGCAGCAGCAGCCGCTGCGCCACTCCCACCTCGGTCTCGGCGTGCACACCCGCCGCGACCAGCGCCACGAAATCGCGGGCCTTCAACTCGGCTTCGCGGGTCATCTCCCACGCCGCCGACCAGGCCAGCGTGCGGGGCAGCGGCTCGGCGATGTCGGCGATGCGAGTCAGCACGGTCTGCAGCGAGGCGGGGTCCAGACGCAGCGAGCAGTAGGTGAGGTCGTCGTCGTTGACCAGGATCAGCTTGCCGCGCGAAACACCTTGCAGCGCAGGAACCTCGGTGATATCACCCTCGAGGTCGAGTTCCTCCCGCTGCACCCGCACCAGCTTGCCGGACCCGTCGTCGTCGTATACGCCGACCGCCAACCGGTGCACGCGGGTTTCGCCGGCCCCTGGCGCCGCCCCGCTCTGGCTGACGGCGAACCGGCTGAACCGGCGGTCGGCGTCGAGATCGAAGTCGGCGCGCAACGTGTTGAGTCCGGTGGTCTTCAGCCACTGCTGCCCCCAGCCCGAAAGGTCGCGTCCCGACGCCTTCTCCAGCGCACCGAGCAGGTCTCCGAATGTCGCGTTGCCGAACGCGTGGTCGCGGAAATAGTCGCGCAATCCGGCCAGGAACTCCTCCAGCCCCACGTAGGCCACCAGCTGCTTGAGCACGCTGGCGCCCTTGGCGTAGGTGATCCCGTCGAAGTTGACTTCGACGGCGGCCAGGTCGGGAATGTCTGCTGCCACCGGGTGCGTCGAGGGCAATTGATCCTGCCGATACGCCCACGACTTCTCGGAATTGGCGAACGTCGTCCATGCCTCGGTGTATTCGGTGGCCTCGGCCTGGCACAGCACCGAGGCGAACGTCGCGAACGACTCGTTGAGCCACAGGTCATCCCACCAAGCCATGGTGACCAGGTCGCCGAACCACATGTGCGCCATCTCGTGCAGCACGGTCTCCGCGCGGCGCTCGTAGGACGCGCGGGTGACCTTGCTGCGGAAGACGTAGTCCTCCAGGAACGTCACCGCGCCGGCGTTCTCCATGGCGCCGGCATTGAACTCCGGGACAAACAACTGGTCGTACTTGCCGAACGCGTAGGGCACTCCGAAGTTGCGGTGGTAGAAGCCGAATCCCTCTTTGGTCTCGGTGAAAAGCCTTTCGGCGTCCATGAATTCGGCAAGCGACTTGCGGCAGAACAGGCCCAGCGGGATGTCGCCGTGCTCGTCGGTGTAGACGTCACGCCAGACGGCGTACGGTCCGGCGATCAGCGCCACCAGGTAGGTGCTCATCCGCGGCGTGGTGGCGAACGTGTGCACACCGTCTTCGACGCTCACCGTCGCGCCATTGGACACCACCTCCCAGTGCGACGGCGCGGTGACGGTGATGTCGAAGGTTGCCTTCAGGTCAGGTTGGTCGAAGCACGCGAACATCCGCTTGGCGTCGGCGGTTTCGAACTGGGAGTACAGGTACACCTCGCCGTCGACCGGGTCGACGAAACGGTGCAGGCCCTCCCCGGTGTTGGAGTACCGGCAGTCGGCGTCGACGACCACTACGTTGCGCTCGGCCAGCCCGGTCAGCGGGATGCCGGTGGATTCGTCGTAGCCCGACACGTCGATCGCGCGTCCGTTGAGGGTGGCGCTGCGGACGGTGCCGGCTGCGATGTCGATGACCGTGTCGGCGCCGGCCAGCGCGTCGAACTCGACGGTGGTCACCGAGCGGAAGGTCTGTTCGCCGGGTCCGCCGCTGCCGTCGGTCAGGTCGAGGACGATGCGGTAGTCATCGACGGTGACGAGGGCGGCGCGTTCGACGGCCTGGTCGCGGGTCAGATTGGGAAGTGCCACGACGCCCAACAGTAGCCGTCCGACCGTCAGATAGTCGGGCGGCCGCTACCGGTAGAGGCTCGGTGCCTGAAGCCAGTCGAGCAAGGTGCCGTTGCCGATCGAGGCCATCATCGACGGGCAGTACATCGAGATGGCAATGCCGGTGAAGAACGCCGCCATGTCCGGTGAGATGCCGTTGTTTCCGATTCTGGACGCGACACTGGCCAGCGACTTGCCCGGCTCGACCAACATGGGACACACGGTCTGACCCAGTGCCACGGCGTTGGCCGGGTCGTTGTAGCTGAGGCCGGCGTTGTCCAGTGCGGCCAGGAATGCATCGTCGATCGTGTCGGCGCGTGCAGGTGCCGCCCACAATGCGGCCGCGGTGATCAGGCCGACAACCACTGCTCCAATACGAGCGGGCATTGACCAATTGCTCACCGTCACAACCCGTTTCCTGGGATTCGCGATCACGTTTTCGACTCCTCGGCTGTTCGCGGTGCAGTCACGGGCTCTATTCACTTTGGTAACAATGGTTGACAATGGTCACAGAGACAACACAGTTTGGTGAAGCTTTGCGCACTATGCGTTTCCTATCCGGCCTCGTCCGAGGTCTGTGCTCGGCGGGAACAGCCAGCCCGTGGGCATAGTTGTGCTGAGCGGATGTCTGACCGTCGATCGAGAGGACCACGGAATATGCCCGAGAAGTCTGTCGCCGATTTCTGGTTCGACCCGCTGTGCCCATGGTGCTGGATCACGTCGCGCTGGATCCTCGAGGTCGAGAAGGTCCGCGATATCGAGGTGAACTTCCACGTGATGAGCCTGGCCGTGCTCAACGAGGGCCGTGACCTGTCCGAGGAATACCGCGAAGGCCTGAAGCAGGCGTGGGGTCCGGTGCGCGTCGCCATCGCCGCCGAACAAGCCAAGGGCCCCGAGATCCTCGCGCCGCTGTACACCGCGATGGGCACCCGGATCCACAACCAGGACAACAAGGACTTCGAGGCGGTCATCGCACAGTCCCTCGACGAGGTGGGTCTGCCGGCCGAGCTGGCCGAGGCTGCCACGACCGACAAGTACGACGAGGCGCTGCGCAAGAGCCACCATGCCGGCATGGACGCGGTCGGTGAGGATGTCGGCACCCCCACGATTCACGTCAACGGCGTCGCGTTCTTCGGCCCGGTGCTGTCCAAGATTCCGCGCCGCGAGGAGGCCGGCAAGCTGTGGGACGCGGCGGTGACCTTCGCGTCGTACCCGCATTTCTGGGAACTCAAGCGCACGCGTACCGAGCCGCCGACGTTCGACTGACAGGGCGTCGGCGAGATCGACGAAATGGCGCGCTCTACTCGTACTTTTGCGCCCATACGTTGGTTTGGGCGTCAAAGAGGTAGGGCACAATGACCGCCATGCGCGTCTACCTGGGCTCAGACCACGCCGGCTACGAACTCAAGCAGCACATCATCGAGCACCTGCGCAAGACCGGGCACGAGCCGATCGACTGCGGGGCCTACACCTACGACGCCGAAGACGACTACCCGGCATTCTGTATCGCCGCGGCGGCCAAGACCGTGGCCGACCCCGGCAGCCTTGGCATCGTGCTGGGCGGATCCGGTAACGGCGAGCAGATCGCCGCCAATAAGGTGCCCGGCGCCCGCTGTGCATTGGGCTGGAGCGTGGAGACGGCGTCGCTGGCCCGCCAGCACAACAACGCGCAGCTGATCGGCATCGGCGCGCGCATGCATTCCGTTCCCGATGCGCTCGCCATCGTCGACGCCTTCCTGACCACACCGTGGTCGAAAGCCGAACGGCACCAACGTCGTATCGACATCCTGGCCGACTACGAGCTCACCCACGGCGTGCCGCCGGTGCCCGGCGCCAGCCAGTGAGCGAAGCCTAGGGATGCCCGAGGGGCACACGCTGCACCGGCTGGCCCGGCTGCATCAGCGCCGCTTCGGCCGTACGCCGGTGACGGTGTCCAGCCCGCAGGGCAGATTCGTCGAAGGCGCCGCGGCCGTCGACGGCCGGATCCTGCGGCGCGCCAGCGCCTGGGGCAAGCACCTGTTCCACCACTACGCCGGCGGCCGCGTGGTGCATGTGCACCTGGGGCTGTATGGCACGTTCACCGAGGCGCCGATCCCGATGCCGCTGCCGGTCGGTCAGGTGCGCATGCGCATGGTCGGCGCCGAATACGGGACCGATCTGCGCGGCCCGACGGTGTGCGAGGTGATCGACGAGGCGCAGATCACCGACGTGGTGGCCAGGCTGGGCCCGGACCCGTTGCGCCGCGATGCCGACCCGGCTCCGGCGTGGGCGCGAATCAGCAAGTCCCGCAGGCCGATCGGCGCACTTCTGATGGATCAGGCGGTGATCGCCGGGATCGGCAACGTGTACCGCAATGAGCTGCTGTACCGCCACCATGTTGACCCGTTCCGGCCGGGCGTGATGATCGGCACCCACGAATTCGACGCAATGTGGACAGATCTGGTTGAGCTGATGAAGGTCGGGCTGCGGCGCGGAAAGATCATTACCGTCGAGCGGGAGCACGACATCGGCGCTCCGTCCTACGCGCCCGGGCGGCCCCGCACCTATGTCTACCGCCGCGCCGGCGATCCGTGTCGGATCTGCGGGACCACGGTCCGCACCGCGGTGCTCGAAGGGCGCAATGTGTTCTGGTGCCCGAACTGCCAGACGTAAGGGCGGCGGGGGTGAGACGGTCGACGTACCCACGCGGCTAAGTGAGCAGATTGCGCAGCCACGCCAGCGGCCTTCGGTCAGCTTCCGTCCTCATCAGTTCGACGGCCTCGGCGCTTGTGAAGCGGCGGAGCTTCTTCGCACGCTTGAGGTGATCGCGGCAGAATAGGCCGACACCTTCTGGCGCCGTGACTCCAAGCGAATTGGACCATCCGATAACCGGGCTACCGTTGATTGAAGGTGGTTGCCAGCCGGCTATGCAGTCAGCGAATTCGACGGAGCCCACGACCTCCGCGCCACTGTTGAAGCCACAAACCACACAGTGGGGCCTGATTGCCATCGCGCCACCTCGTTCTCTCGATGTAGGTCCCACAGTAGGAAGCTACGCAACCGCTGCGGTTTGACGCGACAATCGGCGAGTGGAACTGATCCTTGTTGTCGTCGGCGCCATCGTGGTCACCGCCATCGCACATCGGCGCGGGCTCGAACCCGCGCTCATCCTTGTTGTCGTCGGATTCGCGGTGTCTTTCGCGCCGGAGTTCGAAGGCATCGAGCTGGAATCCGAGGTGCTGCTGTCGGTGGTGTTGCCGCCGCTGCTGTACTCGGCGGCGCTCGACTTCTCGTTCCCGACGTTCCTGCGCAACATCCGGCCGATCCTGGGCCTCGGCGTCGGTCTGGTCGTCATCACCGCCTTCGCCGTCGCCGGGGTGGCGTCCTGGCTGGTGCCGTCGCTGACCTTCGGCACCGCTCTGATCCTCGGCGCGGTGGTGGCCCCGCCCGATGCCGTCACCGCCGTGGCAGTGGGCCGCAGGCTGGGGCTGCCGAAGAAGGTGATGGCCATCCTCACCGGCGAGAGCCTGGTCAACGACGCGGCCGCGCTGTCCCTGTTCTCCATCGCGGTGGCCCAGGTCGCCGGTGGCCGGGCGTTCATCGAGAACCCGCTGCTGCTGTTCGGCTACAGCGCCGTGCTCGGGCCGCTCGTCGGTGCCGCGCTGGGCTACATCACGCTGTGGATCCGCCGCCGCCTCGCGCACCCGGGACTGGAAACCATCCAGGGTCTGGTGGTGCCGTTCGCGGCGTTCATTTCCGCCGAGCACCTGCACGCCTCGGGTGTGCTGGCGGTAGTGGTGGCCGGCTTCGTGGTGGGTCATGGATCGCTGGAAGCCGGCTATCAGACCCGGCTGCAGGAACGGCATGTGTGGAATTCGGTCGACGTAATGCTCGAGGCGTTCGTATTCGCCTACATCGGCCTGCAACTGCGGTTCGTGCTCGAGGACCTGCGCCACGCGCACGAATCGCTCGTCGAAGTCGCGCTCGCCTCCGGCGTGGTGCTAGTGGTCGTGCTCGCGATCCGGCCGGCGTGTGTGTTCTTGATGTTCGGCCGCGGGGTGTTGTTCCGGCATGTCGAAAACCGGCTCAGCGTGCAGGTTCCCGAGCGGGGTGGGCGGGGCGCGCTCGGTACCCGCAGAAGCAAGACGCCGGGCAGGTGGTCGGCTCTTGTCGACCGCCGCTTGCTGACGTGGCAAGAGAACGTGGTGGTGTCCTGGACGGGCATGCGCGGCGTGGTGACATTGGCGGCCGCCTCGGGCATTCCGTTGATGACCGTCGACGGCGACCCGTTTCCCGAGCGGGCCACCATTCAGGCGATCGCCTTCGCCGTCAGCGTCGGAACCCTGCTCCTACAGGGTTGGACACTGCCACTACTGATTCGGTGGCTGGGGCCGTCCTTCGAGGTGGACCGCGCCTCCGACGACGCCGAAACCCATAAGGCCGTGCGGATCGTGCATGCGGCCGCCGACGGCGTGCTGGACGAGTTCACCGACCACCCGCCGCCGGGACTCGACGGGGCGACACTGGCCAGCATCCGGCAGACGATCGCCCGGCATTCGCAGGACGCCGACGAGATGCCCGACCCCGAGTCGCACACATTGCGCGCGGAGGTGTTCTCGTCGCTCTACCGCGACGTGCTGGCGGCGCAGCGCACGGCGCTGATCGCCGAACGCGACGCGGGTCGCATCGAAGACGAGGCGGTGCGGGCCATGCTCGAGCGCCTCGATCTGCAGGAGGCCGGAGTGTCGGCGAGGCTGGAGAGCCGGTTTTGAAATCCGTTGCGCCGAAAGTGAACTAGTTGATCATTTCCGGCGAAAAACTGGCTCACGAGCTCACGCTCGGCGCGGGAGATCAGAAGCCGCCGAAGTCCCCGCCGAAGTCGCCGCCCCAGCCGCCGCCGTCGCCACCCCAGCCACCGTCACCGCCGCCGCCGTCCCAGCCACCGCCGTCGCCGCCGTAATCGCCGCCGGCATCGCCGCCCGCGTCCCCTCCGGCATCTAAGCCGTCTTGATAGCCCTCACCGTAGCCCTGCTCGAAACCCTGTGCGCCGTAACCCACTCCGTGCATGCCGGTGAACATCGCGTCGAACAGCAGCACCGACCCGAGGCCCCACGCGCCGGCCACCAGTGCCGGCTTCCACCACGGTTCGGAGTACCAGCCGGCCGGAACCGGTCGTCCGGCCACCCGGCCGCCCGGGTAGTAATTCGGGGTGCGCTCCGACGGGGCGGGCGACGCCTCGATTTCCCGGCCTTCGAAGTTCACCCGCCTGTCCTCGGTGACCGTGCCCGCGGACCGCTGCCCGGCGAGCGACTCCAGTTCCGGGCCGGGGTCCATGCCCATCGCGACGCGCGCGGCGCGCACGTAGTACAGCCCTTCCATCGCGCTTTCCTTGGCCAGCGCGGCCTGTCGTGCGGTAGTGGCCTGGTCTATCTGTGAGCCCGCGGCGGTGTACCGCTCGGACGCGTCGGCCAGCGCCTGCTTGGAGGCCTCGTCGGTGCCGCTCAAGTTGAGCACTTGGCCGCCGAGGCGTTCGATCACGCGGCGGGCATCGGCCTTGGCGTCGGCGAGCGATGACGCGCTGCGCCTGCCGGAGGCCCGCGACGAGGCCCAGATGGCCAACCCGATCACGGCGATGACAAGGATGATGAGGACCAGCAAACCGCTGTTCATGGCGTCCAGGGTACCTGGCAAAACGGCGAAAAATCCGCGCCGCGGGTCAGTCTCTCGTTACGCCCAGAGCGGAGTAGACCTCGTCGGACAGCGCCACGCTGCGCGGGTCGGCGTTGGCCTTGGTGGCGTCGAAATTGTTCATCACATACGAGTAGCCGATGCGGTGTTCGAGATCGACGAACCCGAAGGAACCGCCCGAGCCGCCGTGGCCGAATATCCGCTTGTTCGGCCCGGCCATACCGCCCTGATTGAGCATGTATCCCAGGCCCCAACCGTGGTCGGCGACCCGCGGCCCTAGCACGACGTCGACCTCCCAGCCGCCCTGCGACACCCGACAGCGCTCCATGTGCTCGCGGGTGAGCAGCTTCTCCTGGGCGAGCGCGTTGTAGAACGTGGACATGCCCAGCGCGGTGACATGACCGTTGGTGGCGGGAAATTCGACCGAGCGCCAGACGTCGAGTTCCGCCGAGCCGACCTCGTCGTCGGGCACGAAACCCATCGCGATCGACAGGCCGGCCATCGGATGTTCGTCCAGGCTGACCGGGTGCCCCGGCGCATCGCCGTCGGCCAGCACGTCGCGAATGTGCGGTTTGTTGACCATCTCGGCGCACCGGTGATGCTCGGCGGCCGGCAGGCCGACGTGCACGTCGATGCCGAGCGGTTCGGCGATCTCGGTGCGCAGGAACTGGCCGAGCGTGCGGCCGGTGACGCGTCGGGTGATCTCGCCGAGGATGAACCCGAAGGTCACCATGTGATAGCCCTGCGCAGTACCGGGCGCCCACCACGGCGCGGCGGCGGCGATTTGGCGGCACACGCTGTCCCAGTCGAGGGTTTCCTGCGGGGTCAGCCGGGTGCGGGGACCGATCACCCCGGAGCGATGTCCCATCACCATCGCGACGGTGATGTCTTCCTTGCCGGCCTGGCCGAACTCCGGCCAGTACATGTTCACCGGCGCGTTCAGGTCGATCTCACCGCGGTCGGCCAGCAGATGCACGCAGGTGCTGGTGAGGGCCTTCGAGCCGGAGAAGATGCTGGCCAGCGTGTCCTCGGCCCATGGCCGCTGTCCGGCCGCATCGGCCGAACCGCCCCACAGGTTGACGACCAGATCGCCCTCGACCCACACCGCGACCGCGGCGCCGATTTCCCCGCGTTCGATGAAGTTCGCCTCGAAGGCGTCACGGACCTTGCCGAAGCCGGGAGCGCACGAGCCTTCGATGAGGACTTTCGGACGGTCGTTCAACGAGCCTCCACAGTGGTCGAAAGCACTCGTTGGAGCGGGCGACGGGGATCGAACCCGCGTAGCTAGTTTGGAAGATTTTTTATGGCCGAACGGGTGTTTGAATAACCGCTGGTAGGCGGGTTTCCGTCACAGCTTATTTCAGCCTCCACCACCCTGGACAAACCGATATGGGGTCGTCACCGGCCCGGTATCGGTTGGTTGCGATACGAACAGCACACGTTCGCGATGCGAATAGAACTGGGTACGCAGGCCACGTCAATCCGATCTCCGGAGTTCGCCGAACGCCTTGCCGCGGCGCCGTCGATTCCCCTTCGCGGGAAGTCGGGGTAATCAGTATGCGCTCGTCAATTCGGATTCATAACTGTCCGGAACGACCGTGATCGCCACGGTTTGAGTTGTCTCCTTACCATCGGCGTCCGCGACGGTGAGTCGCAGTATTTGACGGCCAACAGACAACTCGATGACTGTCGCTCGTAGGCCCTCCGCGAGGAATCCGTCGCGGTGCGACGTCCAGTACGCGTACGCGGGATCAGCGGTTCCGTTCAGGCGGGCGTTGGTAATACCGACTAGTTCGACGATTTCACCATGGCGGAAGAGCGTGTCGGGTTCCGGGACGCTGATCGTGACGTGCCGCACCAATTTTCGCCCCTGCACGGCATCGGGTACATCGACCAATGTTGTTCGAAAGCTGGTCGAGACCGCGAGCTGGAAGCGCATGCTTTCGACGCCGTCGAGCGGTTCCTGGGGCACCTCGACCTGAGACTGCTTGACGTCGTTGGCTAGCGGAATCCACGTTGTGCCGTCATCCGGTGTATATCGGAGCATGATGTACCGAGCCTCGGCCCGTTCCTTCCAGCTGAGCGTGATCGTGTTGGTTCCGTCGCCTCGGCTGGTTTCAGTCACCTTGGGTGTGCTTATCAGCGCCGCGGTCACCGGTTCCTCGATCTCCCACCGGGCCAGTTCAACGCCATCGCGAACGACTGCGACCTGAGCCGCGGACTCGAACCACGGCAATACCTCCTGGAAATCTTCGTAGGGCGCGGTCGGCGACCGGTCAGCAGGTCGTGAGCAGTTCACCGAGGCGAGGATCAGATCGTCCCCGTCATGCAAATTGATGAAAAGATCCATCTCGCCCTTGCCAGACGGTGTCCGAGCTTCGCCAGGCAGGTGCAGGGCCCACTGAAGGTCCACTGACTGGTTGCGGTACAGGCGGAACGCGACGAGCAACTTCTGCGCGTCGGCAGCAGCGTACGACTCCGCTGCGTCATAGGACTCGCGTTCGTCTTCGGCCCAACCGAGAATCGGCCCATTGAATGCCCGAAGATAACTGTAGGGCGAAGCCCAGAGAGGCGAGTCACAGTAACTCATGATGTCGCCCTGCTCCGGGCCGAACAGTGTCCAGGGGTGAGAACCGGTGAGGTTGACTCCCCATTCGCCGATACCGGCGCGCGAGACGGCGTTCGGGTAGTCCGGGTAGTTGGAGTCGATTTGGGTCAGCGTCAGATCCGGATCTATGCAACCCGCAACGTGGTCATCTCCGGGCAACAACCAGTGACCGAGTTCATGGGCGAACAGTTCGGTGCGGTTCACCGTCGACTGTAGCGACTGATTCAGCTGCTGGCCGAAGATGTTCGCGCCGAACTGATGCGTGGGCAGCAGCGACACGTATAACTCGTTGCGGGCAGGGGTTGGAGTGGTTCCGTCGTAAACCGTTTGGACATCAGCGCGCACTGCATCGTAGTTTTCGGGGGTCTGCAACGGCCCTGTGAAGGGGCGCGTGCCACGGTCACGAATGTCAAGTCGTGGCAACGGCCATAGCCGTTCGGCCTGTGCCATGGTGGACTGGCAAGCGGCGAACGAGGGCGGCGCGAATTGCAGTGGGTTGGGGGTTCCGGGGATTGTTTGAGAAAGCGCGATACGGAAGCAGTGGATGATTGGCACACGTCGCGGGTAGAACCGCGATGAGAGTGAATAGCTGCTGCGATAGCTGGAGTCGTCGGCGTCATCTTCATGTCCCACGAACCACGCATGCACATCGAAGCGGGCCGATCCCCAACACAGGTCCGGTGGTACGAAAAAGTTCAGCGTGCTCCACATGTCGCCGCGCTGAGACGATCCAGAGGGCCTGAGCGTCGGAGTATTCGATGCGGTGATTCTGCGTCGCAGCTTGTCGTACTTGAGTGTTGTCTCGTTGTACCCCATGACATCGCAGAACCCATTGACTTGCTTGCCCGCGGTGAGCAGCGATGTCAGATAGACGCGCACCAAGAGGGCCTTGCCTTCGACGAGGAATACGGAGTTGTCCGACCCGGCGCCTGTCCCGCCGTTCGAGTAGTACTGCGTGGACTGCGTCAGCTCGGGGCGATCGAGGCCAAGCAGCCGGACGACCGTGGTCGGCATCTCGTAGCAGCCGAGGTAGTGCATCTGGTCTTCGTAATACGAGATATGGTCGTTGATTGCTGCGATGTTGTCAGCAGCCTGTTGCTTATCTTCGTAACTCGTGGCGGACTGGTACGGTCGGACCACCGCTTCCGTTCGCGCTTCTGATGCTGGATCGTTAGGTGAAGATTGCGACACTCGGGCCTGCTGAGATCGGGTGATCCGAATGGATTCACGCGCAACGCGGACAAGTCTGCGGCGTAGAATTCGGACATCGCATTTCCCTTGCTTGCCGACGATGCTGACGCAAACCATACCCGCGCATATCACTATCCGGAGACGTGTTCGACGTGAAGCGCGATGGCCTTTACTAGGCCTACTCACTAATGGACTTTTCGGCAATGCATCGCGGCGAAGGTTCCGCAAACACGCATACGCCCTCTGCGGATGCCCACCGGTGCCCAGCCTTCGCAAGCTTGCGGGAGTGAGATGACGGCGCGATCATTCGACGACGTATAGCCGAGTTGTTTTTCAGGAAGTTGAACTTTGGTGGTGTGCCGGCCGTCTCGACGCTCGCAAAGATGTCGGGCAATCGTGACCAAGCTAGGCCATACGGTAGGTCTACCGCCATGCTCTCGCACCTCGCTCGGGATTTCCTGGTGGAGTCCGGCTGTGTTCCAAGGTGAGCGGGTAGACGTAACACCAGTCCATCAGCCAGATGGGCAACATCAGGGACGGGTTTCTGCGGTGTGTCTGGGGCCGGTAGTAGGTACGAATAGATACAGCTGACGGCTCGAACACATGTGCGGATAAGCGAAAACCGCGCGACCAGGCGGGACGTTTGGAGCGGGCGACGGGAATCGAACCCGCGTAGCTAGTTTGGAAGACTAGGGCTCTACCATTGAGCTACGCCCGCATGCAATGCAAGGCAGACTGTACCGGCGCGGACGGAATCAAATCCAATTGAAAGCGTCCCGTGATCGGCCCGTAGTATCTCGCGTGATCGGCAACGAGCGCGCTTGCGCGAAGAGCACAGATCAGAGCGAAAGGCGCGGGGTGTAGCGCAGCTTGGTAGCGCATCCGCTTTGGGAGCGGAAGGCCGCAGGTTCAAATCCTGTCACCCCGACCGGAACCAACCACCACGACAGACATACAAGGAGCATGACCGTGAAGAGCACCGTCGAGAAGTTGAGCCCCACCCGGGTTCGCATCAACGTGGAGGTGCCCTTCGCGGAATGGGAGGGCGACTTCGACCGCGCACTGAAGGAGATGGCCAAGCAGGTGCGGCTGCCCGGCTTCCGGCCCGGCAAGGTGCCGGTCAAGCTCCTCGAGGCGCGCATCGATAAGGAGGCGATGCTCGACCAGGTGGTCAACGACGCCGTCCCGAGCCGCTACAGCGAGGCGGTGACGAGTTCGGACGTGCGCCCGCTTGGACAGCCCGAGATCGAGATCACCAAGAAGGAGTACGGCGAGGATTTGGCGTTCACCGCCGAGGTCGACATCCGTCCCGAGATCATCCTTCCCGATCTGAAGGCGCTGAAAATCACCGTCGATCCGATCGAGGTGACCGACGAGGACGTCGACAAGGAGCTGCAGTCTCTGCGCGCCCGGTTCGGCACGCTGACCGGTGTCGAGCGACCGGCGCAGAACGGCGATTTCGTCTCGATCGACCTGTCGGCCACCGTCGACGGGAAGGAAGTGCCGGAAGCCGCGAGCGAGGGGTTGTCCCACGAGGTCGGCTCCGGCCAGCTGATCGAAGGTCTCGACGACGCGATCGTGGGCTTGTCCGAAGGTGAGACCCGGGTGTTCACCACCACGCTGGTCGCGGGCGAGCACGCCGGCCAGGAGGCGCAGGTCACCGTCACCGTCAAATCGGTGAAGGAACGTGAGCTACCCGAACCCGATGACGAATTCGCCCAACTGGCAAGCGAATTCGACACCATCGACGAGCTGAAGGACAGCCTTACCGAGCAGGTGCGCCGAGTGAAGCGGGTGGCACAGGCCGAGCAGATCCGCGACAAGGCGCTGGAGATCCTGCTGGAGCAGGTGGAGGTCCCGCTGCCGGAGGCGATCGTGGCTGCGCAGGTGGAGAACACCATGCACAACGCCATCCACGGTCTGGACCACGACGAGGAGCGGTTCGCCGAGGCGCTGGCCGAACAGGGCAGCAGCCGGGAGGAGTTCGACGCGGACAACCGCTCGAACGCCGAACGGGCGGTGAAGACCCAGCTGTTGATGGACGCCATCGCCGACGAGCTCGACGTCCAGGTCGGCCAGAACGACCTCACCGAGCGGCTGGTGCTGATGTCCCGGCAGTACGGGCTGGAGCCGCAGCAGCTGCTGAGCTACCTGCAGGAGAACAACCAGCTGCCGGTGATGTTCGCCGACGTGCGGCGAGGCCTGACGGTCGCGGCCGTGGTGCACGGTGCGACGGTCACCGACACCGACGGCAATGTGATCGAGACCACGGAGTTCTTCGGCCCGTCCGGTACCGAGCAGGAGCAGGGCGCCGAGCCGGCTACGGAAGCCGACACACCTGCGGACACCACCGATGCCGAACCCGACACCAGCGATGCCGAACCCGACACCACGTCCGACGACGCGTCCGACACCACGTCCGACGACGCGTCCGACGACACGAAGTGACGCTGTGAGCGAACGCGCGCCCGTCCGGGAGTGCGCGACGCCGCAGGTTGGTTAGTGTCGGTGAGTATCAAGTCTGAAAGAAAGCAGGTATGCGGTCGTGACTGACATGCGTTCCGCTGCGCAGGGGCTCAACCTCGTCGACTCGGTCTACGAGCGACTGCTCTCCGAGCGCATCATCTTCCTCGGCTCCCAGGTGGACGACGACATCGCGAACCGACTGTGCGCGCAGATCCTGCTGCTGGCCGCGGAGGACCCAACCAAGGACATCAGCCTCTACATCAACTCACCGGGTGGATCGATCAGCGCCGGCATGGCGATCTACGACACCATGGTGCTGGCACCGTGCGACATCGCCACCTACGCGATGGGCATGGCCGCCTCAATGGGCCAGTTCCTGCTCGCCGCCGGTACCAAGGGCAAGCGTTACGCGCTGCCGCATGCCCGCATCCTGATGCATCAGCCGCTCGGCGGCATCACTGGTGGCGCCACCGACATCGCCATCCAGGCCGAGCAGTTCACCGTCATCAAGAAGGAGATGTTCCGGCTCAACGCCGAGTTCACAGGTCAGCCGATCGAGCGCATCGAGGCCGACTCCGACCGCGACCGCTGGTTCACCGCGCCGGAAGCCCTCGAGTACGGGTTCGTCGACCACATCATCACCCGCGCCGCAATCAATGGAGTGTCCAATGTCTAGCCACACCGATCCGCGGATGCAGCCGCAGGCGCGCTACATCCTGCCGTCGTTCATCGAGCACTCGAGCTTCGGCATCAAGGAATCCAACCCCTACAACAAGCTGTTCGAGGAACGCATCATCTTCCTCGGCGTGCAGGTTGACGACGCCTCGGCCAACGACATCATGGCCCAGCTGCTGGTGCTGGAGTCGCTGGACCCCGACCGCGACATCACCATGTACATCAACTCGCCCGGCGGCTCCTTCACCTCGCTGATGGCGATCTACGACACCATGCAGTATGTGCGGGCCGACATCCAGACGGTCTGCCTGGGCCAGGCCGCGTCGGCCGCGGCGGTGCTGCTGGCCGCCGGCTCCCCGGGTAAGCGGCTGGCACTGCCCAACGCGCGGGTGTTGATTCACCAGCCGGCGCTGGCGGGCGTGATCCAGGGCCAGTTCTCGGATCTGGAGATCCAGGCCGCCGAGGTGGAACGGATGCGCACTTTGATGGAGACCACGCTGGCCCACCACACCGGCAAGGATCCCGCGGTGATCCGCAAGGACACCGACCGCGACAAGATCCTCACCGCCGAGGAGGCCAAGGACTACGGCATCATCGACACGGTGCTGGAGTACCGCAAGCTGTCGGCCCAGACGGCCTGAATCCCCTCACGCGACCGCGCTCGCGATGCCCGCGATATCCGCCGGGCCCACCCGGCAGCAGCCGCCGACGATGCGCGCGCCCTCGGCCACCCAGCGGGGCGCCAGCTCGGTCGCAAACCGCGCCGGGCCCACCCATGCGCGTCGGTGTGCGTCCCAGTTCTCGCCACTGTTGGGATAGACGATCACCGGCTTGGTGGTTTCGCGGGCCGCGGAGACCGCGGGCAACACGTCAGCCGGTGCGCAGCAATTCACGCCGACCGCGACGATCTCCGGCACCCCGGCGGCCACTGCGAACGCGTCGGCCAGCGGCTGCCCGGCGCGGGTTTTCGCCCCGTCGATGGTGTAGCTGAGCCACGCCGGCACACCGAGTTGCCGCACCAGTCCCACCAACGCCTCGGCCTCATCGATATCGGGGATCGTTTCCAGAGCCAGCACGTCCGGCCCGGCGTCGGCGAGCACGTCCAGCCGCGGCCGGTGCCATTCGGCCAACTCCGCGACGGAGCGGCCGTACCGGCCGCGATATTCAGATCCGTCGGCGAGCGCCGCGCCGTAGGGGCCGATCGATGCTGCCACCCATCGCCGCCCTTCAACCTCGGCACATGCCGTTCGGGCCAACTCCACACTGCGGCGCAGCAGCCCGGCCGCCTCTGCGCGACCGATTCCGCGGGCCGCGAAACCGTCGAACGAGGCCTGATAGCTGGCCGTGGTGGCCAAGGCCGCTCCGGCGCGGAAGAACGCGACGTGAGCCGCCACAATCTCCTGCGGCGAATCGACGAGCAGCCGCGCCGACCACAGCGCATCCGACAGGTCGTGGCCACGCGCCTCCAGCTCGGTGGCCAGGCCGCCGTCGCTGATCATCACGGTATCGTGGGGCACGGCGAACACCACGGCGCAACTCTACGGCCGCTGGGCCACCGACTCTTCGCGCAGGCTCTCATCGCTGGGGGCGGTACTCTCGGTCCGATAACGGCGGCGACACGCCAGGGACACGGTGCCGCGTTCCGCGGGGCGACGGGGGGACTCAGGCGATATGTTCTGCGAGCACAGTTAAATACCACCGACGCGATTCGGCTTTATCGGTCGCACCGCGCCGGAACAAGCGGGTAGCGTCGGGAACAACACCCGAAACTGACCCACCGATCCGTTTATTACCGACGGCGAACAGGAAGTAGGACCGCAGCAGATGGCGCGCATTGGAGACGGCGGTGACCTGCTGAAGTGCTCGTTCTGCGGAAAGAGTCAGAAACAGGTCAAAAAGCTCATTGCGGGCCCCGGCGTCTATATCTGCGACGAGTGCATCGACCTGTGCAACGAGATCATCGAAGAGGAATTGGCAGACGCCGACGACGTCAAACTTGACGAGCTGCCCAAGCCCGTCGAGATCAAGGAGTTCCTGGAGGGCTACGTCATTGGTCAGGACACCGCCAAGCGCACGTTGGCCGTTGCCGTCTACAACCACTACAAGCGCATCCAAGCCGGCGAGAAGACCCGCGATTCACGCGCGGAACCGGTCGAGCTGTCCAAGTCCAACATTCTGATGCTCGGCCCGACGGGCTGCGGCAAGACCTACCTCGCGCAGACGCTGGCCAAGATGCTCAACGTGCCGTTCGCGATCGCCGACGCCACCGC
>JBEVHG010000001.1:0-17086 GCA_040511335.1 Mycobacterium sp. | reverse complement strand
CGCATGTCGACGGGCGCACCGTGGACCTGTCCGCGCGTGAGTTCGCCCTAGCTGAGACCTTCCTGCGTCATCCAGGGCAAGTGCTGTCCCGCGAACAGCTGCTGAGTCACGTCTGGGGCTATGACTACGACCCGGGGTCCAATGTCGTCGACGTGTACCTGCGATATCTGCGGCGCAAGCTCGGCGCCGAGCGCTTCGTCACCCTTCGGGGCATGGGTTATCGGCTCGACGCCGTGCCCTAGTGGCGACCGGGACCACCGTGGTCGTCGAAGAACCGACACCCGAACACGAAGCAATCGTCGCGGTCGACGAAGAAGAGGCGGCGGCCGTGATCATCGAAGATGTCGTCGAAGAAGAAGTCGTCGTCGGACGCGAGCACCGTCGTCGAAGGTGTGGTCGGCACCGGTGTGTTCGCTGCGGCGGTGCCGGCGCTCGCACCGGCGAGGCCTGCCACCGCGACCCCGACGACCAGCATCTTCCATGGAGTCTGGCGTGCCATTGATCCATTCCTATCACTGGGTGATTGCTTGGCACCTTCAGGTTCGCACCGCGACATGAGCCGTACAGGAGTACCAGATGAGGACCTTCTCATCTAAGGACCGGTCGCGCACGTCACGCCCGCGCTAGCCCTCGGGCGTGTAGCCGAACGGAAGCAGCACGCTCTTCTGCTCGCAATACTGCTCGATGCCCTCCGGGCCGCACTCCCGCCCGATGCCGGAGTTCTTGTAGCCGCCGAACGGGGCGCCCGGGTCGAAGGCGTACATATTGACCGCGAAAGTGCCGGTGCGGATCTTGGCCGCGATATCCAGGGCGCGCTTGTTATCCGTGGTCCACACGCTGCCGCCCAGGCCGTACACCGACTCGTTGGCGATGCGGATCGCGTCGTCCTCGGTGTCGTAGGGGATGATCGCCAGCACCGGGCCGAAGATCTCCTCCTGCGCGATGGTCATCGCGTTGTCGACGTCGGCGAACACCGTCGGCTGCACGAACCAGCCGCCGTCCAGTCCCTCGGGGCGGCCACCACCGGTGACCAGCCGCGCACCTTCCTCGACGCCTTTCTTGATGTAGCCCTCCACGCGCTCGCGTTGCTTCTCGGAGACCAACGGGCCGATCGCGGCGGCGGGATTGTCGGGGGTGCCGACCGGCATCGCGGCCGCGCCGGCGGCGACCTCCTCCACGATCTCGTCGTAGCGCGAGCGCGGTGCCAGGATGCGGGTCTGGGCGGCGCAGGCCTGCCCGGAGTTCATCAGGCCGGAGAAGAGCAACATCGGCAGTGTCGAATCCACGTCCGCGTCCTCGAGAACGATCGCGGCCGACTTGCCGCCGAGTTCCAGCGTGCACGGTTTGAGCTTCTCGGCAGCCAGCTTGCCGATTTCCTTGCCGACGGCCGAGCTGCCGGTGAACGTGAACTTGTCCAACGCGGGATTGGCAGTCAGCGCCCGGCCGGTCTCCGGGCCACCCGGGACCACCGACAGCACGCCCTCGGGCAGGCCTGCTTCGGCGAACGCCTCGGCGAGCGCAATGATGCTCAACGGTGTTTCGGCCGCGGGCTTGAGCACGACGGTGCAGCCGGCCAATAACGCCGGACCGAGCTTGTTGGCGGCCAGGAACAGCGGCACGTTCCAGGCCACGATCGCCCCGACGACGCCGACCGGCTCGCGGGTCACCAGCGTCTGGCCGTAGGTGCCGTCGCGAACCTCTTTCCAGCTGAATTTGTCGGCGGCACCCGCGTAATACTTCAGCCACGCCAACGCGGACGCGTACTGCAACGTGTCGACGGTCATCGCGGGCTGACCCGTCTCCAGCGTGAGCAGATGCTTGAACAGGTCGGCCCGCTCCTCGATCAACTTTGCCGCAGCGCCGATCACCGCGGCCCGCTCCTCGGGAGACCTTGTCGGCCAGGGTCCCTCGTCGAACGCCTTGCGCGCGGCTGCGCAGGCGGCGTTGACGTCGGCCGCGGCGGCCAACGGCACCTTGCCGACATACTCGCCGGTCGCCGGCGAATGCACCTCGATCACCTCGGAGGTCGACGGTTCCGCCCACTTACCGCCGATGAACAGTTTGTCGTACTCAGTCTCGTAGGTCGTCTCCACGCTCTGCGTCATGGCGCCACCCTACCGAGAACAAGCCAAAACGAGAACATGTTCCATCTTGGAGGTCAGGGCGGGCACAAGACCAGCACCAAGTTGCTCACCAGGAACTCCCTCAGCACCGGCACCTTCGTCATCCACCACGCCCATCGTGGGTGGTAGCGCGGAAGTGCGGCGGCCAGCGCGCCGGTGCTGGCGCCCCACTGCAGGCCGTCGGCGGCCGACACCGCGAACAGTGACGACCCGTAGTCATTCTTCGCCGGATGACCGTGCTTGCGGGTGTACCGGGCCGCGGCGCGCTCCCCGCCCAGGTAATGCCACAGACCCGTCTCATGCCCGCCGAACGGGCCCAGCCACACCGTGTAGGACAGCACCGCCAGCCCTCCCGGCTTGGTGACGCGCAGCATCTCGCGGCCCAGCCGCCACGGCTGCGGGACGTGCTCGGCGACGTTGGAGGACAGACAGATGTCGACGCTGGCGTCGGCGAACGGCAGCGCCATCCCCGAGGCGCGGACGAACGTCGCGGGTGCCGCGTCGTGCGCCGGCCCGGCATGCATCTCGGCCGGATCCGGTTCGACGCCGATGTAGTGCACGCCGGAGTCGGCGAAGGCGGTGGCGAAATATCCCGGCCCGCCCCCCACGTCCAGAAGCGTCCGGCCGGTCGGCGAGGTGCCGGTCGTGGCCCGCCACAGATCTGTGACCATGGCCGCGGTGTCGTCGGCCAGCGCGCCGTAGAACCGGGCCGGATCACGCTGTTCGAACCGGAACTCGCTGAGCAGTCGCAGCGACCGGGCCAGCGTCGCCCGCCGGGCGAACAGGTCGGTGGCTGCCATCAGCCGACCCTACGCAGCAGCTACCCTGAGACCGATGTCCACCGCGGGAAAGCCCGGGCGCGTCGGCGCCGTCTTGCTGCTGTGCTGGCGAGACACCGGCCACCCGCAGGGCGGCGGCAGCGAAACCTACCTGCAGCGCATCGGCGCCCAGTTGGCCGAGTCGGGGGTCAAGGTCACGCTGCGGACCGCGCGCTACCGGGGCGCCCCGCGCCGCGAAGTGCTCGACGGTCTGCACATCAGCCGCGGTGGTGGCCGCTACTCGGTGTACCCGTGGGCTCTGCTGGCGATGGCCGCGGCCCGGGTGGGGCTCGGACCGCTGAGGTGGGCGCGACCCGATGTGGTGGTCGATACCCAGAACGGGATCCCGTTCCTGGCACGGCTGGTGTTCGGCAAGCGGGTCGCCGTCCTGGTGCACCACTGTCACCGCGAGCAGTGGCCGGTGGCCGGTCGGCTGATGGGCCGGCTCGGCTGGTATGTCGAGTCGACGCTGTCGCCCCGGCTGCACCGCCGCCACCAGTACGTCACGGTGTCGCTGCCGTCGGCGCGCGACCTCACCGACCTCGGGGTTAATCCCGGCCACATCGCGGTGGTGCGCAACGGGCTGGACGAGGCGCCCCCGCCGACGCTGGCGCTGCCGCGGTCGGGCGCCCCGCGGGTGGCGGTGCTGTCACGACTGGTGCCGCACAAGCAGATCGAGGACGCGCTGGACGCCGTCGCCGAGCTGCGGCCGCGGATGCCGGGGCTGCATCTGGACATCCTCGGCGGCGGATGGTGGGAGCAGCGCCTGGTCGACCACGCCGCGCTGCTGGGCATCTCCGATGCGGTGACGTTCCACGGCCATGTCGATGATCACATCAAACATCAAGTGCTGCAACGGTGCTGGGTGCATGTGCTGCCGTCGTGCAAGGAGGGCTGGGCCCTGGCGGTCACCGAAGCGGCGCAGCATTCGGTGCCCACCATCGGCTACCGGTCCTCCGGCGGGCTGACCGATTCAATTGTCGACGGGGTCACCGGCCTACTTGTCGACGACCACGACGAACTGGTGGCGGGGCTCGAGCGGCTGCTGCTCGACCAGGTGTTGCGTGACCAGCTCGGCGCCAAGGCGCAGGCTCGCAGCGGCGAATTCTCTTGGCGGCAAAGCGCGCACGCGATGCGCACGGTGCTGGAGTCGATGTATGCCGGGCGTCGCGTCAGCGGCGTGGTCTAGGCATGGTGCCGGCGGCGCCGAGCACGAGCATCGCCAGCCACACCAGGTGCGCGGCGATCAGCAGCGCCCGGTGTGAAGCCTCCGGATGGTCGCCGCCGACCCGGTACACCGTCAAGTCTCCGTCGCGGTAGGCCACCGGTAGCGCCAAAGGCGCTGTGCCGCCGCCCGATTCGACGACAACCCAGCCGACGCCGGCGCGCGCCAGCGCCTCGCGATCGGCGCCGGTCAGCAGCAGCTGCTGCACCTCGCGGGCGCGCCCGCCCTCGCCGGGCACCGTCTGCCCGGAGATCGTCAAGTCACCCGTCGTCAGCACATCGGCACGCACCCAGCGGGGCAGCGGGTCGAGCACCGGCGCGGGGCCGGCCCACGCGAACCGCCGCATGCTGTCCGCGGGCAGCACCGCGACCGGCCGCGGGTCGGCGTTGATCACCGCCGCGGCCGCCGCCCAGCCCGGTGGGTAGTGCACCGCGGCGACCTTGCCGCCCACCCCCCAGGCCAGGTCGGGCAGCGTCGCCAGCAGCGCGGCACAGCACACCAACGCCGTTGCCGCGCCCGGCATCCAGCGCCGCAGCGTGACCACGGCCGCCGCACCCGCGACCGCGTAGCCGGGCACCGCCAACGCCACCCACTTCTGCGCATCGCGCAGCACCCCCAGCCCGGGCAGCGCCCGGACCGTCGCTTCCATGAACGCCAGGACGGGTCCGGTGGACATCGCGGCCGGCACCACCACAGCGACGGCCGCCAGGATCAACAGCGGCACCGCGGCGGGCCGACGCAGCGCCACCGGCAACCCGGCGGCCACTACTGAAAGCAGCACCACCGCGGAAACCACCGCGAAAAGGGTTGTCCGCGAGGAGGGTACGGCCTCGGCGTTCCAGATCCCGCCGAGGCTGGCCAGGCTGCCCAACGTGCCAAGGCCCGGCTCCGCGCGCGCCGCGAACGCGGTGACGCCCGTGGCCTGCGATGACGACAGCGTGCCGGACGCCGCCGCGGCAACCAGCCACGGCAGCGCCGCCAGCACCGCGGTGCCCAGACCCACGCTCGCGCACAGCCACCGCGGCCGCCCGCCGCCCGGCGCGAACACACACGTCAACGAGACCGCCGCGGCCAGCATCAGCCCGGTCGGCGTCAGCCCGGCCAGCGCGGTCCAGAACACCAGGGCGCACAACGCCGGCCAGATCGTGACTGACGCGCGCAGCCGCAGCATGGCCGTCGCCACCCACGGCAGGCAGCCGTAGCCGACCAGCAGACTCCAGTGGCCCTGCAAAAGCCGTTCGGCGACATAGGGATTCCAGACCGCGATGGTGGCGGCCACAAACTGGCCCGCAACACCCGCCTCCGGCACCAGCGTCGCCCCCAACCGGGCCGCCCCCCAGCCGGCCAGCCACAACCCGGCCACCAGCAGCGCCTTGACCACCACGCCGCCGTCGACCACATGCGACGCCAGCGCCACCGCGAAATCCTGAGGCAACGCCCGTGGCGCGGCCTCCGACAGACCGAGCGCCGCGTCGGACAGATACGACCGCGGCGTCGACACCGCGTCGCGGAGCAGCAGATGACCCGGCGCCAGCAGTGGCGCCGTCACCACCAACGCCAGCGCCAGCGGATAGGCCGACACCCAGAAGCGGGCGATCAGACCGGTCGATCCGGCGGCAAATCCGACGGCCGCTGTGCCGGCAGCTTTTCGGTCTCGGCCTCCGCGGCAGGCATCGGCCCGGTGTCGGGTTCACGCCGGCCGAAGAAACCACCGTCGGAGCTGTCCAGGCCGGGGTCGATCAACGCGGACTCGGCCCTCAGGCTGAACGACCCCAGGAGCGCGCCACCGATCAACGCCACCAGCCCCATCGCGGTGAACGTGATCGGCAGGATGCGGCCCCACAGCGCCACCCGGTCCCGCTCGTCGCGTGCACCGGCGACCTGCGATTCGACGGTTTCCTCGTTGGAGGTGACCGTGTAGTCGACGAATGTCACCTCCGGCTTGAGGGCATCCCGCGCGTAGTAGTGGTAGGCGTGGTCCTCGGCCTTGACGATGGTCCCCGACACCGGATCCACCCACATCGTGCGTTTCGCGGCGTAGTAGCGGGTCATCTTGATCGGCTCGTTCGGGTCACCCGGCAGACCCCACAGCGACGCCCGCGCGGTGACCTCGCTGTCCGCATCGTCCTCGTAGAGCGAGGAGTACTTGACCGGCTCGACCAGCTTGCCGTCGGCGTCATATCCGACGTTCTGGGTGAACCGGTAGGTGGTCAGGCCGTTGACATCCTCTTCCCCGTCGTAGTTGGCGTCGAACGGCTTCTGGGCGATCGGGTCGAAGAACGGATAGGTCTTCTTCTCGGTGTCGAACGGGAACCGGTACGCCAGCCCCTCGTGCGGCAGCGCGATATTGGTCGGCGGCTGGTCGTCCTCGATGGTTCGCGGCTTCTGCACCGCGCCACCGGGGTTGCTTTCACTGGTGACGGCCAGCGCGGTGCTGCGGTTGAGCGTGACGGTGTCCACCATCGCCAGCAGTAGGCCGGCGTCCTGCTGCTTGTCGGTGCGACGCAGCGTGCTGCCCACCTGAACAGTCACCACATCGGCGTTCGACGGCGACTCCACGCTGACCTGCTGTTGCAGCGCCAGCGGCACATTGCCGTCGATGATGAATCTGTCGCCCGCCAATGACGCCGGGTCGAGGGCGGTCCCCGTGCCGTCGCTGACCAGCGTGGTGTCCACGTCGAGCGGAATTTTGGCGATCTTGCCGATGGTGTAGGTGGACAGCAACAGCGCGGCGATCAGCAATGCTGCACCCAGCGCCATCAGTCCGCACGCCGCGATACGCAGCGCCACTGCGCGGTTCAAACCGTGCCTCCTTCGGTTTGCGCGACCCATACTCCACCGCCGCATGCCCCGACCAGGCAGCGGCAAACCCGTTCGACCCTAACAGCACAAACTAAGGTCGATGCTTACCAGCTGGCACCTGCCGACGGCCGCATGACCACCCACTTTTGGGGTGTTTTGCCCACGCCCGGCACACTGGTCGCCGTGGCCACATCCGAGCAAGTCGGCGGAACGCGCAGTTTCCTGCCCGCGGTCGAGGGGATGCGCGCCTGTGCGGCCGTCGGCGTCGTCGTCACCCACGTCGCCTTCCAGACCGGGCACACCGGCGGGGTAGCCGGACGTCTGTTCGGCCGGTTCGACCTCGCGGTCGCGGTGTTCTTCGCGCTGTCGGGCTTTCTGCTGTGGCGCGGGCATGCCGCCGCGGCGCGCGGTCTGCGGCCCATCCCGTCGACCGGGCACTACCTGCGGTCCCGCGTCGTGCGCATCATGCCCGCCTACCTGGTGGCAGTGGTGGTGATCCTGACGCTGCTGCCCGAGGTCAAGGCCGACCTCACGGTGTGGCTGGCCAACCTGTCGCTCACCCAGATCTACGTGCCGTTGACGCTGACCGCCGGGCTCACCCAGATGTGGAGCCTGTCGGTGGAGGTCACCTTCTACCTGGCGCTGCCACTGCTGGCGCTGCTGGTGCGCCGAGTGCCGGTGCGCGCCCGGATACCGGTGATCGCGGCCGCCGGCCTCGCCAGCCTGGGTTGGGCGCTGATTCCGTTCGACGCCCCCTACGGCGTCAACCCGCTGAACTGGCCGCCGGCGTTCTTCTCCTGGTTCGCCGCCGGCATGCTGCTGGCCGAATTGACGGTCGCCCCGATCGGCCGGCCGCACCGGCTGGCCCGGCGGCGGGTGTTAATGGCGGCGGTGGCGGTGGCGGCGTTCCTGGTCGCGGCGTCACCGCTGGCCGGCCCGGAGGGGCTGACCCCGGGCACCGTGGACCAGTTCGCGCTGAAGATCGCGATGGGCGCGGTGGTGGCCGCGGCGCTGCTCGCCCCGCTGGTGCTGGACCGCCCGGACACCCCGCACCGGCTCCTGGGCAACACCACGATGGTGACGCTGGGGCGGTGGTCCTACGGGCTGTTCATCTGGCACCTGGCGGCGCTGGCGATGGTGTTCCCCGTCATCGGCGAGTTCCCGTTCAACGGTCACATGCCCGTGGTGCTGGTCCTGACGCTGGTGTTCGGCTTCGCGATCGCGGCGGTCAGTTACGCGATGGTCGAGTCGCCCTGCCGAGTTGCGTTGCGGCGCTGGGAGTCTCGCAAGCAGCGGCCGGTGCCGTCGTTGGACAGCGCGGTCAGGAACGTGGCCGAGCCGGTCGCATAGTCGAGGCGCTATCCGGACCGAAACTGCTGCACGCGGTGGATGATCGAGGTTTTTCTTGGAGCAGCTGCGGTGTCATCGCTCACCGGCCCGCTCTGTCGTCGTAGTAGCTCGTCGAGCATCTGCTGGACTTCGCGAAATGCGACAGCAACAGCGTGGATGGCTCGTCGCCCAATGCCTCCCAAACGCTCCAGCTCGCCGACCTCCTCCGGTGTGAGGTGATCGGCAATATCGCGCCAAGTTGTGGTGGTCATGGTTGGAAGGGTACGCCGATCAAAACGGCACGTAGAGAGCAACTTTCGCGTCTAACGCTCAGCGTGAGGTATGCACGCTGACCAGCTGCTGGCCCAATCCGCCATGGACCGGTGACCGGCTGCAATCAGCGGCCCACGCATCGTCGAAGGCGAGTTCTACTGGCAACGCCAGAAACCGGCCGTGAGAAAGCCGGGCCCCTCCGACTTCGTCGGATTGACCGGCAGCACCCTCATCGGCCACCATCACCACACGGCCCGCGACCGGAGACAACTCCGTCCTATGCTCATGGCAAACGGGTGGTCCCCATCGCCCTGGCAAACGACAGCTGTGATCAGCCCCTGAACGAAAGGATCAACGAAAGTGTCCCCTCTCAACCGGGTCCGCCGTCTCCTGATCACGGCGTGCGCCGCACTCCTCGTCTTCGCCATCCCCGCGTGCAGCGGTCAGACCCAGCAGGTCGGAGGCGCCGACGACAAGCACATCACCATCGGAACCGTCCCCTGGGCCGAGACAATCGCCACCAGCAACCTGTGGAAGGAACTGCTCGAGCAACAGGGTTACACGGTCGAGCTCAAGAACCTCGAGGTCGCCGCGCTCTATACCGGCGTCGCGCAGGGACAGATCGATCTGTTCACTACGAGCACCCCCAAGGTGCACGAAGACTACTGGGAACGCTTCAGCGACGACTTCGTCGATGTCGGAACGTGGTACGACACCCTGATTCAGGGCTTCGCTGTCCCTCAGTACGTCGACGCGCAGTCCATCACGGACATCAAGGGGCGCGCCGCGGAGTTCGACGGCAAGATCGTCGGCATCGAGGCGGGCTCGGGCCTCATGGACGATGCGCACGAGAAGGCGGTGAAATACTACGACCTCACCGGCTACGACATCGTGGACGGGAGCACTCCGGCGATGCTCGCTGCCCTCGATACGGCCATCAAGGCGAAGAAGCCTGTGGTCGTGACGCTGTGGCAGCCGCACTGGGCGTTCCAAAAGTACCAGATCCGGCTGCTGGACGACCCCGCCCAGAGCTTCGGCGGGATTGACACCTACCACGTCGTGGCAAGCAAGAAGTTCGCCGAGAACAAGGAGGTCATCTACCAGCTCGCCGCGTTCCACATGACACCGGAACAGCTCCAGAGCCTCGAGCTCGACATCGAAAATGCCGGGCAGGGCAACGAGCTGCAAGCCGTCAAGGCCTGGATCGAACAGAACCACTCCGTCGTCGACAAATGGACGCAGGGAGTCTGACCTGCCATGCATCCTTCCTCGGACTCGGGCTCCGCGAGGCAGGCGCCGCAGGAGCCTGCCACGCGGCCCCAGGTGATCTCGATGCGAGACGTTCCCTCGACGCTGTACACGCGTCCGCAGCGGCCCGGGCCAACCGACCGCTTCGAGCCCGGTGATGCACTGATCCGCACCTACATCGAGAGCGATCGATTCCACGTCGGCGTGTGGGATGCCCTCCCGGGGCGAGTCCTCCTGGACCGACAGGCACCCAGTGGACGAATTCCTCTACGTCATCGAAGGCGTAGCCACGATCCTGGTTCCGCCGCTGCGGGAGGCCATCGAAGCGCATCCGGGCGACGTGGTCCACATGCCGGCCGGGACCGAGCAGCAGACCATGAACCGTGGTCCGGGCCCGTTGAAGGTGCTCTTCTGCGCGCCACCGGGCTCGATCGCGACGTGACCTGAGAGATTGCAACACCATTCGTACAACGAGGTACGCGTGACCGCCGCAGACCCACTGCTGACTCGCCTACAGCGAGGACCGTCTGGGCTCGTGGGAGGTGCTGACGATGCGATTGCGCAGCGTCAGGTTTCTTGAGGGTGAATGGAACCCCAGCGTCGACGCAGTTCGGCGGCGTATGCCTCGGGGTCGCGGTCAGGTCCCGAATGTCACGCAGCATGGCACTCCTCAGTAGCCGCCCTGGTTCTCGAAGATCTTGCGCGGGTTGTCCACAAGCATGGTGGTGATCTGCTCGTCGGTGACGCCACGCTGTTTCAGGGCGGGCAGGACGTCGTTGTGGATGTGCAGGTAATGCCAATTCGGGAGGGCAACCGGGACCAGCTCCTCGGGCAGCCAGTCGTTGAAACACATCGCGTCGTGTGAGAGCACCATCTTGTCGTCATGGCCGCGCTCGCACATGCGTGCCACGGTATTCACCCGATCCTCGAACGGGAGGAACAGGTCGAGACCGAAGCGGTCCATGCCGATATAGGAACCGTTGCCGATCAGCTCTTCCAGATAGTCGATATCGGTGGTGTCGCCGGAGTGCCCAATGACGACGCGGGACAGGTCGACGCCCTCCTCGGCGAAGACGCGTTGCTGTTCGAGCCCCCGCCTCGTGGCCGCGTGAGTATGCGTCGAGATCGGCACGCCGGTACGGCGGTGCGCCTGTGCGACGGCCCGCAGCACCCGCTCGACCCCGGCGGTGACGCCCGGTTCGTCGGTGGCGCACTTGAGAATCGCGGCCTTGATACCGGTGTCCGCGATGCCCTGCTCGATATCGCAGACGAACAGGTCCGTCATGGTTTCGGGTCCGTCCAGTTCGGTACCCGGCCCGGTGAAGTGGAAGAACATCGGCACGTCGTTGTAAGTGTAGACACCGGTCGCCACAACGATGTTCAGCTCGGTGGCCGCCGCGATGCGCTCGATGCGGGAAATGTAGCGGCCCAGCCCGACAACCGTGAGATCGACGATGCTGTCCACGCCGCGGGCCTTCAGTTCGTTCAGCCGCGTGATCGCGTCGGCCACCCGCTTCTCCTCGTCACCCCAAACCTCGGGATAGTTCTGCAGAATCTCGGGCGAGAGGACGAAGACGTGTTCGTGCATCAGGGTGACGCCGAGATCTGACGTATCGATCGGACCCCGGACGGTATTGAGCTGCGACACGCAGCCGATGCTAGAAGTCGAGCCACACCTGCGACTGCGTTTCGGAGAAGCCGGGCCCGAAGGGAGACACCATGACCTTTACCGCCGCCGAACTGGCATACCTGCGCGACCAGCCGATCGGGTGGCTCGACGATCGACATGTCGGGTACGTACTCGGCCGAAACCAGAAGTGGCGCAACGTCTCCGTAACCCCCGGGTGGCTTTCACCGTCGACGACGTGATCTCCGTGCAGCCGCCCAGCGCCCGCGGCATCGAGATCCGGGGCACCGCAACGCGCGCGACGCCGACGAAGTCGGTTAAGGCGTTTGGGTAGGGCCTTCCCTGCAACCTTCATTGCACTTCGGAGGCCGGTGGCGCGATCTCTTCGCGGGGGACCGAAGTCGTCGGCGAAACACCGGGCGTCCGCGGAGCGCCCGGAGTCGTGACCGCCGACGCCGCCAGCGCGCCCACCGAGATCAGCGCCAGCAGCTGAACACCCGCCGAGTGGCCGACGTACCCGTCGACCGATCGCCATGGATTCTGCGACAACACCACGCCGGCCAGTATCAGCCCACCCGCCGCGGTCCCGACCGTGACCGCGTCGCACAGCTGCGGGCGCGCTCGCAGCAGGTAGCGCGTGCCGAGGGCCGCCCCCACCACGACGACGCCGGCCGCCCCGGAGATGACCGCGCCGACCGCAAGCACTCCCAGCCCGGTCGCCACCGGGCCAGGCCGCCATGGCCGCGCGGCCTCGTCGGGTAACAGCGGGCGGCGCACCGGCACCAGCGCCAGCAGCAAGAGCAGCGGCAGCAGGGCCAGCCCTCCGGCCAGCCCGCCGCGGTAGAGCGCGTTGGACTCGAACGCCAGCGTGACGGAGCCGGCCGCGCCCGCCGGGATCATCCAGCCCTGCTGCCATCCGTTGACGGTCACCGGCGTCAGCCCGACCCCGTCGGCGGTGCGTGCGGTCCAGCCGGGGTTGATGCTTTCCGGCACCACCAGCACCCGCGGTGCCTGCGAAGCTGGTATGTCAACCTCACGGTGATCGGGTGTCCATGCGGCGATTTCGACGGGAACGGTTGTAGCCGTGCGTAATTGGCTCTTCTCGGGACCGGCCAGTTGAATACCGTCGACGACGAACGCCGCGCCGGGGCTGATCAGCAGCTCCTGCTGGCCGGAGGGCAATGCGATCGGCTCGGATTGGCACGCTTTGGCGGGGATCGGGTCGCCGTCGAGCAGCTCGGCGACGGTGGTGTCGACGGCGGTCTGCACGAACTGGCCCGCCACCGCGATTACCGGGCCGCGGCCGCAGGGCAGGGAGATCGCCCGGTCACGGTTGCGGCCGGCGTCGGCTGCAGCGATCGGCTCCCCACGACCGTCGAGCACCTCGACCTCGGCGAGGCCGGGTGGCTTCAGCTGGTCGAAACCTAGTGCGGTGCGGTCGATCACGTCGTCCCAGTCCAGGATCGACAGCATGACGGTGTCGGTGACGCGGGATCGCAGCGCCAGCTTCTGCGGGCCGCCGTCGGCGTCGAGCCGGCGAACCTGTGGACCGTCGCCGAGGTCGATCGCGACCAGCCTCGGGTGCGCGGGCAGCTCCGACGAACTCGGCGTCACCCGCAGCGCCGCCACCTCGCTGCGGGTGGGCAACTTCAACGTGAGGTTGGGCGGGGTCCTGTGCTGCGCGACGCGCTGCGGAGCGGTCCAAGCGGTGTGCGGGTCACCGTCGGTGGCTGCGTAGGACGAGCCCAGCACGTCGATCGGGTCGGCGTCGCCGTCGGCGCGTGTGGTGTTCGGCTCGCTGATCAGGTCGGCCAGCTTGGGTCCCTGGCGCGCGCGCACCCACACCGTCGGCGTCAACGCGATCGGCTCCGGGACGGTCAGGGTGCGGCCCAGGTTAACCGGCTCCTCCGGCGACAGCGCCATCGCCGCCGCGCACCGGACACCGTCGGGACTTTCGGCGCAGCCGGATCTGCCCAGCAACTCCGACCCCAAATCCCACTGTGCGACAACGGAATCAGGCGGCGGGCCGGGCACCAGCACGGTTTGCCGCAGGGTAACGGGATGCGCGAAACCGGATGCGTCGTACTGGGTGACGTTGAAGTCGGTGATACCGAACTGGACGCCGGGAGAACCGTCGTCGGTGGCCACGGCGGTGATCCGCACCCACGGTGTCTCGCCGTAGGGCAGCGCCGCCGTCAACGGCTTGCCGGCCTCGTCGAACCGCAGCGTGCTGGTGCCGTTGACGGTGGAAACCTGGATGCGGCGGATCTGGGCGCCGACCGCGGTCGCGCTCGGTGTGATCGTGATGGTGGCGTTGGTGACGGGGCGATCGAAGTCGACCTGCAGCCACTGACCCACGGCGGACTGCAGCGCGTTGGATACCCAACTGGTCGACGGGTCGCCGTCGATGGCCGCGGCCGGTCCGGTCGCGGGCACGACATTGGGCAGCGCGGTGGAGTCAGCCGCCGAACTCGACACGGTGAGGCGCCCGCCGGTCCAACTTCCGTAGACGGCGTCGGCACCGCCGGCGGGATAGTCGAGCACCCGGTTGTAGGTGTGGCGGGCGTCGTCGGCGGTGCGGATCGCCGACGAGTGGTCGTCGACGCGGCCGTAGTCGGTTTCGCGGGCCAGTGGGGTGTCGGTGACGGTGACGACCGGCACCGGCAGACGCGAGCGCTGCGCGTCGGCGGTCAGCAGCATCGGCCCCAAGGGCGGCTGGCCCTGCAGACGCCGGCGTTCGTCAAGCCTCAGCAGGGCCTCCGGTCCACCGCTGACGCGGGCCATGGTCTCGGTGTCGGCGAGGTAGGGCGCGGCGGGATTTCCCGTGGTGTCAACGCGGTAGATCTCCACCGCCGGGTACAGCGGCCGCAACCCGCTGTCGGTGACGAAGCCCGACAACGTGCCGGGGCCGACCGGCTCACCGAACTGCGCCACTTTCGACAGGCCGGCTGATCCTTCGATGGCGCGGTGCACCAGCACGGGCCGTGCCGACCGCGACGTCTCGGGATCGAGGTCGTTGCGAACTACGACATAGGAGATCCCTTGCCGCGCAAGGGTATCGGCCAGCCCGGCGGAGGGCCGGCCCGCAGCCAGCAGTCGCTGTACCGAGTCGAGTGCGCGGATGGTCTGCGGCGGCGTCAACGGAATCGAGTCGCGCACCCCCCACGGGCTGTTGCCGAGAACCTGCAGCGGCTCGTCATGGCTGGTGCCCCAGACCTGGGTGGCGAACGGCGCGCCGGGCACCACCAGCACGCGTCCCGGTGTGGGCTTTCCGGTGTTGTTCTCGTCGAGCCAGTCGGCGGTGTCGTGCCAATACTGCGGGATTACGTCGAATGCCCCCGGCGGGGTGAGCCGCCCGGTCCACGCCATCGATGTGCCGGCCAACAGCGCCACCAGCACCACGATCCCGACGGCCACCCGCTTGTCGTGTTCGGGGTGTGCGAACGCGTTGAGCCACACCCGTCGCGGCGCGCTCAGCGGCAGCGGGATGCGGCCCAGCAGATGAGCCAGGCCGAGCATCAGTGGCAGCCGGATCACCGGCTCGAGTTTGTGCATGTTGCGCAGCGGGGTGCCGCCCGCGTTGAGGAATGCCTGCACCTGCTGGGCGACCGGCGATCCCAGCCCGCCGGAGTATGCGGCGGCCAGCAACGCGATGCCGATCAGCAGCATGGTGATCAGGCGGCCGCGGGCGGGCATCGACCGCATCGCCAATCCGGCCAGTCCGGCCGCCGCGACCAGCGTCGTCGCCAGCACCGCCACCGACCCAGTGACCAACGAGGCACCGGCGGTGGCGTTCGGCGCGACGAACGGAGTCCAGCTGTAGGTGCCGCGCAGCACCTCGGTCAGCGACAGCCATTGCGTGGTGACGCCCGAGGACTCGATGAAGTCGAGAAACGGCGGGCTGATCCGGCCCAGTAGCACCAGCCCCACCACCCACCAGGTGATGGCCAGAACAATGCAGAGCGCCCACCACGCGGTGAATCGCCACCACAATCGGTTCGGGCGGTGGCAGGCCCACCAGATCAGGGCGGCCAGGCAACCGGTCAGGGTGGCCACCGCGTTGACCGCACCCATCAACGCGACGGCAAGCGCCGAGCGGGCGGCCAGCACACGCACCGAACCCGCACCGCGCAACGCCACGATGACCGGCAGCAGCACCCACGGCGCCAGCATCATCGGCAGCGTCTCCGACGAGATCGCGCCGAGCGTGGTGAGCACCCGCGGAGATAACGCGAACGCGGCGGCGGCGGTCACCCGCGAGGTGGGGCTGCCGATGCCCAACGCCTCGGCGACCCGCAGCAGGCCCCAGAACCCGACGGTGATCAGCAGCGCCCACCACAGCCGCTGGGTTACCCAGCCCGGCAGGCCAAGCAGGTCGCCCGCCAGGAAGAACGTCCCGTGCGGGAACAGATAGCCGTAGGCCTGGTTCTGGGCCTGGCCGAACGGCAACTCGCTGTTCCACAGGTTGGCGGCACGGGCCAGGAAGCGCAATGGGTTGGCGGTGAGGTCGAGCTTCGTGTCGGGCGAAATCTGTCCGGGCGACTGGGCGAAGGTCAGGATCAGCGACGCCGCGGTGACCACCCACAACCAGCGCCGCGAGAGCGGCGCGGCCAAGTTAAGTTCTGTCGCCGTACTCGACCCGGTTGAGCACCGATGACGCCGGATCGCCCGCCTGCAGCGGTGGCTTACTGTCCTGCTGCACCATCAGCGTCACCCCGAAAATGGCCGCCGCGCCCAACAGCAGGCCGACCACGATGCTGGCCGCTGCGGGCACGATGAACCGGTCCATTGGGCCAAAGGTAGCAGAAGCCACGATCAGCGCCGTGGAAGCACAATCAGCACTGTCGATGATCGTGCCCCACACCGTGCTGGCTTTGAGCAGGCACAACGCCGTGGCGTGACTGCAACGTGGGACAAGCTCACACCCATGTCGGGGGTCTGATCGCGTTCGCCAGGTCGACGAGGTTGTGGCGATGGCGCCGCCGCGGCGAGTGCCGCGCGAGTTCTCGCAGCGTCTCCTCGATCGCCGCCCGCAGGCCGCGTTCGTTGAACGAGTGACCGAAGAGCGGATCCACAGCCGGTGTCGCGCCGGACCGCAACCAGTCCAATGCAATTCCGAGCGTCAGAGCACGGATCTGCAAGACTCGCGGCTCGGTCTCGGCCAAAGCGCCGACACGACGCGCCGCATCGCGCAGATCGGCTTCGGTGATCTCCGTGATCGGACACCCGTCGAGCATCATCAACACCGACGTCAGTTGCGCCTCGCCGTAGTGGCGCGAGGTCAACGGAACCTGGTCGAGAACCTCGACCGCGCCGGGCCGGTCGCCACGGGCGACAAGTAGGCGGGCCAGACCGAACGCTGCACTCACCATGGAACGGTCCGTGCGCCAGATCGTCCGGTAGTACCGCTCGGCCGACCGCCGCAAACCTTCGGCATCCGCTGCGGCCGGAAGGCCGAGCGCTAACTCGGCCGTCGCTGCGGACGCCAGCTTCGGTCCGGGTTCGCCGGGTAGGGCAGAGACAACCCGCTCGAAACATGCGAGCGCGGCCTCGAATTCGCCTGCCTCGAGCAGCTCGACGCCGTCGTCCCAGTCGTCACGCCAATCGCTTTCCGTATCGTCGGCTGGCAACGGGACCGGCA